>CAYPTH010000117.1:0-9185 GCA_964413635.1 uncultured Spirochaetaceae bacterium
GACACTCCCGAGGTGTCTTGCTACATTAACCCAAAACACGAACTCTTACGGTAAAGAGAGTCGCGAGCCGGCTCTTTTTTTGTATGGAAAGGCATTTGTACACGGACGCAGCACCCACAGAGGACCCGATTCACGATACAATTGAGCCGGTGGTGAGCGGATTGGGATACTCACTGGTTGCTGTGAAGAGCAAGACGGTGAAAGAGCGACTTCGGGTATCCATTGTGATCTACTCGCAGGAGGGGGTCACTTTGGACGATTGTGCTGCGGTGCATCAGGCGGTTATGCCGAGAATCGAGGTTTTGCAGGACAATCGCGACGTCTACCTCGAGGTTAGCTCTCCTGGGATAGATCGAAATCTTCAGAGCAGCCGGGAGTTTGCGATCTTTCAGGGTCGCGGAGCGCGGGTCCTACGGTCTGATACAGACGAATGGGTAGCCGGCATCATTGTCTCGGCCGATGAGAAGGAAGTTGTGTTGGAGAACGAGAGCGGGCGCCGGACGGTTGCCGTTGAGCTGGTGCGGAAAGCAAAATTAGACGAGTCACAGGAGGTCAGGTAGCAGAAATGGCTTCTGGGCTTACTGAAGCGATCAAGCTCCTCGTACAGGAGAGAGGAATCTCCGAGGAGCTGATCCAAAAAACAATCGAAGAATTTCTGGTCGCGGCCTTCAAAAAGAAGTTTGGAACCGCTGAGAACGCCGTAGTCCGCTTCAGCGATGAAGATGGTGAGGTCACCCTCTATGCGCAGAAGCGCATTGTTGAAGAGGTGTACGATCCCGTCGCGGAGATCTCGCTTGAAGAGGCGAAAGACTACGACGAGGACGCCGAGCTCGGGGATGAGCTCCTCATTGAGGTAAACCCGCACGAGTTTGATCGCGTCGCGGTGCAGAGTGCCAAGCAAAAGGCGAAGCAGGCGCTGCGAGAGATCCAGAAGGATACGCTCTACTCCGAGTTCAGCGAGAAAGTCGGTGAGATGATCATCGGCTACTACCAGCGGGAGCGGAACGGCAACATCTTTGTGGATCTCGGCAAGACCGAGGGCTTGCTCCCAAAGCGCTACCAGTCGCCGCGGGAAGTGTATCGCCCGAACGAGCGGATCAAGGCGCTCATCTACGAGGTTTCGAAGACGCCCTCCGGCTTGCAGATCATTCTGTCCCGGACGCACACCGAGTTCGTGCGCCGCATCTTCGAGCTCGAGGTGCCGGAGGTGTACGACAAGACCGTTGATATTTTCAAGATCGTCCGTGAGGCGGGGTACCGCACCAAGTTGGCGGTTTACTCGAACCGAGAAGATGTCGATCCCGTCGGCGCCTGCGTCGGCCTGCGGGGCGTTCGCATCCAGGCGATCGTCCGTGAGCTGGAGGGCGAAAAGATTGACATCCTGAAGTACGATGTCGATCCGCGGCAGTTTATCCGCAACGCTCTCTCGCCGGCGGAGGTGAACCAGGTGATTCTCCTCGACGAGGCGAAGCGGCAGGCCTTGGCGGTCGTCCCGGAGACCCAGCTCTCGCTGGCAATCGGGAAGCAGGGGCTCAACGTGCGCCTTGCTAACCGACTCGCGGATTGGAACATCGACGTTAAAACCGAGGCGCAGTTCGACGAAATGGACATTGCGCACGAGTCGAAGCGAGCCGTCTCCGCGCTTTTCCGTGACTACGAGGAAGAGGAAGAGATCTCCCGCGTCGCGGAGCTTCCGGACGTGCCGGAGAACATTGTGAAGACCCTTGCCGCCAATGGGATCGATTTGATCGAGGAGCTCGTTGCCTTGAGTGATGAGGAGCTGCAGGATCTCCAAGGCATGTCGGAGGAAGATCTGAAGTTGTTGAAGAGTGTTATCGCAGACAACATCGAGATCATTGAGGAAGAGGACGAAGAAGAGAGCGAAGAAGCGGAAGGCGAGGCAGAGGAATCCGCGGAAGACGAAGAGACGAGCGCGGAAGCGGAACCCGAATCCGAGCCCGAGCCCGAGCCCGAGCCCCAGACGGAGCCCCAGACGGAGAGCGTTGAAGAGCCTAGCGAGGAAGAGTCCGAAGCTGAGGAAGAGTCCGAAGCCGAGACCGGTGCGGCCGCAACGCTTGCAGAAACCTCCGAGAGTGGGGAGGATAGAGAAGCGGAAGAGTACGAGGACGAGGAGGCGGAGATCACAACGATAGCCGAGCTCCCGTCTATTAGCGAAGCTTTGGTACAGAAGCTCGAGGCGAACGGCATAAGCGAGGTCATTGATCTCCTGGAGCTGAACACGCCCGCGCTTCGTCGTCTCGAGGGCGTCACAGAGCAGGATATCGAAGAGATCCAACGAATCATCTCGGAGAACGTCGAGGTCATCGAGGAAGAGGAAGATGATGAGGAGTGACGCGGTATAGCCGGGACACCAATGCGAGTAGAGGGGATGTATGGCAGAAGAGCACGATAAGGACCAGAAGCCAAAAACGACACTAATCAAGCACCGCAAAGAGGCTGCCGCGGAGCGTTCCGACCAGGACAAGGACAAGTCGTCCCAAGACGAACGCTCGGATAAGAAAAAGGTCCGTGTCGTCGTTCGTCGTAAGACGAAACCAAAGGGTGATGAAGGCTCGAAGGAGTCGACTGAGCAGGTCCCCGAGCGTCCCCAGCGCGAAACGACCTCTTTGCGCGATAGACAGAGTGAATCGAGAGCGCCGCAGGCTTCTCCTGAGGGGACCGGGCAGAGCGATACGGCCGGCGAAAAGACTGGGAAACGGGCTGCCGAGTCCGGGAAGAGCACCTCGGCGGGACAGGACAAATCATCCGCTGGACACGGTGCGCAGGAAAGTGACCAGCGCCCCGGTGCGGCGCCACAGGCGCGCCAGGACGGCGGACGCCAGGTCCGCTGGCAGAATGGCGCCCCTCAAGGTGGCCCCCGGTCGTCCAAGCCTCCGGCACCGGAGCCCTCCCGGCGCGAGGCTCGGCAGCGTCGTGAGACGGAAGGACGAAAAGGGCCGCCGGGCGGCGCTGCACGGAAGGGACCGACCGGTCCGCCGCAGCCGGGCGCGCCGAGCCAGGGCGCTCCGAGCGGTGCTCCTCCCGGTGGTGCGCCGGCCGGACGAGAGGGCGGTGAGAAGCGCGAGCGAGGCCCCGACCGACGGCCTGCTCACCGAAAGTTCTATAACAAGAAGAAGAAAGAGCCGACTCGTCGCGAGAAGTTTGAAGAGAAGCAGGCTCAGTATAAGCAGAGAAAGCAGGCGCCCAAGGCCAATCCCGTCCCGAAGTCCATAGATATTATGGAAGTGGTGACGGTCTCCGAGTTGGCGCGGAAGATGAACCTGAAGGCGTCGGACCTTATTAGCAAGCTGATGAACATGGGTATGATGGTTACCATCAATCAGCAGATCGACGCCGAAACGGCGGAGATCCTGGCAAACGAGTACGGCTGTCAGGTGAATATCGTATCGCTGTACGACGAGACAATCATTGAGACGGAAAAGGACGAGTCGGATCGGCTCAAGGGCCGGCCACCCGTCGTCACGGTCATGGGTCACGTCGACCACGGGAAGACCAAGCTCCTCGACGCCATTCGGTCTGCCGACGTGGTTGCCGGAGAGTACGGCGGCATTACGCAGCACATTGGCGCGTATCAAGTCGAGCTTCCTGAGGACCAGGGGAAGGTCACCTTCCTCGATACACCGGGGCACGAGGCCTTTACGCTCATGCGTGCCCGAGGTGCCCAAATAACCGACGTTGTAGTCCTCGTTGTTGCGGCGGATGACGGTGTCATGCCCCAGACCCGCGAGGCTGTCGACCACGCGAAAGACGCGAAGGTACCTATCATTGTCGCGGTGAACAAGACGGATCTACCGACGGCAAACCCTGACCGGGTGAAGCAGCAACTCTCGGACCTCGACCTGATTCCGGAGGATTGGGGCGGCAATACCATGTACGTCTCCGTATCCGCGCTCAAGCACGAGGGGATCCAGACGCTTCTGGAGGGAATCCTCCTGCAGTCGGAGATGCTCGAGCTCGAGGCGGATTTCGACGTGAATGCCGAGGGCACCGTCCTCGAGTCGAAGATCGATCCGGGCCGTGGCACCGTTGCGTCGGTTTTGATCCGCCGGGGGACGCTGCGAATCGGCGACAACTTCGTTTCAGGAGTCTTCCCTGGGCGCGTGCGTGCCATGTTTAACGACCGGGGTGAGCGGGTCGATGAAGCCTATCCCTCAACTCCGGTGGAGATCCTTGGTCTCGGCGGTGTGCCCAACGCGGGCGATCCGTTCCAGGTTACCGAAAGCGAGAAGCAGGCGCGCCAGGTTGGCGACAAGCGTCAGGAACTCCGCAAGGTTGAAGAGGCGAGGAACGTCAAGAAGATCACCCTCGACAACCTCTACGACAGCATCCAGGAGGGCGAGGTACAAGAGCTCAAGGTCGTCATTAAGGGCGACGTGCATGGCTCGGTTGAAGCCCTGCAGAGCGCGCTTGAGAAGCTCAGCACCTCAGAGATCCGGCTGTCCGTGATTCATGCGAGTGCCGGGGCCATCCATGAGCAGGATGTCATGTTGGCGAGCGCTTCGAGCGCCATTGTCGTCGGCTTCCACGTTCGACCGACTCCGCGTGCCCAGGAGCTTGCAGAGCGAGAGAAGGTAGAGGTCCGCAAGTACAACGTGATCTACAACGTGGTCGACGATATTCGATCTGCCATGGAGGGTCTCCTTGCACCCGAGCTTCGGGAAGAGACAATTGGCGAGGTCGAGGTACGAGAGACCTTCAAGGTTCCCAAGGTTGGGGTTATCGCAGGCGCCTACGTGCGGAGCGGCAAGGTGCGCCGGAATGCGCAGGCACACGTCATCCGTGACGGTGTCGAGATGTATACCGGCAAGGTCAATTCGCTCAAACGTTTCAAGGAAGACGCTCGAGAAGTCGAAGCCGGCTACGAGTGTGGTGTTGGCGTCGAGAACTTCAACGACATCAAAGTGGGCGACATCATTGAGGTCTACGAAGTTCGCGAGATTGCCAAGAAGCTCGACGGATCGAAGAGTTAGCTAGATGACGAACTTCCGCATGGAACGCATTCGCAGCGCCGTGCAGGAGGAGATTGGGCGACTCCTGATCCAGGAGGAGATCCATGATCCCCGGGTGAGCCCTCTCGTGGTGATCCGTGAGGTCGACGTGTCCAAGGATCTGCAGCACGCGAAGGTGCACGTCTCCGGCTATGTGTCGGAGCGGAAGCTCGAGCGTGCGGTGGAAGGACTGAATCACGCCGCCGGGTTCATTCAGGCCAAGCTTGCGAGCCGACTGAAAATGAAGAGCACGCCGAAACTGCTCTTCTTGGCCGACCGCAGCATTGAGCAAGGCTTTGAAGTTACGGAGAAGATCCGAGCGGTCACTGAGGAGCACGAGAGCGAAGAATGAGTACTGCATCGGCGGTAGTGGGTGCGGTGCTCTTGAACAAGCCGGCGGACATCACCTCCTTTGGAGCGCTCACGTCGGTAAAGCGCGCCTTTGCCACCAAGAAAGTTGGTCATACCGGTACCCTTGACCGCTTTGCCACCGGGCTTATGGTGGTGCTACTGGGCCGGGCGACGCGCTTGGCGCCCTTTGCGACGGCACTGGACAAGAGCTACGACTTCGACGTGGTCTTCGGCATTCAAACCGACACGCTCGATCCAACCGGTGAGGTAGTTTCCCGCGGTAGGGTCCCATCTGAACAGGAGATCCGGGAGCTGCTCGGAGGTTTCACCGGTGAGCTGGAACAGGTGCCGCCGGCATACTCGGCGGTACACGTTTCGGGGCGTCGATCCTCCGACCTGGTCCGCTCCGGTGGCGCCCCGGTCTTGGCGCCTCGGCGCGTGCGAGTGGATAGCTTGGATCTCGTCGCGATAGATGGTAACCGTGCTCACTTTCAGGTGAGCTGTGGCAAGGGCACCTACGTGCGGGCTTTGGCGCGGGATATGGCCACGCAGCTCGGTACGGTTGCCCATGTGTCCGACCTCTGCCGCCGGAGCGTCGGGCGGTTTTCCTTGACCGAGGCGGTGGCGCCGGAGGAGGTGGTTCCGGAACGAGACCTGATGCCGGTTGCCGGTTTTCTTCGGCGGCTGGATGGCATTACATTTGCGGAGCTGAGATCGGAGAGCGTGCCGCGGGTACGAAACGGCACGCCCCTGGAGCCTTCCTTCTTCGTCGAAGAGCCTCCGCGATCCGGCATTGTCGCCCTTGTGGATGAAGCGGGGGAGGTCATTGCCGTGGGCGAGCTTGGCGAAGAGGGCTTTCAATACCGTGTAGTTATGTCGTGAGGTGTCGTGACCGTCGTATCGTGGACCGAGTTGCTCGAAAGAAACGAATTTAGCGACGTCCCCTGTGCGCTGTCGGTGGGCGTGTTTGACGGGATCCACATTGGGCATCGGCAGCTCATTCGTTTGGTGGAGTCTCACCACGACGCGCAGATGCGTGGGGTGGTTACCTTTTCGGAGAACCCCTCCCGTCATGTGCACGGAGAATCCTACGTGGGCGACATTCTGACGCTGCGTCAGCGTCTCGAGCGCCTCGAAGAGCTCGGCGTGGACGTGGTCGTCCTCATCGATTTCTCTCAGGCCTTTCGGGAAATGCCCGGGCAGCGCTTCTTGGATCACCTCCGGAACGCAGTGGACTTGCGGTATCTCACGGTGGGCTGGAACTTTCATTGCGGGCGAAATTCGGATACAAGCGCGCCCGAGGTGGCCCGCTACCTGGGAGCGGATGGGGTTCGGGTTGACATCGCTCAGGCCGTCTTAGATAATGACGTTCCTGTCAGTAGCACTCGGATTCGGCGAGCCATTCTACGCGGAGACCTGGACGAAGCCGAGCGCCTCATGGCGGAACCGTGGAGCGTCGACGCTCGGGAAAGTGATGTCGCCTGTAAGGGGGCGGGTTGTCTGGTGCGCCGCAAGGATGTACGGCAGGTTCTACCGCCGAACGGAACGTATCGGAGGCCGCTTCTTCTTGGTTCCGGGACACTGCAGGACAGATTCGAGGTAACGAGCGACGGGATTTATTGGAAAGAGCATATTCCGTCGAATACAGCATAGGAGAAATTGTCCGATGGCGCTTACAAAGGAAGATAAGCAAGAGATTGTGAAGGAACATGGCGGTTCGCCGACGAACACCGGCGACACCGAGGTACAAATTGCCCTTCTGACCCGACGCATAGAGAGTCTTACAGACCATTTCAAGACGCACAAACAGGATCACGCATCCCGGCGAGGGCTTCTGAAACTGGTGGGCCAGCGACGGCGGTTGCTTCGCTATCTGCAGTCTCGCGATCTCGACAAGTACCGAGAGGTTCTCAAGAAGCTTGGTCTACGAAAGTAACCCGGCACCATATACTCCTCACGACTAGCGCAAAAAAGGTGACATGATGGAACGTTTTTCACTCCAAGTGGGAGAACACGAGCTGACGCTCGAAGTAGGCCGCATGGCCAAGCAGGCGAACGGGGCTGTTTTTGCCCAATACGCCGGTTCAGCGGTTTTGGCTACGGTGTGTTCTTCAGACAAGCCCGTTGAAGGGCTCGACTATGTGCCGCTTCAGGTTGAATACAACGAAAAGTACTACGCAGCCGGAAAGATCCCCGGCGGATTCTTGAAACGAGAGGGTCGCCCCAAGGATAAGGAGATCCTCGTGTCGCGACTGATTGATCGGCCCTTGCGACCGCTTTTCTCGAAGCGTTTCAAGCGCGATATTCAGGTCGTACCAACGACAATCTCGACGGACCAGATCAACCCGCCCGACGTGATCGCCATGGTTGCGGCATCCGCGGCGGTGACGATTTCGGACATTCCCTTTGAGGGGCCGATTGGTGCTGTCCGTGTCAATTCGGTGGACGGCGAGTTGGTGATAAACCCGACGTTTCAGCAAACCGCCGAGGCAGAGCTCGATATCATCGTAGCCGGCACGGAAGACGGTATTACCATGGTCGAGGGCGGCGCCAAGCAGGTGCCGGAAGAGGTCTTGCTGCAGGCCATTGAGAAAGCACGCAAGCCGATCGCGGATCTGTGTAGACTGCAGAATGAGATGCGGGAACGCTTTGGGAAGGAAAAGCTTCCCCTTGTTGAGGATGATCCCTCCCTCGAAAAGGAAGACGAGATCCTCTCCTTCGCGCGTCCAAAGATGGAAGAGGCGTGCTTCGTGAAGGGCAAAGACGAGCGCAGCGATGCGATTGGTCGAGTCACCGAGGAGACTCGGGAGAAGTTCGCAGAGGATATTCCAGAAGAACAGGCGAAGCTCTTTGATCACCTCATGGAAGACCTCGAGCAGGAGATCGTCCGGTCATCAATTGTAGAGCGAAAGGTCCGGACCGACGGCCGTGGTCCCACGGATATCCGCGCCATCGAATGTGACGTGGATATCCTGCCCCGGACTCACGGATCGGCACTGTTTACCCGCGGAGAGACGCAGGCTTTGGCCATAACGACCCTCGGTACGGTGTACGACGAGCAGATCCGTGACGACATTGAGGGCGACCGGCGTGACCACTTTATGCTTCACTACAACTTCCCGCCCTACTCGGTTGGAGAGACGGGACGTCTCGGAACTGGACGTCGGGAGATTGGCCACGGGCATCTCGCCCAACGTGCAATCGAGGCCATCTTGCCTGGAAAGGCCGAGTTTCCCTATACGATTCGGATCGTGTCGGAGATCCTCGAGTCGAACGGGTCATCTTCCATGGCCACGGTCTGCGGCGGTAGCCTGTCGGTCATGAATGCGGGGATCCCTATCAAGAAACCCGTCGCCGGTATTGCCATGGGGCTGGTGAAAGAGGGCGAACAGACCGTTGTCTTGAGCGACATCCTCGGTGAAGAGGATCACCTTGGCGATATGGACTTCAAGGTGGCCGGGACGGAAGAGGGTATTACCGCCTTTCAGATGGACATCAAGATTAGCAACGTCGACGCGGATATCCTCCGTCGGGCCCTCGAACAGGCACGGCAGGGGCGGCTCTTCATTCTCGGCAAGATGGCGGAAGCCATTTCGCAACCGAGCGAAGAGCTCTCCGAGTTTGCGCCACGGATCCTGAGTTTTACCGTCGACCCGGACAAGATCGGCCTTATGATTGGTCCGGGAGGGAAGACGATCAAGAGCATCCAAGAGCGTCACGGTGTCGAGACCAATATCAAGGATGATGGAACCGTCACGATCTTCACGAAGGACGCGGAAAAGGGAGAGAACGCGAAGCAGGACTTCATGAAGCTCCTCGAGGAGC
>CAYPTH010000118.1:0-9072 GCA_964413635.1 uncultured Spirochaetaceae bacterium
TGCGACCCTGATCGGGGCCACGGCCCTCGGCTTTGACTTTGCAGAAGCGGCGTCCGTCGCAATCATTGGCGGGGCGGATGGGCCTACGGCAATTTACCTTACCTCGCAACTCGCCCCCGACCTCCTCGGCCCGGTTGCAGTGGCGGCCTACTCCTACATGGCCCTCGTCCCCATCATACAACCGCCGATAATTCGGCTGCTCACCACAAAGAAGGAGCGCGTTGTGGTGATGGGTGAGGTGCGCCAGGTCTCGAAGACCGTCCGTATTGTCTTTCCGATTGCGACGACTCTCATCGCAGCGCTCTTTGTGCCGGCATCCACACCACTCATTGGCATGCTCATGCTCGGAAACCTCTTCCGTGAGGCCGGTGTTGTGGAACGCCTATCCAAGACGGCACAAAACGAATTGGTCAACATTGTCACGATTCTGCTCGCTCTTTCTGTCGGCTCGAAAATGTCGGCCGAGGAGTTCCTCACCGTTCAAACTATCTTGATCATTGTCTTGGGCTTGATCGCGTTCGGCATTGGGACCGCATCCGGTGTGCTGCTTGGCAAACTCATGTACGTCGTGAGCGGCGGGAAGGTGAACCCCATGATCGGCGCCGCCGGGGTGTCCGCAGTACCAATGGCAGCCCGGGTCGTTCAGAAGGTGGGGCAGGAGGAGAATCCCTCCAACTTCCTCTTGATGAACGCAATGGGACCAAACGTCGCCGGCGTAATTGGGTCTGCCATCGCAGCGGGAATCCTGCTTTCCTTGGCGTAAACGGATCGGCGCGTATGCGTCGACGGAGGAGATCGTCAGGCATATATTAGTCCGAGAGTCAGGAGGAGCGCATGGAAGCTGAAGCAACCAAAAGCCGCCTTGGGGTGAGTTATCGCCGCAAAGACGCCCTCGATAAGGTTCACGGTCGGACTCGTTACACGGACGATTTTCGCGTGGCCGGCATGCTCTATGCCGGCCTCGTTACGAGCACCCACGCTCACGCCAAAATAACGAGTGTTGATACATCTGCCGCACGCGGTGTGACCGGTGTGCACGGCGTTTTCACCGGAGAGGATCTACCCGATCTGGTGGGACTCTATCTCGGAGATAAGCCCGCCCTCGCGCGCGGGCGCGTTCGATTCTACGGCGAGCCGGTTGCGGCGGTTGTCGCGGACTCCGAGCGCGTGGCTCTTGAAGCGGCCGCTCTGGTCAAGGTGGAGTACGAGAAACTCCCGGTGGTGAAGTCGCCCAAAGAGGGTCTTTCACCGGATGCTCCGGTAATTCACCCGGACATGGCGGAGTACGTACGCATTCCGGCAATTCATCCCGAGCCCGGCTCAAACGTGGCAAACCGCACAAAGATGCGGAAGGGCGACGCGGGGAAAGCATTTTCGGAAGCCGACGTGACCATTGAAGGGGAGTTCTCTTTCCCTCCCGGTGACCACGTTGCCATGGAGCCCCGTATTGCCGTGGCACAGATACAGGCAGACGGGCAAGTGATAATTCGCAGCTCCACCCAGTCTCCCTACGGCGCCCGGGGTATCCTCTCGCGGTGCTTTGATATCCCTCCCGGCAAAATCACAATCATTGCGCCGGCAGTCGGTGGCGGGTTCGGAGGCAAGGCCGGGATCCAACTCGAAGCCTTGGCGTACCTGCTGTCCCGCTCAGTCGGTGGCCGCCCCGTCCGCGTGGCGAACAGCCGAGAGCTCGACCTCGTCAGCTCCCCCGGTGCACCGGGCTTGCAGTCGCGGGTGAAGCTCGGCGCAAAGAGGGACGGTACCGTTATCGCCGCGGAAATCGAGTTCCTCTTCGACTCCGGTGGTTACGCCGACTACGCCGTGAACGTGAGTCGCGCGGCGGGATACTCCTGCACGGGACCCTACCGCATTGACAACGTACGTGCGGATTCCATCTGTGTGTACACCAATCACCCCTTTGCGACGGCGTACCGAGGCTTCGGGCATATCGAGATGACGTACTCAATTGAGCGCGCAATGGAGATCTTGGCGGAGAAGATGGAGATGGATCCGCTCGAATTGCGACTCAAAAACGCAATTCGCCCGGGTGATACGACGCCCACGCAAAACGTCCTGGACGACAACACCGGTGACCTGCCGGAATGCCTGCGACGAGTCGCCGCTGCACTGGACTGGGACAAGGGCTCGCGGACGGAAGTTGACGGGGACCTCGTGCGGGCAAAGGGAATAAGCTCCTACTGGAAGGCGCCGGCAATCCCAACGTTCACGGATGCCGGCGCGATGGTCTCCTTCAACGAGGACGGCACGATCAATCTCATGACCGGCGCCGTCGAGATTGGCCAAGGAATCTTCACCGGCTTGAGTCAAATTGTAGGCGAACGCCTTGGCATCGAGCCGGATCGGGTGCATTGCGTAAGTGAGGTCATGACCGACCGGGCCGCCCACGACTGGACGACCGCCGCAAGTCGAACGCTCTTCATGGTAGGTCGAGCGGCGCTCATGGCCGTGGATGATGCAGTCGCACAGATCAAAGAGGTGGCGGCGGCTCCCTTGCGCGTTCCGATGGAAGACCTCACGGTCCACGGGGGGCGGGTATACGTCACGGACGAGCCGGAGCTTGGCTTCGACCTGTCCGAGGTCGTTCTAGGTTACGTCTATCCCAACGGGAACGCCATCGGCGGACCGATCATCGGACGGGGTCGCTACATTGCCAGGCACTTGAGTCACCTGGACAAGGAGACGGGGGAGGGCCATCCGGGCCTGGAGTGGACCATTGGCGCCGAGGGTGTGGAAGTGGAAGTAAACCGTCGCACTGGGGCGTATCGAGTTCTCCGTTCAGCCTGCGCCATGGACGTCGGAAAGGTTATCAACCCCGCCCTTGCACGGGGACAGATCGTTGGTGCCATGGCCATGGGGATCGGCTACTCTACCCGTGAGGCCTTTGAGTTCGACAGCGAAGAGCGGATTCGCAACGGCAAGCTCCGGGACTTTAAGATACTTCGCTACGGCGAGCACCCGGAGTACATTGTGGAGTTTGTTGAAACGCCGCAGCGCGACGGTCCCTTTGGGGCGCGCGGCCTCGGCGAGCAGGGAATCGTCGGTATGCCGGCGGCGCTATCGGCGGCCTTCTCGCGCGCGGTTGGAAGGCAGCTCAACGAGATGCCTATCACGCCTGAATACCTGTGGCGTTCGAGTCGTCAACTTGACGGGGGGCAGCAATGATTCCCTTCGATCTCACCTACTATCGACCTGAGAGTATCGATGAAGCCGTCTCCGCCTTTCAGGAAGCACAGGATGCGGGCTTGAAGCCGCGTTTCTTTTCCGGAGGTACGGAGCTCGTGACCATGGCCCGGGACAACAAGGTAGACGCACGCGCCTTCGTTGATCTCAAGCTCGTTCCCGAATGCAACGGAATAGTGCTGGAGGAGGACGTGTACCGGGTCGGCGCCTGCGTGACCCTCAACGCAGCCGTTGAAGCGCAGGAATGGCAACTCCTTGTACGGGCGTGCAAGGGCGTGGCCGACCACACGGTCCGGAATACCTTGACTGTAGGGGGGAACGCAGCGGGAATGCTTCCCTATCGAGAGGCGCTGTTGCCCTTCCTCGTCGGAAATGGAAGCGTCCGAATTGCCGGTCCCAAGGGAACGCGGGACGTCGCCGTTCGCGAGATCTTTGACAAGCGACTGAAGCTCGGGACAGGAGAGTTCCTGGTCAGTCTCTCCGTTCCTCGCGGAGCAATAGAGGCGGAGCACTTCTATGTTCGCCATACCAAGGACTCCCGGGTGGACTATCCCCTGGTCACGCTCTGCATGCTCGAGGCGGAGGGAAGGACCCGGGCCGCCTTTGCCGGCACGGCCGCGTATCCGGTTGCCGACGACCAGGTGGACGAGGCGCTGAACCAGTCGGGCAAGCCCGAGGAGCGTGCTGAAGCGGCGGCGGCGGTCGTTGACAAGGCGATCCGCTCCGATATGCGGGCAAGTTCCGAGTACCGCCGCTTTCTCTTGGTGGATGCCTTGGCATCCGGCTTGAAGGCGCTGGAGGGATAAGCACATGCAGGTCTACAAAGAAACACGTACCGTAACATTTACCATAAACGACCGAAAAACCGAGGCGCTGGTGCGTCCGGGTGACACCCTGTTGCGCGTTTTGCGCGAAACCATCGGCCTCACCGGCAGCAAGATGGGCTGCGAGAATGGTGACTGCGGGGCGTGCACGGTCCTCGTCGATGGAAAGCCGGTCAAGAGTTGCTACATGCTGGCCTTAGACGCGCTCGGGAAGTCGGTGACAACCATAGAGGGCCTCGACAACACCGCAATTCAAAACGCCTTCATTGAGGAGTACGGCTTCCAGTGCGGCTTCTGCACCCCCGGGATGATCATGAATGCCGGTGCACTCCTTGCAGAGGAGCCAAAGCCCGACCCGGAGACCGTTCGCGAGTGGATGGAGAGTAATCTCTGTCGCTGCACCGGCTACGAGACAATCGAGCGCGCGGTTGAACGTGGTTCACAAAGGGGTCCACAGGACGGGGCGCAGCGCTAAACGCTGCTGCCCCAGAAGACCGCCCGGCCACGCGGCGTGTCGAGCGTCTCCACCGGCGCAGCGTAGGTCAGGCTAAGAATCTCAGAGGTAATAGTGTCCTCCGGCGTGCCAATGGCGACCACGTGACCCTCTTTCAAAACAACCACGCGGTCGGCCAGGTTTAACGCAAATTGTGGATCGTGCGTCGTGAACAGGAGCCCGGTGCCCTCATCTCGTAACGTGCGCAGTAGGCCGAACACGCGCGACTTGTTGCCAATGTCCAGGTGAGAGGAGGGCTCGTCGAGCAGCATGGAGCGCGGCGCCTGTGCCATGGCGCGCGCGAGGAGGAGAAGCTGGCGCTCTCCGGCGCTGAGAACCGCTACGCTTCGGCCCGCAATGGCGCTGAGCCCGACAGTTTCCAGCGCCCGCGTCGCCACGTTTCGATCGTAGTCGCCCGGCAGATCCAAGGCGCCGAAGTGGGGTGTCCGGCCAAGGAGTACGTACTCCGTCAGGGTGTAGTCGAAGGGAAGGTGCTCGTCCTGGGGAACCAACGCCATGAGCTTGCCGAGGTCACGGCGGTGATAGTCCGTGACCGGCGTTCCGGACACCAGCACCCTTCCGTCTTGGGGTGTCAACCATCCCAGTGCGATCCGCAGAAGCGTGGTTTTTCCCACACCGTTCGGTCCGAGAATCGCGACCGATCTTCCCGCCTCAACGTCAAAGCTCACACCTCTCAACAGCGACGCCGGTCCATAGCTAAATGCGATATCGTCGAAGCGAAGAAGGGAGGTGCTCATGCTTCCATCCTCACCGGCGTATCCTGACCGTACCGCGCAGCAGGAGGGTGCCGAATAGCAAGGATCCGATCAGTGACGTTACGATGCCGAGGGGTATCTCTCCGGCAAGGAGCGTTCGTGCAAGGTTGTCACAGAGGACCAGAAAGATGCCACCCAAGAGCGTGGCGGCGGGCACGGAGTAGCGAGCGTCTACCGGGAATAGCCGCCTGGCGATGTGCGGCATGACCAGGCCAACCCAGGATATGATTCCGGCAATCGAGACGGAAACGGAGGTTGCCACCGTGGCGGCGACGAGTAAGACGGCGCGCGCGCGTGCAGGCCGTATGCCCAAACTGAAGGAGACCTCGTCTTCCAGGCTCAATACGTTCACGCGCCACCTGAGCAGGTAGAGCAGGACGAGGGCGGGCAGGGCGAATGCAACAACAATGGATAGCCGCTGCCAGGTGACGCCGGAGAGGCCGCCGAGGAGCCAGAAGGTGATCTCCGGCAGTTCTTCGTAGGGGTCGGCTGCAAACTTGATCATTCCAACCCCGCTTGCGAAAAGCGCTGAGACCACGATACCGGCCAGAATGAGTCGCAGAATCCAACCGCCAAAGCGCGCACGGCGCGCCAATGTGTAAGACAAGAGAAGCCCCGCAAATCCAAAGACCGCGGACACTGTTTGCACTGCTCCCGGGATTGCTCCCGCAACCAGGAAGGTCAGCGCGGCACCAAAGGCCGCTCCTTGCGATACACCAACCAGGCCCGGCTCCACGAGGGGATTTCCGAAGAGGTGTTGGAGCACCAACCCACCACCCGACAGGGCCGCGCCTACCAAAAAGGCGGCCAGGACACGGGGGAGGCGCAAGGACACGAAGAGTGTTCGCCCAATTGGGTCTTGAAGCAATTCGCCGGGCATGGTGAATCCCGGCTCGGGAAAACGGCCGAGAAACAGTGACGCCGAAATGACCAGGAGGCTCAAGCCCACGAGGCCCCAGAGTCGCCGTGCGGAGTATGTGCTCACTCAGCTATCTCGATGTCGCCCTCGAGCACAGGCAGTATGACCCTTCGGATCTCGCTCCGTGACAGGCCGTACATGAACCCGAAGAACTCGTACACCGCCTCCGACATGTTCAGATCCGAGAAACGCTCGGGATGTAGCGTTTTCGCGAGCCACTGCAAGCCCAACACCCACCGAACATCCGGCTGATCCCAGCTGTAGTAGTCAAGGGGAAATGCGTGGATACGATCGTTCTCTACTGCTTGTAAGGCGGCCCAGCGGCGGTCACGGCGGATCCGCATGATGACGTCCTCAATGTCGTTGCGGTAGGAGACCACGAAGATCTCTTCCGGGTTCCAAGAGAGAATCTGCTCAATGCTAACGGTCTGCCAACCGCCTCCGGACACCGCACTCGCCCAAACCGGGTTCGCCCCGGCCGTTGAAAGGAGTGAGGTCTGTATCCAGCCGCTTGGCGGCACGTTGACCGCCGCTTCGTTCCCTTGGAGCGCGTAGTAGGCAAACAGAGAGTCGGGGCGCTCGCCTGCGGGGATGGACTCAACCCGCGAACGAACGTAGAAAAGACGCTCATCGATGTATGAGACGATTTCTTCTGCTCGCCGCTGCTGGTTGAATACGCGGCCGAGAATCCGGATATCCCGGCGATAATCCTCCGGCGTCTCCAGCCGGACGTAGACCACGGGAATTCCAAGCCGTTCTATCGGGTCCCCGAGGCTCCCCTTCATGAAGTCTTTGAGGATGACGACATCGGGACGCGTAGCTGCGACCTGCTCGGCCCCGGCGTTGCGCTGCAAAATCTGCTTCTCGTTGTAGTCGGAATCAATCTGCGGGAGAAAGTTTCCCTTTCCCTGGTCTATTCGTCCCACGGCGGTGAGCCGTTCTCTTCCATTGGGAAAGAGATAGACCGCGTCGGCAATCATTAAGACGGCGCGACCCGCTGCGGTGACGCGTTCCGGCGAGCTGGGAAAGGATACCGACCGTCCCAGTGCATCCGTAACCGTTACGACCTCTCCCTCCGATGTGCCTGGCGAGCTCTGCCCGGCGAGGGGAGCGAGAAACAGCGTGGCGATTAACACGACAATAGTGAGAGTTCGTTCCGTCTTCACTGGAGCCTCCTTCATGTGCATCTACAATAGATCGGACGGGGTGTCCACGTCGGCGTGTACCGCCGGGTTGTCGGTGGTTATACGGTGGACGGCGTAGTAACGGTGGACCTCGGCCATGCTCGCGTCGGAGGGCAGGGAGAGGATGCGGGGCACCAGGCGCCGTTGCATCAGAACGGGGTGCCCCGGGGCGTCTCCGTGAAACGGGCGAACCACCGGATGGTCGCCTCCCGAGAGCACGGATGCAAAATCCGACGGTGCAAGGCCGGGAAGATCCCCCGGGACCACCGCGAAGCGGTGAGTTGAAACGGCGCGCACCCCGCGCTGAATGGATGTAAACATCCCGCGAAGGTACCAAGGGTTGTACACCGGGTCAACGTTTGGGATTGGGCGGACAAGCGTGAGGATTCGCTCCGCGTCATGGCCAAGCACAAGGATGACTCGAGTACTTACGACCAGCGCCGCACGTATTACCGACTCGATCACTCGGCAGTCTTTGTAGGGATGGAGAAGCTTATTACTTCCGAATCGGCTCGACATGCCTGCGGCAAGCACAATCGTGTCGAGCTCATTGTGAATGGTCATGTCTATATGGCAATCTTGACAACAATATTTGTCCGCGATTAACTGGGCTTTCCGACGGTAAACTATTGGTTGCAGATTAGCACATCAGTACATTTTTACATATGCCAAACGGAGAAGAGCTCGACCACGTGTTTCCGCATTGAATGTATGCGGCGGAAGCTCACGGACGTCGCGTCCTCTCCGTAACACATCGGGAGGGTACAATGAATCACGATTTCCAGTACGTTGCCCCCACGACTAAGACTGAGCTCCTCGATTTCCTGGCCGAGCATGGAGAGAGTTCCGCAGTCTTCTCGGGTGGTACGGATCTGTTTGTGAGCATTCGCGACGACCTGGCGAAGCCGGACTACGTTGTGGATCTCAAGACTGTCGACGAGCTTTGCCGGCTTACCTACACCGCCGACGGAGGATTGAGCATTGGCGCGGGTGTTACCGTCAACGAGCTTGTCGACAGCGCGGATGTGCAGAAGCACTATCCGATTCTCCACATTGCCGGTGACCAACTGGCGACATTTCAACTCAGGAACCGGGCAACCGTTGCGGGCAATCTGGTGACGGCTTCTCCCTGCGGTGATATGTCGTCTCCGCTTCTGTGCCTGGGAGCACGGGTGGTTCTGACCTCGAAGCGAGGATCCCGGGAACTGGCGATCCAGGAGTTCATAACCGGAGTGAAGAAGACCGCAATTGCGCCGGACGAAATCATGGAGAAGATTCTCGTCCCCGCGGAGTCTGCCGGCATGACCGGCGGCTATCGCAAGCTGAAGCGTATCAAGGGCCACGATCTCGGTTTGATAGGGGTAGCACTCACAAGGAAGAATGGCTCCTTCCGTGTTGCCATCAGCTCAGCCGCGCCGACTCCGGTGCTACTGCCGGAGTTCAAGGCGGGGACCGATTACGAAGACGTAAAGAACGCCGCAATGGATGCAATCAGTCCTATCGATGACGTGCGGTGCACCGCGGAGTACCGCAGCTACATGGTTGGTGAGTACATCAAGCGGCTCATGGAAGAGGTTGCATAGATGACAAGAAACATATCAGTGACAATAAACGGCGAGCAGTACACACGCGACGTTCCCGAGAACATGACGCTGCTTCATTTCCTCCGCAACGC
>CAYPTH010000119.1:0-8721 GCA_964413635.1 uncultured Spirochaetaceae bacterium
CGCCGCATGGCAGGGGAGACGAAGCCGAGCACCATGAACGCGGCCGCCGGCAGGAGCATGATGTTGCGAAGCAATACATGGGGACGCCTCCTTCCCATGGCGGCAATCTCCACCGTCAGCGTGTAAATGGTCGCTGGAACCAGGGGCCACAGAGCGCCGGCGTCTACCCACGCCTGCGCCTGACTCAGGGTCGCGGCGTACCGGTACCCCCATTCGATGAAGACCAAGAGCGCCTGGGCGATCGCAAAGTTGGCAAAGGCGCGAATGGGAGGACTCTTCGGGGCACGCGCGAGGACCCATATGGCAATGGTAAAGATAACCGTCGCCCCGCCGAGGGGGAACCATACAATGAAGACGTGTATCACAAGAAGAGAAGATAGCGCATATCGACCGCTATCGAAAGCGCCGGCTCCGTTATGACTCTTGGAACTGCAGCAAGCGCGACTCGGGACACGCCGCAACAATCTGATCTCCCTCACCAAAGCTCAGGTGGGGAGGCGCGTACGCGGTGAGACGTCGAGGAGCGGGAGTGAGGCTAGTACCGGTGATGCGGCAGATGATCTCCTGGTATTCTCCGAGAAATCGCTGCTCTTCGACCACGCCTTGATAAGCTATGCAGTTGGGGTAGGGGCAGTGGGTACCGGCGCAGACCAGCACATCCCGGGGACGAATGTGGACGATCTCGCCGGCGAGGTCGGCACCAGCCGACGCGGGAGCGCCGACGGCTGAAGCGTCCCCTCCCGGCGCGGGGGGCTCGTTTACGGGGCCGAAGAACTCGGCCACATAGCGCGACGTGGGACGTTCATAGAGCTCTCGCGGCGCGCCGGTCTGCAGTATGCGCCCGGCGCTCATGACGGCAATTCGGTCCGAGATGGCGAAGGCTTCCTTCCAGTCGTGAGTAACCATGACGGCGCTGGTTCCCTCGGCCCGGATGAGCGCCTCTACATCGCGGAGCAGGCGAGAACGCAGACCGACATCCAGATTGTTGAAGGGTTCGTCCAGCAGGATGACCTGCGGCCGCGGCGCCAAGGCCCGAGCAAGGGCGGCACGCTGCGCCTGTCCCCCGGAAATCTGATGGGGGTAGCGATCGGCCAACTCGGTGAGGCCGGCCAACTCCAAGAGCTCGGCGACCCGGGGGTTCCGCTGCACCCCGAGCTGCCGGACCGGAGCTTTCATGACGCTCGGCTGTTCATCTACAGCATTGATACCGCCGCCACATTCTACATTGACGGTCGCGAAATATACTCTTGGAACGCCTGGCGACCCGGCAGCGAAGCCGCTTTCGCCGGGTGGCCGTGGCACGCCGTGCCGCTGCCGGCGGACTCAGCCGGGAAAGCGCTCTACGTATCGGTGTATTCGGATTATCGGGACATCGGTTTGTGGGGGAGGCTCTTCGTTTCGAGCGCGCCGACGCTCTACGGCTCTATTGTGACCCGCGATTCGCCGCACTTCGTTATTGTCATCATGTCGCTGACCATGATGACCGCAACGGTGGTGGGCATTGGGTTCACCGATAATCGGCGACTGGTCGCGCTCTTCCTGACGCTATTGGGCGTGGTCATTGTGGCGGCGGTCGCGTCGACCTTGACGCGGCAATTCGTGGTCGACGATCCCCTGCTCTGGTTTTTGGTCTCGACCAACGTGTATCTCGCGGCTGTCGCGCTGTGTTTCCTGGTCCTGAGTGAGTTGATCCGCGGCACCTTTCGGCACATCCTTGCCGGGGCGGCATGAATCTCGGCTACGCCTTTGCTTTGGTCGAGCTTATTCCCCTGATTGTCGTCACCGATGTCTCCGTTGTCGTCGGCCTGCTCCTTGGCGTCGCCGGTGTAGTCTCAGGGAGCGTGCGAGAATCGAAGCATACCTTCTTGGTAATCACCTTTCTCCTCATGGGGGCCTTTACCCTCATCGACATCCTGGTCTCGTACGGGGTCATTCCATGGTTCGACTCTCTGATCAACCTGGTACTATTCCAGCTGGTCGTGGGGATCGGATATCTGGTGTTTCACCGCTTCACGGATGCGACTCGGCAGACCCAAGAACTGGTTGCGGCGAATCTACGTCTCCAGGAGGAGAAACGCCACTTCGAGCACAAAGCGAAACACGACCAACTCAGCGGTCTGTACAATCGGGAGTACCTGACCCTGGCACTGCGAGAGGCTATGCTGGGCGCTGCCATGCAGGAACAGGATCTCTCGATCGCCATCTTTGATATTGACCGCTTCAAGGGAATCAACGACTCCTTGGGGCACAACGTCGGCGATTGCGTTATTCGCGGCACCGCCGAGTTGCTTCGGCAGTACACACGAGATACCGAGATCGTCGGCCGCTACGGTGGGGATGAGTTCCTGGTCGTCTTTCGGGCGTGTAAGAGCGAGCGAGCCAAGGAGATCGCCGAGCGCCTCCGTCGCGGCTTCGAAGAGCATCAGTGGCCGCAGCTTCACTCAATCGGCATCTCGGTCGGCGTAGCCGAGTACCGGGGCGAAGAATTGGAGTCCTTCGTAGATCGTGCCGACAAGGCGCTGTACACGGCCGAATCCTTGGGGCGCAATCAAGTCTACGTATTTCCGGACGAATACAGCCCGCCGCCGATCCTTCGCACACCGCCGGCTCCGGCTCCTTCCAGTTGACGCGGCGAGGTATAGAGCGTACCCTAAGGATGTGAGCGCAATTCCAGGACTTACCGAGTCCGAAGAGACATATCTGGAAGCGATCTACCGAATCCAGATAACCAACGACGTGGTACGGGCAAAGGATATTGCCCACGCCTTGAACGTGAAGCCCGCCAGCGTCACGGAGAAGGTGCGTGGCCTCGCCGCAAAGGGCATTGTTCACTACGAGCCCTATAGCGTGGTGAAGCTCACCGATGCGGGGGTGCGAAACGGTCGCCAACTGCTGCTACGACATCGCGCCACTGAGGATTTTCTCCACGGGGTCCTCGGGATTGATTCTACGGAAGCTTTCCAGATCGCCAACAAGATTGAGCACGCCATCCCGCCCCACGTCTTGTGTCGCCTCGTCCAGTTCAATGAGCACTACGAGAAGGTTGTCGACGAGAAGTACGCGTGGAACGAAGCGTGCAGAGACCTCTGTCGACGCCGCTACGTGGAGACGTGCATCAAGGCGGACGCGACGATAACCCGGCGGAAGCGCACCCCCAGCAAGCCCCTCGCCGCCACAGACTGATCCGTCAAGACAACTCGAAGATACGCGCCTCAAATGGGCGAAGCTCCGCTGCGTCATTGGCGGGGCCGTTGCCCTCGTAATTCGTCAGCAACAAGCGCGCTCCCGCCGGCGCCGGATAGCCGGAGGCGCCCTGCCCGGTCAGATTGAGAACGATGAGCACCGCCTCGCCCTTGATGCTTCGTTCGAAGGCAAAGGTACCGTCGTCGGATGCACGCGACTCGTCCGCGGCGCGGAGCTGAAACGATCCGTAGACGAGTGCCTGGTGCTCCTTTCGGAGCGTTAGGAGCAGCCGATAGAAATGGAGGATCGAGTTCGGGTCCTCCTCCGCAGCGACAACGTTAACGCGGTCATGGTTGGGATTGACCCCGATCCAGGGCGTGCCGGCGGTGAACCCGGCGTTCACCGCGCGGTTCCACTGCATTGGGGTGCGGCCGTTGTCGCGGCTCATCACGTGGATCGATTGCAGGAGCTTCTCCGGGTCCTCGCCCCGGGCGCGGCCGGCGCGGTAGTAGTTGAGAGATTCGACGTCGCGATAGTCGTCAATCGACGGGAAGGCTACATTTGTCATGCCGATTTCCTCCCCGGCGAAGATGAAGGGGGTTCCTCGTTGGCACACGTTGAGCACGGCAAGCATCTTTGCCGACTCCTTCCAGTACGCGCCGTCGTCGCCGAAGCGCGAGACGGCGCGGGGTTGGTCGTGGTTGCAGAGGTAGTTCGCCACCCACGCACGTCCGTCCAAACCCTCCTGCCACCGCCTCACGCAGTCACGCAAGAAAGCCGCTCGAAGTGGCTGAATGTCCCATTTGCCCCCCGGGCCGTGGTCGAGCTCCATGAGTGCAAAATGGATGAGCATGTTCAGCTCGGTTCCGTCCAGGTTGGCGAACTGCACTGCGTCCTCGACATCCGCCCCAATGCACTCACCGACGGTCAACGCGTCGTAGTCATTCAAGACCTCCCGGCGCATCTCACCGAGGAACTCGTGAACCCGCGGTCCGTTGAGGAAGTACCGCGAACCGGGCAGGTACTTCCCCGAGGGGTCGGTGTCATCGGCGAAAGACTGATCCTTTGAAATCAGGTTAATGACGTCCATGCGAAACCCGTCTACGCCTTTCTCGAACCACCACCTCATCATCTCGTAGATCTCTTGCCGGAGGACCGGATTCTCCCAATTGAGATCCGGTTGTTCCTTCGCAAACAGGTGGAGATAGTACGCGCCGGTGGTCTCATCCCAGGTCCACGCCGGGCCGCCGAAGAAAGACTCCCAGTTGTTGGGCGGCTCCTGCCCGCCGGCACCACGGCCGTCCCTCCACACGTAGTAATCCCGATACGGGCCGGCCGGATCCCGACGCGCGCCGGTGAACCACGCGTGCCGGTCGGAGGTGTGGTTCACGACCAGGTCCATCACCAGGCGGAGCCCGCGGCGGTGCATGGCCTCAAGAAGCGCCTCCCAATCCGCCATGGTGCCGAACTCGGCCATGATCGCCGTGTAGTCCGAAATGTCGTAGCCGTTATCGACGTTGGGCGAGTCGTATACCGGGTTGAGCCAGACGACATCGACCCCGAGGGAGACGATGTAATCGAGCTTCTCAATGATTCCGGGTATATCGCCAATGCCGTCGCCGTTCGAGTCGTAGAAGCTGCGCGGGTAGACCTGGTATACCGCCGCCTCCTGCCACCAGTTCCTGTCCATAGTTCCGGAAGGGTAGCACAAGGGTCCGTCGGGGTGCAGTAGCTCTTGGGGCAGCGGTCGGCGTCGCGGGCCGGCTGGTGTCATGCGATCTAACCCAGATGGCCGATTTACCGCGCCCGTTCTAGCTCCTACTTTGAGCGTAGAAATTCCAAGCGAAAGGAGAATTTATGCGATTCGGAACACGAATTCTCGTCTCCGTGCTCGTTATGGTGGCGCTCATTGCCACCGGAGCGTTTGCGGGGGGACAGCAGCAACAGGGCGACCAGCAACAACAGCAGGAGGGTGCCGAAGCCACCAACCCGACCGACAATCCCTGGACAAACGGCCAGGATCTCTCGGGTACGACGGTGACGGTATTCGGCGCCTTCGTTGATCCGGGAGCCGAGCTCTTTGACGAGGGAATGGTTCCCTTCGAGCGACAGACCGGCATTGAGGTGCAGTACGAAGGGTCGAGCGACTTCGAGTCCTTGATTACCGTCCGTGCCGAGGGTGGAGATCCACCGGACATTGCAGCGTTTCCGCAGCCGGGACTTCTCCAGGACTTCGTAAGCCGCGGCCTCGTAGTCGACTTGAACGAGTGGTTCGACCGCTCCTACCTGGAACAGCAGTACGACCAGAGCTGGCTCGACATTGCCACCATGGATGGTCAGATGGCAGGCGTGTGGTATCGCGCCAACATTAAGAGCCTTGTCTGGTATCCCCAGCCTGAGTTCAGCGAGAACGGCTACGAGGTTCCCGAAACCTGGGATGAGATGATCGAGCTCTCCGATCAGATGGTTGAGGACGGCAACACGCCGTGGAGCATTGGCATTGAAAGCTCCGGCGCAACCGGTTGGGTCGCGACGGACTGGATGGAAGACATCATGCTCCGCACGGCGACGCCCGAGAAGTACGACCAGTGGGTCGAGGGCGAGCTAGCGTTCAGCTCCCCGGAAGTTCAACGTGCGGCTGAGATCATGGGTGAGATCTGGTTCAACGAGGACTACGTCCGCGGTGGTACCAACTCCATCCTGACGGTCCCCTTCGGTGACGCGCCCAACGCGCTCTTCGAGGATCCACCTCGGGCCTATCTCCACCGGCAGGCGAGCTTCATCACCGACTTCTTCCCGGAAGATGCAAATGTCGGTGAAGACGTCAACTTCTTCTACCTGCCCCCAATTGATGAGGAAGAGGGCTCTCCCGTCCTCGGCGCCGGCGACATCTTTGGTGCCTTCAACGATCGCCCGGAGGTTCGCGCGGTCATGAAGTATCTGACGACCGGCCAGTCCGTGAAGGCGTGGATCGAGTCCGGCGGCGTCGTCTCTCCCCACAATGACGCCAAGCTCGATTGGTACCCCACCGAGGCCAACCGCCGCTACGCCCAGATTCTGCAGAACGCGGACACCTTCCGATTCGACGCATCAGACATGATGCCGGGTCAGGTCGGTACCGGAGCGTTCTGGGAACAGATGACCACCTGGGTGCAACAAGGTGGCCAGAACACCGAGCGGATCTTGACGCGTATCGATCAAGCATGGCCTGAAGAAGAATAGGCCGAAAGCAGCTGCACGAACGCAAAGGGGCGCCTCGAGGCGCCCCTTCTTTGTATCCGGGACACCAAGAATCGAGCCGCCTTTACCGGTTCCAAAATTGGAGATCATGGGGTATCCTGATGTATACATGCCACGAAAACGAGTCGAGCGCATCGACATAAACCCGGGCTGGTGTAAGGGCTGCGGGATCTGCATTGAGTTCTGTCCGAAGGACGTCATTGATTTTGATGAGAACGGTCACGCCCATCCCTTCCGACCCGAACGTTGTATTGCCTGCGAGCTCTGTGAGCGTCTGTGCCCAGACCTGGCGGTGAAACTGGTGTACGCAGCGCCCGAGGAGGCACATGGTGAGTGACGCGCCGCAGACACTCTTCGTTCAGGGAAACCAGGCCTGCGTCGAAGGCGCCCTCTACGCGGGGTGCTCCTTCTTTGCCGGCTACCCCATTACACCCTCATCAGAGATTGCCGAACACCTGTCCGAGCGCCTTCCGAAGCGCGGCGGCAGCTTCATCCAGATGGAGGACGAGATCTCTTCCATGTGTGCGATCATTGGGGCGTCCCTCACGGGACAGAAGGCAATGACCGCGACGAGCGGCCCAGGCTTTTCCCTCATGCAGGAGGCCCTCGGTTATGCCGTCATGACGGAGATCCCCTGCGTGATTGTAGATGTCATGCGCGGCGGTCCCTCCACGGGTCTACCCACCCAGCCGAGCCAAGGCGATGTAAACCAGGCGCGCTGGGGCACCCATGGTGACCACGCCATCATTGCCCTCACGGCATCTACACACCGCGGCATCTTCGACGCGACGGTGCGCGCCTTCAACCTCGCCGAGACCTATCGTACACCGGTGGTCCTTCTCTTCGACGAGCTTCTCGGTCACATGCGCGAGCGCCTGGTGATACCCCCACCGGGGGAGCTGCAACTCGTGGAGCGGCTGCGGACCTCCGTTCCGAAGGGGGTCGACTATCACCCCTACCTCCCGCGAGAGGACGGCCGCTTGCCCATGTCCGACTTCGGCGGCGATCACCGGTACAACGTGACCGGTCTCTACCACGACATGTGGGGCTTTCCGTCGACCAATCCCAACACGGTTCACGACCTCACCCACCACCTCACGGACAAGATAGAGACGCGGGCGGAGGAGCTTGCCACGTACAAGACGCACGGCTTGGATGACGCCGAGGTGGTCCTGATCTCCTACGGTTCCGCTGCGCGATCGGCACGCAACGTTGTGGAGGAGCGCCGCACGGCGGGATTCAGAATTGGCATCCTGGAGCTCGAGACCCTCTGGCCCTTTCCGCGGCAAGTGGTACGTGACATCTGTCGCGACCGTGACGCCGTGGTGGTCGTGGAAATGAACACCGGCCAGGTACACGCCCAGGTCCGCAGCGCAGTGCACGACCCCGGCCGCGTCTTCCTGGCGAACCGCATTGACGGTCAGTTCATCACGCCGCGAGACATTACGCGGGTCATGCGGATTGTGGAAGGAGCGGGAGTGTAGGCATGGCAATTCAAGACTATCTGCGAACGCGGTTCTTTCCGCATATCTGGTGTGCCGGCTGCGGCCACGGCACCGTTCTGAACGGCCTCCTGCGCTCCGTCGAAAGCCTGGGAATCGAGAAGAATGACATCGTCATGGTTTCCGGAATCGGCTGCTCGGCGCGGATCTCCGGCTACGTCGATTTTCACACCCTGCACACGCTTCACGGCCGCGCCCTCGCCTTCGCCACGGGCCTCAAGATGAGCCGCCCGGACCTGACCCTCCTCGTTCCCATGGGAGACGGCGACGCCCTCGCAATCGGCGGCAATCACTTCATTCATGCGGCGAGACGCAACATCGACATGACTGCGATCATTCTGAACAATCGAATCTACGGCATGACCGGCGGTCAGTTCTCACCGCTGTCGGGTTGCGAGGTAAACGCGACGACGGCACCCTTTACAACCATTGATCCCGCCTTCGACGTCGTGAAGGTGGCAAGCGCCGCCGGGGCGACCTTCGTGGCCCGGACGACCACTTATCACGTGCGCGAGCTGGAGAAGGTGCTCAGCAAGGCAATTGCCCACAAGGGTTTCTCCGTGGTGGAAGTGCTTTCCCAGTGCCCCACGTACTTCGGTCGCCACAACGCGGAGGGGAGCGCCGTCGATATGCTTCGCAAGCTGAAAGAGGACACCGCACCGGTAGGGTCAAAGGCTCTCCAGGCCGATGCCGACGGAGGGACCGCCACGGCCGACGCTTCCGGTGGCGGTGACGGCGACGGTGACGGCGGCGCCCGGAACGGCGAGCTCATTCCCCGGGGCATCTTCGTGGAGCG
>CAYPTH010000120.1:0-8657 GCA_964413635.1 uncultured Spirochaetaceae bacterium
GGACCGGGCGGTCAGGGATGGCTACTCCGCACTGGAGTACAGCCAACGCCGGTACCTGGACGACTTCTGGTCACGGGCCGACGTTGTCGTTGACACCGACACGCGGGTTCAACAGGCAATTCGCTGGAACATCTTCCAGCTCTGTCAAGCTTCAGCCCGGGCTGAGACCGCCGGCATCCCGGCAAAGGGCCTGACTGGACAAGGCTACGAGGGGCATTATTTCTGGGACGCCGAGATCTACGTCGCCCCTTTCCTGAGCTACACGAATACTCGCATTGCCCGGAACCTTCTGCGGTTTCGCCACACCAAGCTCGACTACGCCCGCCACCGCGCCGCGGAGCTCTCCGAGAAGGGCGCGCTCTTCCCCTGGCGTACGATCAATGGCGAGGAGGCAAGCTCATACTACGCGGCGGGAACTGCGCAGTACCACATTGATGCGGATGTTGCCTACGCAATCCGACGCTACGTGGATGTCCGTGACGACCCGCAATTCCTTGCCGAATATGGTGCGGAAGTCCTGGTCGAGACGGCACGAATGTGGATCGGACTCGGCTTCTTCAGTCCTGAAGACGGCACGTTTCACATCCATGGCGTCACGGGCCCGGATGAGTACACGACCGTCGTCAACGACAACACCTTCACGAATCTCATGGCGCGGGCCAACCTTCGCTACGCGGCGGAGGTAGTGACGTGGCTCCAGAAAGCGGACCGGGACGCGTACACGCGCCTGGTCCACGAGACCGATCTCGCCGCAGCCGAGGAGGTCGACATGTGGACCCGCGCCGCGGACCGGATGTTCGTGCCCTACGACGAGGAACGACAAATCCATCCGCAGGACGCGAACTTTCTGGCCAAAGAGACCTGGGATTTCGAGAACACGCCCTCCGACCATTACCCACTCCTGCTCCACTACCACCCCCTCGTCATCTACCGACACCAGGTGATTAAGCAGGCGGACATCGTCCTGGCTCTCGTGTTACTCGGCAACGAGTTCAGCCTGGAGGAGAAGCGGCGCAACTTCGACTACTACGACCCAATTACCACCGGCGACTCCTCACTCTCGGCCTGCGTTCAATCCATCCTGGCCGCCGAGATCGGCTACGAGGAGAAGGCCTATGAATACTTCCGCTATGGACTCCTCATGGACCTCGCAGATGTCGCTGGAAACACCGTCGACGGGGCTCACATTGCCTCCGCCGGCGGCGTGTGGATGAGTCTCACCTACGGCTTCGGCGGCATGAGCGACTTTCGCGGCAAGCTCGCCTTCGATCCGCGACTCCCGGCACGTTGGGGCCGTCTCAAGTTTCCGATTCGCTTCCACAACCGGCAGCTCCTCGTCGACATTACGCATCAGGAGATGGTTTTTGAGAACACTGAGGGCGAGCCACTGACAATCTCGGTCCGCGGCCAGGAGATCGAGCTCAAAGAGGGTCATCCCGTTCGCCTTCCCAACGACCGCAGAGAATCCCAGGAGTAAGGCGCAATGATCTTCCGTGGCAGCGGCGGGGGAAGCGCACCGAGACGGGCACGATTTCCATCCCGCGCAGCCGTCCTCCTGCTCAGCCTCTTGTTTGCGTATGCCGTCCCGGCAGAGGCCGATGATACCGCCCGCACATTTTCATCCGGTGACACCCTTCACGGCAGAGTCGTCAAGGTGACCGACGGGGATACCCTCGACGTCCGCGGCGGCGACGTGATTGTGACGGTGCGCCTGCACGGAATTGACGCGCCCGAGTCGACGCAGCCCTATGGCGCGGAGGCGACGGCCGCCGTGCGAGAACATGCCGGCGGAAAGCGCGTCACGGTGAGGGTCACCGACGTGGACAGGTACGGTCGCGCGGTCGGCCGTGTGATCCTCCCGGGTGGAGATGAGTTGAACCGCATGCTTGTTGCACGCGGTTTGGCGTGGTGGTACCGCAGCTACGCCCCGGATAATCGTGACCTGCAGCGCCTCGAGCGCTCCGCCCGGGAAGCGGCGCGCGGACTGTGGTCACACGGAGATCCCACCCCGCCTTGGGAGTGGCGCCACGGCTTTGAGGACCGCGACTGTTCCGACTTCGACACGCAAAGCGAGGCGCAGCGCTTCTTCGAGTCGGAGGGTCCGGGAGACCGCCATCGCCTCGACGCCGACGGAGACGGCCGGGCCTGCGAGGGCTTGCCGTGAACCTGCGGGACACGGCTCGCAGAGAGCGCCGCCAAAGCGGTGCCCCCCCGGGCGTCGTGTCTCTCGTCGCGTGCCTTGCTGCCGTATTTCTCCTCTCAGCGCCACCCCTCCTTGCGCAGAAGGGACTGCGTGGTCAGGCAATCCTTCCCAACCCCGAACCCTTCAGCGTGAACTCCTACCATGCCATTCAGGCAGTCGCCATGATCCGGCGCGAGCAGTTTCTCCAGCACTGGGGTGGAAGCGGCATGCCGGAAACAATCGTCGTAGAGCGGGTGGAATCGACACATATCGGCTTTGATGCACTGGCGACGCCGGCCCACCAACACCGCTACGACATTTTGGTCAATGGAGAGCCCCTCGACTGGGATCACACCTACATTGAATACGACGGGCGCATGACCAACTTGCGTTTGCTGTTCACGTATCGGAACCAACACCCGCCGACCGGGCTTCTCTATCACATTCCTCTCGAGTACGATACGAGCGCCAAGGAGTAGCCATGAATACTGAACAACAATTTGCAGAGCTTCAACGGAAGGCCGCCGTCATCTCCGACCTCGACGGCGCGACCTCGCTCATGAGCTGGGACCAGGAAACAACCATGCCCCGCGGCGGGGCACAAGCGCGGGCACAGCAATTCGGGACCCTCGCGCGACTCGCCCACGAATACACGGTAGACCCGAGCCTTGGTGATCTGCTGCGGTCCCTTGACCAGGCGCTGGCCGACCGCGACTACGGTGATCCCCAGCGCTCGATTGTCCGTGTCATGCTCCGGGAGCATACGCAACAAAGCCGTGTGCCGGGTGATCTGGTGGCCGAGATTGCCCAGCACTCGGCGACGGCGCGGGAGAGCTGGAAAGAGGCGCGGAGTAAGTCCGACTTCTCGATCTTCGTAGAAGACCTCGAAAAGCAGTTCGAGCTTGCCCGTCGGCTCGCCGACGCCTTGGGCTACCAGTCCAATCCCTACGACGCTCTTCTCGACCGCTTCGAAGCGGAGCTCACGTACGGGCTGATCAATGCGGAGTTTCAGCGCGTAAAGCCGCGGCTCTCGGAGCTCATTGGGCGCATCTCCGAACACACCGACCAAGTCACCGACGAGGCACTGCGGCGTCACTATCCGCAAGAGGGGCAAATGACCCTCGGGCACAAGTTTGCCGAGGCAGTGGGCTTCGACTTCCACCGTGGAAGGCTGGACCTTTCAACCCATCCCTTCACTTCCGGCAGCTCGGAGGACGACGTGCGCCTCACCACTCGCGTAGATGAGCACTACCTCCCCGACTGTGTCATGTCCACCATTCACGAAGCGGGTCACGGCATCCACTTCCAGAGCAACCGGCAGGAGTACCGGCGCTTTCCCTTCCGCTTCGGGCTGGCCTTGGCTGAGTCGCAGTCTCGATTCTACGAAAACCTAATAGGCCGGACCAGAGAGTTCTGGGAGTACGCGCTTCCCGCTCTGCACGAGACATTTCCGGAAGCGAGGGATCTCGACGCGGAGGACCTCTACCGCGCCATCAACACGTCGCAGCCCTCCTTGATTCGCGTTGATGCAGACGAGGTCACCTACGGAATGCACATCATGCTTCGTTTCGAGCTGGAAAACAGTGTCGTGAACGGGGAGCTTTCCGTACGCGATCTTCCGGGAGAGTGGAACGACCGAATGGAGCAGTATCTCGGAATCACGCCTCCAAACGATGCCCAGGGCGTTCTCCAGGACATGCACTGGTCACAGGGCGGCATTGGCTACTTCCCGGACTATCTTTTGGGAAGCATGCTCTCGAGTCAGCTCTGGGACGCCCTCGAGTCGAGCATCCCGGACGCACGGGAGAAAATTCGCGCCGGCGACTTTGCCCCACTTACGAAGTGGTTACAAGACAAGGTCCAGCGCCACGGCGGCGCCTTCACCTTCACCGAGATTACCGAGCGCGCCACGGGCGCTCCCTTCTCCAGCGAACCCTATATGCGCTACCTGGAGACGAAATACGGAGAGCTGTACGAACTGAGTTGAGCGGCCAACCGGCTAGGGTTTTTTCCAGTCCGATCCCAGTCTGTCGAGGGCCGTCTCCAGAATCGCATCGGTTCCGCTTGCGAGCTCCGACTCCGTACTCTGCTGTGCCAAGCGCGGATTTTCCTCCCGGTGGACCTTATTGCTACCTTAACCGGAAAGGCAGCGTATGGCACACACCCAAGCGAGTATCAACGAGTCAATACGACAACAAGCTGTGGACTTCTTCCAGGAGGAGGTGAAGCGACGCTACTCGATCTCCGAGCTCTACGAGAATGAAGAGCTCGCGAAGCAGAACCTATTGGAAGGCATCTCGCAGGAAGACCTCAACACCCTCAAGTCGTTCTTCTTGGAGATCATGTACCCCGGTGTTCAGGAGCGTGAACGGCGCGACCACTCTTTGCACGTCCTCACGGGCATGCTCACCGATCCCGGCAGCCTGGTATCCTTCTTTCCATCGGTTCCTCGCATTGCCTTCAGGTACGGCTTTCTCTTCCCGGAGGCAATTCGCGCGGGACGCGACGTTATTCACGCCTATCATCTGTCCAATGATCTGGAGAACAGCGTAGTCGCTACGCTCACCCAACAACTCGGTCTCGAAGAAGATGATGCCCCCCCCGAGACCATTTCCCGTTCTCAGATCCTTGCTGCATTCACGCAGGCGTCTTTGGAGAAGGGGCGTGGGCTGGTTAAACAGGTGCAGCGCTTGGTGGAGCACGGGAAACGCCGCAGATTGATGGACGCCACCATCGATATCCTCTCGGATCTCAAGAAGAGCACCCGGAACGAAGATCAAATTGCGGCAGTGGAGTACGTGATCGAGGTCGTTGACCGGGTACGAAAGCTCGCCGAACAGTACAGCAACGAACAAATCGATCAGCTCGTCCACATTGCGACCGTGGTAGAGAATCAATATCTCGACGAGCTAGAGGCGAGATAGAGCAAGCCCGGCGCCTGCGCAGGTGGATGCCCTAGAGCATTTCTTCGTCTCCGCCGGCGCCGAGGACGGTCGCCTGGGTGCGCAGATCTTCCAGCTCTCGAATCCAAAACTCCCTGGTCCCCCACCACGGAAAGCGGTCGGCGAAATCGTGGTCGTTCCGTTGTCGCGCCTGCCATCCGAGGTAATGCACCATGCGCATGAACCGGAGGGGCTCGATCAGCGCAAGGGTCCTTCGGTCGAACTCGGCAAAGGTCTCGTAACCATCCAAGAGCATGGTGAGCTCACGCCGACTCTCGCCCGCATAGCTCGGAAGCAGAAGCCACAAATCCTGCACCGGCGGCCCCATCATCATGTCGTCGAAGTCGATCATAAGGAGACCCTCTCCCGGTCGATCGAGCAGGTTTCCGCGGTGACAATCGCCGTGGATGCGCTGCACATCTACGCCGGCAAAGAGGGGCCGAATCTCCTCCAGCACCGTCTCGACGATCTCCTCTAGCTCCTCGCGCAATTCGGGATGCACGGTGCCCGTATTCAAGAGCTCCTGGAAAAGCGGGGCCGTCCACTCCTCCGGATGGCAGAGTTGCCGACGCCGTGCATCGCGCTTCATTCCAACGGTGTGACAGCGACCGACGATGCTCCCGAGGCGGAACCACTCCTCGTCACCCTCGGCGTCGAAGTTGCGGCCGCCCCGTTTGGGAAAGAGGGCAAAGTTATACTCGATGCTGCGGTCCTCACTGTCGACAACGACGGTCTGAAGCGTGTCGCCATCCGCGTCAGGGATTGGTGCTACCACCGGAATCTCCGCTTCCGCGCAATCGCCAATGAAGGCGTGTTCCTCTTGTATTGCCGCTTCGCTCCACCGTTGTGGCCGGTAGAACTTGGCCACGTACTCGACCTCCTCGTCGGAGCGAACTCCGTACACCCGGTTGATATGACTGGTATAGGGGCGCACCGTACCATCCAAGGGGATACCGAAGGCCCCCTCGATTGCGTCTAGGGCAACATGCGGCGATAGAAGGTCGAAGTCGGGCAGAGTGTTCGACATGGGCAGGCAGTATGCAGAATGTGGCCTCACCTGTCATCCGCTGTTTCGTCACTGCCGTCTTGTCACACGTGGACCACTGTCGGAGAATGAATGTGGAACACAGCAATGTCGCAACCGGACGCAATGATGCAGGAGCTCGAAATCATGTATGTTTCACTGAGAAGTAAGCTCTCGTCCCTGATGATCTGCCTCCTCCTGGCTCCCGTTGCCTTCGCAATCGGAATTCAGGAAGAGGGACCAGCCATTCACAATCCCCCGGTTACCCGCGTCGCCCTGTACACAAGCGGAATCGGCTACTTCGAGCACTCGGCCTCCGTCACGGGCGCGGCTACCGTCACGCTGACCGTGCCGGAGGACGAGGTGAGCGACCTTCTCAAGAGCCTGGTCGTGCAGGACCCCACGGGTACGGTCGAAGCGGTGACCTATGACTCCCGGGAACCGTTGCCTCGAGCCCTTGCGCACCTCTCCGTGGATGTCTCCCGAAACGCCTCGTGGCGGGAGCTCTTTGCACAGCTTCGCGGCGCAGCCGTGACCGTTCGCGCGGACCGCGAGGTTTCCGGACGGATTGCCGGGGTGGAGTCCAAGCCCGGCACCGGCGAAACGTCCCCGTCGACGTACCTGAGCATTATGACCGACACCGGATTGACCCGGATCGACACCGCCGCCATACGCACCGTGAATTTCGACGACCCCGCGCTGGAAGCGGACTTTCGCCAGGGTCTCGCCCTCCTCGACGACGGGAGAAACCAGGAGACCGCGACTGTTCGCATACATCTCAGCGGTTCCGGCTCGCGAAAGGTAGCGATCGGCTATACCCGGGAGGCTCCGATTTGGAAGACCTCATACCGCCTTGTCTTGAATGGTGATGACACGGCCACCCTCCTCGGATGGGGCATTGTCGAAAATCCCAGCCGACAGGCCTGGAAGGAGGCGCGCGTGTCCCTTCTCTCCGGCAGCCCGATTGCCTTCTCAATGGACCTGGCCAACCCGATCTACGTGCGGCGTCCCGAAATAGAGGTGCCGCGCTCCTTGAGCGTGCCTCCACAAAGCTACCAGAAAAGCGCTGAGCCGCCGCGCGCGGCCCGAAGCCGTGCCGCCCCGGCGCCGGAGGCGGCCTTCGAAATGATGGCCGACCAGCTCGAATCGGGGGCCGCGACACCGGACTTCACGTCCAGCCTTGAAGCGGGCGCCACCGGGAGCGCCGTTGGTGCTCTCTTCCGCTACGAGGTGTCCGACCCGGTGACACTCCCTGCGCAAGGCGCAGCCATGCTGCCCATCCTCGTTGAGACCCTTCCGGTACGAGATGTTGCCGTATTCGACCCCGGCGTTCAGTCTCGCCATCCCCTGCGCGGGGGAGAATTGGAGAACACCACAACGCTTCACATTTCCAGCGGCCCGGTAACCGTCTTGGAGGCCGGAAGCTTTGTCGGAGATTCCCTAATTCCGTCGGTGGACCCCGGATCGACGCAGATCCTCACCTACGCGGTGGACCTCGAAACCGAAGTATCGCGAAGTAGCACGGAGCTTCCGGCACGCCTGACGGCGGTAAAAGCCACGGACGGAGTGCTTACGATTCGACGCACCCTTCGCCGTACCACCAGCTACCGCATCACCTACCGGGGCGACTCACCCCGCAACCTCATTATTGAGCATCCCAAACGGGCGGAGTGGCTCCTCCTGCAACCGGCCAACGGGGTCACGCAAACCGCAACGACGTACCGGATCGAGCGCAGCCTCGAGGCTCCCGACGACGAGTCACGCGTCCTCGAGCTGGAGGTCCGGGAGGAACGGCCCGTCTCCGAAAGCGTCCAGCTTCTGCCCGCCGCGGTCAGCTCCGTGGCCTTCTACCTCGAGGAAGCCTCACTCTCGCCGGAGCTCCGCGCCGGCCTATCGGAACTGCGCGACCTCAAGAAGCGGCTCCAAGAGCTCGAGACCAAGCTCCAACAGGCCGAATCGGAGGTATCCGAGATCTACCGGAGCCAGGAACGGATTCGGGAAAACATGGAACGCCTCGACCGCGACAGCGACCTGTACCGGCGCTACGTGGATACGCTCGACCAACAGGAGGACAGGCTCGAACAGCTTTCCTCTGAACGTGAAAGGCTCGAGGACCAGATTCAGCGACAGCGGGCCCGAATCTCCGACTTCGTAGCAAATCTCGACGTCGGTTGAGCCGGAGACGCGCGGGCCATGGCGGGCGCGGGCGCGCTGCGCGCCCGGCACGTGCCGGGATCCTCTACGCTGCGAAGCGGCGCTGAAACACGTCGGAGGCGCCGCGGAGTATGGGCCGCCCGCGGCCGAAGCACACCCTCTCGAAATGCTCGCCGGCGAGACGACGCAAGGAGGCCCTCCCCGCCTCGAGATCCTCAAAGATGGGCGGATAGTCGAGGCGGATGAAGTTGGTCGCCGCGTCGGCGGCAATCAGAACACCCCCGTCCTCGGGAAGGAGGAGCGCAATCTGCCCGGCCGCGTGGCCGGGCACATGGATGACCCGCGCATCCGCCGC
>CAYPTH010000121.1:0-8648 GCA_964413635.1 uncultured Spirochaetaceae bacterium
GCGGGAGGAACTTGGCAATGCCTTTGTCGAAGCTAGGAACACCTCCACACCACTGTCTTCTATACCATACATGTTAAAAGACCTTTTCAATGTTGCCGGTCGGCTTACCGGCGCGGGAACTAGCTTTCTTGGCGAAGCGGTGGGGCCGGCGCCGAATGACAGCGCTCTTCAGAAACTCCTTCAGGGACTCAGCGCGGTGTACGCGGGGAAAACGCAGCTCAACGAGTTCGCGTATGGCCTCGATGGAATGAACGCCCACCACGGAAACTGCCCGAATCCCGTGGATGTGACGCGGATTTCCGGCGGTTCCTCCAGCGGTTCCGCGTGGGCGGTACGACGCGGGATAGTGCCCTTGGCCTTCGGCACCGACACCGGGGGGTCGGTTCGGGTCCCGGCGGCACTTTGCGGGGTGTACGGCGTGCGCTTGCGGCCGAATCACCTGGCTCGAGAGGGTGTCGTCCCGCTTTCGACGACCTTCGATTCGGTGGGTTGGTTCACTGAGCTTCCCACGGATGCCGCAACAACCTGGGAAGCGGTCGAGAAGGTGACCGCTGTACCATCTTGGGGCGGACGTATTCTGTACCTCGGGAGAGATGATGTGGTTCTCGACCACGAGCTCCGGGGCCGCTACCGCGACTTAGCAACGCGTCTCGGTGGTGACAATGCGCTGGCTCGAGAGGCGCAGGAGCTTGACACCTACTTGGCACAGCAGAACGATCTACACCTCTTTGCCTACAACGTCATTGGAAGCACCGACGCCTATGCGTTCCACAAAGACCTCCTGCCCCGCTACGGCGATCGGTACGAGCCTCGCGTCAGAAAGCTCATTGAACGGGGCCGAGAGTGGACGGAGGAGGACATCGAGCGCGCCCGGATGATACAGGTGGAAACGGAGACCATGCTACGCCGGTTCCTCGAGACCTACGACGCCGTGGTGTGTCCCGCAACGCACACCGTTGCTCCTCGCTATGAGGACGCCGGCACGGACTATCGAACGCGAATTCTGAGCCTCAACGTTGCGGGAAGCCTTGCCCGGCTCCCGATCGTAACGGTCCCCGTTTTTACGGAATCCCGCTTGTCCGGGGGGCTGCAGTTTATGCTCCACCCGGACCGTCACGACACGGGCGTTGCGCTGCTTCGACACCTCTCCAATGGATAGGGGTGGATAGGGGTGCTCACGCTACTCGGATTGGGTGTACTCGTTTCCCACCTTTCGCGCGCGTTCGGGACTGTCAATGTCGACGCCAAGGGCCAGTCCCAGCTCAACCAGCAGGTTCCACCCGGCTGCTAAGGACAAGAACGCCGCCTCTTCACGCTCCACGTCCGGAATGCGGATCGTGGGAAACCGTGTGTCCCGCGTCGAAATGGCAATAATCGTGAGGCCGACACCCTCTACGAGTGTTTTCTCGAAGGTATCCTCCCACTCCTCGGGAGGCTCCACCCATACCACGATATCTTCGGAGCGCATGACCTCCTCTATGCCGTGGACCGCGTAGGTCCCGGAGAGGAAATCCGACGGTCGCCGAGCGATCTCATTGGCTTTGAGGGCAAGCTCCTCGGCGACGCCGTCGTTCGCCCCCGCAAAGTAGAGGGAGCTCCCTGAGACAAGAGCCGAGACAATCTCTGCCGGTACGTCCATCTCGAGTACCCGCGCGAAGTTGTCAGCGAGCTTCGGAAGATGCGCGGCGAGCGACCACGGCGCTCTTTCAGCGCTCCCGGCGCTTTCACGTCCCCCGCCGTCGAGGGCAACCTGGTAGAACAGCGCCTGTTCCACAACGGACTTTGTCGCGGCCGTCGCACGCTCGTCGCCGCAGGAAAGCACGAAGGTGCGGTCCGCAAGGTCGGCGATCGGCGAGTCGCCGTTCGCGACGACCGCCGTGGTATGAACGTCGACATTGTCGTGCCGCAAACGGCGAAGCAAGCTGACTATCTCTGCGGTGCGTCCAGAGTTGGAGGCGGCGTACACGTTGTAGCGCGACAGGGGATACTCCATTGCCTGAGTTGCCCCCTCCACCACGGGAATCGAGTCCGCGCGGCGCCGAATGGAAACCAGCCGGGCAAGACCAGCCGGCAAAATGCGTGATGAACCCTCTCCCGTGAGGAGGATTCGCTCCTTCATCGGTGCGAAATCCCGCGCCCGGTCGACGTCAAAGTTACGGATTACCGCCGGGGTCTCCAGCATTTCGCGGACAAGGTGACTCTCGGCATAGCGCTGTTCGTGTTGATCCATCTTCTATCCACCTCTCAAGTCCTTCATATCGATGCAGACGCCATACTCAGTAGTCCAGTACGACCTGCAAGGCCTCTATTTCACCGCGGTCGAGGGCGTCGTAGACCGCCGCCAAACGAGCGAAGGGATAACGCGTCCGCGGTAGATCCCTCACCCGAAGCTCGCCGCGGGCAATGAGCTCCATTGCGAGCTCCTGATTTCGCTTTCGGGTCCACGCCGGTCCCCACCGGCCGGCCTCGTCTGTCGGTCCCTTCCCCCACGTAGAGATGAAGGTCACTTCCTTGTGCATGGGATAGTCACTGAAAGACACTTCCACCGCGGCGGTGATCGTACCCTGGAGGAGAATTTTTCCACCCCGTCGAACCGCGGCAAGCGCCTCATCTATGGCTCCCGGGTGGCCCGAGGCCTCGATCACCACATCCATTCCCGCGCCCTCGGAAACCTCCGCCGCATCCGCCTCGAAGGTGGGGGAGTGCGGGTCCAAGCTTGCGTGAAAGCCTCGTTCGCTCGCCAATGAGATCCTCCGCTGGTCGGGGTCGGCGACATATACGCTCCGCGCACCCGCCCGCCGGGCGTGGTCGGCGCTGAGAAGCCCCACCGCACCGTAGCCCAAGACCAGGACGCGGTCTCCATAGCACAGGTCCGCTCGTCGAATTCCATGCGCAGTCGTCGCCCCGAGCATGGCCATGCTTGCCTCTTCGTTCGACAGCTCATCGGGGACGCGAACATAGTCCTGATAGCCGACTATCGCCTGCGTCCCGTGTGGGGCGTGGCAGACAACGCGGTCGCCGACGGCCACGTCGCGAAGCTGTTCGCCGCACTCCTCGACGACGCCCACCAGCTCGTATCCGGGACGAATTGGAAACTCGGTCCAGTATCCCCAGCGCGGATTCTTCAAGGTGTTGATGGTGCCGCGATAGACCGCGAGCTCCGTGCCGACGCTTATCGAAGAGAGGAGGGTGCGCACACGGATCTCGCCGGCACGAGGCTTGACTGCGGGGGCAGAGCGAATGCTTACCTGACGCGGAGCGTCAACGCCGGCGTAGCGCATCTCTTCCCTAGCCATTACCCCACTTAGCCTTTGACCGAGCCTGCGGCGACCCCCCGGATAATGTACTTCTGCAAGAACAGGAACAGCACGATAACCGGAAGCATACCCATGGTGAGCGTTGCCAGGGCCGAGTCCCATCGATCCATGTGTTGGCCAAAGAAACGGAAGATGCCCAGCGGAATGGTGTGGAGGTCCCGACTGAAGAGAACCAGCGCAGGCAGCAGAAAGTCGTTCCAGATCCACAGCGCTTGGAGAATGATCACCGTTACGATCATCACCCGCATCATTGGCAACACAATGTGGAAGAAGCTCTGAACCGTGGTGCAGCCGTCAATGTAGGCGGATTCCTCGAGCTCACGCGGGACGCTCTTCACAAAGCCGTGCAGGAGAAATACCGTGAGGGGCATGCCGAAGCCGAAGTAGATGATGATGACCCCAGGCCGCGTATTGATAATGCCAAGTACCTTCGCAACCTTCACCATTGGAATCATGACGGACTGAAAGGGGATCACCATGGCCGCGACAAACAGGATAAAGATGACGCGACTCACGAAGTGTGGTCGGCGCACCATACGCCACGCAGCCATGGCCCCGAGCAGGACCATGCCACCAATGCTGAAAACCGACACGATCACCGAGTTCATTAGCACGGTGGGAAAGCGAACTTGCTCCCACGCTCGAAGGTAGTTCTGATAGTGAAAGGTCTCGGGGAAGGCGGCTGCGTTCTGTACAATTGCCCCGAAGGGCTTCACCGAGTTGGCGAAGACAAAGTAGAAGGGCGCCAAAAAAACTAGGGCTACAACAATGACTGCGATCTCCACTAGTAAGAGGCGAGGGAAGTACCGCTCCTGGCTCATCCTTCGACCTCCCATCTCTTTGTGACTAAGACCTGCGTCAATGAGATAACGCCGACGAACAAAAAGAACACGATGGCCTTCGCCGAACCGAGACCGTAGTTGTTGGAAGAGAAGGCCTCAAAGTAGATGTTCATTGCAAAGGTCTCGGTGGAGCCGTAGGGCCCGCCACGGGTAAGCGCGTAGATCACATCAAACATCTTGGTTGTCCAGGAGAGGGCCAGAAAGACGCACACGGTAACCGCGGGGACGGTCAACGGGATGATAATACGGCGCAGCACCTGGAACCCGGAGGCGCCGTCAATGCGCGCGGATTCCAGGAGATCTTCGTTGATCCCAACGAGGGCCGCCACGTAGATCACCATGAGGTATCCGGTGCGTTGCCACAAGAATACGATCACCGAGCCCCAAAATCCCGTATTGGCCGTTCCCAACCACGGCGCCGCAAAGAACCCAATACCGGTGATATCTCCTAACGTATCGAAGCTGTTCACGAAGATGAACCGCCAGATGAAACCGAGGATGATTCCACCGATGATGTTGGGAAGAAAAATGACCGTCCGCAACACGTTATCGGTTTTGAGCGACCGGGTCAGTGCGAGGGCGAGGGCAAAGGCCAGGAAATTCGCAAAGACCACCGACACGACGGTAAAGCGTGCAGTGAACCATGCGGAAACCCCTGCCTGCTTGTCCCCCTGGAAGACCTCCACATAGTTACGCGCACCGATCCACACAGCCTTTGCGTCGACGCCGTTCCACTCCGTGAAGGAGTAGTAGATTCCCAGGACGAAAGAGATGAGAACAATGCCCAGGAAGAAAAGAAACCCGGGGCCTATGAAGAGGAGATCGTTTCTGATTTCCCGTAGTGACCTTTGATCCATGGTTAACCTTGTTTACGCTGATAACCCTGCTGTACGCAACTGGGGGACCGGCTTTCCGCCGGTCCCCCCAGCAACTAGCTCAGAGTGCGTCGGCGCACTACTCCGATCGGTCCTGCCACGCTTCGTCGAGCGCCTGCAGTGTCTCATCCCAGCTCTGCTGTCCAGCCACGTAGGCCTGCATGTTGTTGAATGCATCCTGCTGGTCGAAACCATCCGGCCACTGGCCCATGGTCCAGGGAATCGTCTTGTTCTGATCGGTGTAGGCGAGAATGCCCTGTCCGACACCACCGAGTCCCTCGGCGGAGGCGCCCTGGTAGGCGGGGATATGGCCAAACTCTTCTACGGTGTATCGCAGACCCGTGTCGCTCGTCATCATGAAGTTGATAAACGCCTTGCCGGCTTCCTGCTCGGCTTCGGATGCCTGTGCATTCACCACGAAGTACCAGGGGACACCAACGGCGATGCGATCCATTTGCGAATCATCATTGATCAGAATGGGGATGACACCCAGGTCGAGATCGGGATTCGCCTCCAGAAGCGAGGGTTCTTTCCAGATTCCCTGCTGCATCATCGCGACCTCTTCGTTGGCGAACATCTGTGTCTGCTGGTTATGGTCCGTCGCCAGCGGGTTGCTCTCTCCATACTCAACGGTAAGGTCGACCAACTGCTGCAGATCCTGGAAGATCGCGTTTTCGGCCATGGACGCCTCGCCGTTCGTGAGGTCCTCCATGAACTGATCGGGGTCATCCTGCTGTGCAAACGCTGCATTCAGCAGGTGAAAACCAATCACCCACCACGTTCCGTAGCCCGTAGAAAAGGCGGTATACCCCGCTTCTTCCAGCTGCTGCGCTGCAGCCTCGAGCTCGGAGAACGTCGTTGGGGCCTCTTCAATGCCCGCATCCTCAAACATGTCCTTGTTGTAGATGTAGCCGTAGCCTTCGAAGTTCAGAGGGGCGCCGTACACCTTGCCGTCGAAGGTCAGCGGCTCGAGGGCGGACGGTACCGCCTGATCGGTGAAGGGCTCACCGCTGAGGTCCGCGATGTTTTCCTGCCACAGGTCATAGTCAGCGGGACCCTCAATGTTATAGACATCCGGCCCTTCGTCCGCGGTGAAACGGCTCTTGAGGATCGTTTGCCAGTCGGCGCTTCCTCCGACGGTTTCCACGTCAACGGTGACATTCGGATTTGCCGCCTCAAACTCCTCGCCCAGCGCTTCGAACTGCTCGGCGATCACCGTCTTGCTCTGAAACACATCCAGCTCGACGGTCTCGCCCTCCATGCCGCCACCCTCTTCTTCTGCCTGACCGGTGGCGAAGGCGAAGCCGGCGACGGCGATCACCAGGACAAGGACGAAAAACAACTTTGTTCGTACCATTGGTATCCTCCTTATGGATTTTCCTGCCGTGCATCCCGCACGGCGAACAAACACTAGATATCGCTACAACTGCTCGTTCCGGTGCACCTCCTCAATAGGGGAATTGGCCTGCAATCGTTTGCAAGACCGACCGCCTTTTCGTCACGGCGTTTTTCCTCCGTTTTCTCCTGTATTCGGCGTTCCTATGGCAGCCTGAGCTCCTACCGGGGCAACCACGCCCTCTCTCCGTTCCGCGCCGCAGGATTCGCGAACGACCAAGTAGGGCTGCACGCGTCTTTGCAACAATTCTTGCTCCGTTTCATCCCGGTTCCGGGCAAGCAGCTCTCGCAATCGGCCGCCGGCGGCAACCGCGAGACGGTCCCGCGGTTGGTGGACCGTTGTCAGTCGCGGACGAAAGTCCTTGCCAAAGCCGATGTCGTCGTATGAAACGACGGCAACGTCCTTTGGAACAGTGAGGCCCTGGTCCCACAACCCCTCGATCACACCGAGGGCCATAATGTCGGTCTGAGAGAACACTGCGGTGATCTCTTGGCCAAACCGGCCCGCGTTCCGCGCTACATACTGATAGCCAAACTCAAACGTCCCGTCGCCGACTACGATCAGATCATCCCGTCCTTCGAGCCCGTGGTCGGCCAGTGTCTGGCGATATCCCTCGGTACGCTCGTGAAACGAAGCCTCCTGCGTATCCACCGTCAGACAGAGGATTTGCTTGTGCCCCAGGCGAAGCAGGTGGTCGGTCGCAATGGTCCCTCCCGATACGTGATCCGCAAAGACATAGTTCTCCCGAGTCAGGTCAAGCTGCGGGGGGATAGCCTGGACAAACACAATGGGCATCCGGTGCCGGTGGCTGAAGGCCACCTCATCGGCCGAGATGTCCGGGTTGACTACAATGAGAGCGTCCGCTTTTCGGCTATTGATGAGATGCCGTATGCTGTTATTTCCGTTTGCGTCCACCCGAAATTTCACAACCAGATCCAGATCCTGCCGCTCCAGCTGTCGCCGAATCTGATTGATCAGCAGGGTCGTATGCAGCGAATACTGGTACTCGTCGAATGAGTCGGGACAAATCAGTCCAACGATACCGGTGCGCTTGGTTACCAGGCTGCGAGCGGTCGCGTTAAACGTGAAGTCGCCCTTTCGCGCAATCTCCCGGATGCGCGCCTTCGTTTCTTCCGCGACGAGCGGACTATCGTTCAGACTCCGAGAAACCGTGGAGGGGCTGACGTCAGCCATTCGCGCTATGTCCCTGATTGTCAGGCGCCTTTGCATACGTTTGCACCGTTTGAAGCCTACCACCGAGGTCAGGAGCTGTCAACGAAAACCTGGAGACTCTCCACCGGCTTTTCCACCACCTCGGACGCCCAACTCTTTCCTACAACTCCGACCCTTTGCGGGCGACAAACCGGTTTTATGCCGTATATGCCCGCACACATGCTCCGCGTTCCCTCCTTGCGCCGTCAGCCGGCTCGTGATATAACTCATTGACGTTGGGGCGGCCGGCCCGATATGCAAACGTTTGTAGCCGGAGCCTCGGAGTGAGGTCGCGCGTGAACCTTCTGTACCTACACACACACGACTCCGGTACCTACCTCCACCCGGACAACGGCTTGACCGACATGCCGGGCATCGAAGGCCTGGCCGCGTCGGCGACGACCTTCCGAAACGTCTTCGCCTGCGCTCCGACCTGTTCGCCGAGTCGGGCGGGCCTTCTCACCGGCACGAGACCTCACCGCAATGGCATGGTTGGTCTCGCGCACCGCGGCTTCCGACTCCATGACTACAATCGACATCTGGTGAACTTCATCGATGGCCGACGCACCGAGCGCGTGTTGTGCGGCGTTCAACACATTGCACCGTCCCGGGACCTCATTGGCTACGACCGGTACCTCGACGGCCCAAGGGACTACTTCAACGACGCGGGAATCGACCCGGCGACCTACGACCGGTCGAATTGCGAGAAGGTGGTCGAGTACCTCCGCGAGGACAGAGAACGCGAGTTCTTTCTCTCCTTTGGGCTTCTCAGTACGCATCGTCCCTTTCCTTCGGCGCCTGCGGGACCGATCGGCCTCTTGCCTGAGGGAATCTCAGACACAGCGGAAACGCGACGAGATACCGCCGGATTCGCCGCGTCACTTCGCGTGGTCGATGAGGTCGTCGAGAGAATCACGAACGCGCTCCGCGGTACCGGCTTGTGGAACAACACCGCGATCGTCCTTACCACGGACCACGGACCACCATTTCCGGGGATGAAGGGCAC
>CAYPTH010000122.1:0-5966 GCA_964413635.1 uncultured Spirochaetaceae bacterium
CGGTCCGGGGGGCATGAGCGCCGCCTACTACCTGCGCCTCCTCGGTTACGAGGTGACGGTCTTCGACTCCCGGGATCTTCCCGGCGGAATGCTCCGCTACGGGATCCCGGAGTATCGGCTCCCCTACGACCAGATCAACAAGGACATTGAATACATTCGCTCCCTCGGCGTGGAGATCAAGCAGGAGTTCCAGATCGGCCGTGACCTCTCCTTCGAAGATATCTACACGGACTATGAGGCAGTTTTCATCTCCACCGGTCTTCCCGATCCCTACCAGATGGGCATTCCCGGAGAAAAACATCCCCGCGTTCTCTCCGGCGTCCAAGTTCTCGACGACGTCACCGCAGGTCGTGACCCGGGACTGGGGAAGAGGATTGCGGTCATCGGCGGGGGAAACGTCGCCATGGACGCCGCTCGGACGGCGCGTCGAATGGGTATCGATGTTACCGTCCTCTACCGCCGGCGCGTGGAAGACATGCCCGCCGACGAAGAGGAGATCGATGAAGCCCTCGAGGAAGGGGTGCGTATTGTTCCTCAGGCCATTCCCATTTCCGTCGAGGACGAGCCGGGCAACAAGGAGCAGGCCGTTTTCATCTGGGGCGAGGCGGAGATGATCGACCAGGGCGAGGGGAAGCGACCCAAACCGGTGCTGATCGAGGGCTCCGAGCGCCGCGAGGTCTACGACTCCATCATTTCGGCAATCGGTCAGGACGCCGACTACTCCTTCCTTCCGGAGGAGGCCTTGGCGCGAATTTCGGTCGAGCGCGGTCGCGTTGTGGTAGACAAATTTGGGGCAACCGGCGATCCTAAGGTATTCGCCGGTGGGGACATTGTGAATACGAAGCGAGATGCAATTAGCGCCATTGCCAACGGGCATCAGGCGGCGAAGGGCATTGACGCAATGCTCCTCGGTTTGAACACCACCCAGCGGAGAATCTAGAGCGCGGACGAGTCTCAAAAGGAAACAGCACAATGAACGAGATCCTCGAAAAGACCCAACTCTCTGAAAACGTCTTCAAGGTGCGCGTGCGGGCGGAGAACATCGCCAGGGAGCGGCACCCCGGTCAGTTTATCATCCTGCAGCTTGATGACAATTTCGGGGAACGCATCCCTCTGACGATTGCGGACGCCGACGCGGATGAAGGTTCAATCACCCTCATCTTCCAGGCCGTCGGCAAGACGACGAAGGTACTGTCCGGCTACAAGGCGGGCGACGAAATTGCCAACGTTCTCGGGCCCCTTGGCCAACCGACCCACATTGAGAACTTCGGCCGAGTGGTCTGCGTTGGCGGTGGTATCGGCGTTGCTCCCATGCACCCAATTGCCCAGGCCCTGAAAGAGGCGGGCAATCATGTAACCATTATCATTGGTGCCCGGACGAAGGAGCTCGTGATTCTCGAGGATGAGATGCGAGCCATTGCGGACGAGCTCATTCTTGTCACCGACGACGGCTCCTACGGCCGCAAGGCCCTTGTTACCGAGCCGCTCAAGGAGGAGTGCGAGAAGTCGCCGGCGCCGGATTTGGCGGTTGCCATTGGTCCGCCGATCATGATGAAGTTCGCCGCCGAGACCACACGCCCCTACGCGGTGCCGACAGTCGTCTCCCTGAATACCATTATGGTCGATGGAACCGGCATGTGCGGCGGCTGTCGCGTTACGGTCGGCGGGGAGACAAAGTTCGTGTGTGTAAACGGTCCTGAGTTCGACGGCCACGCGGTGGACTTCGACAACATGCTGCGCCGTCTCGGCGCCTACAAGGATCAGGAGAGCCAAGCCAGCAAGGCGTGCCGCCTCGACGCGGTCGTCGAGAACGCGTAGAGGAGTTTCAGCGTGAGTTTCCAAGCACCCAGTGAATTGCAGGCCGAGGCAAAGCGCGTCTTAGACGAGCTCGATCCTGCTACCTTGAAGAACAAGGATCGCCTCAAAATCCCCCAGCAGGAAATGCCGAGCCAGGATCCCGCCGAACGGCGCGGCAACATGGAAGAGGTCACCTACGGGTATTTCGAGGAGCAGGCCCTCGTTGAAGCGGAGCGCTGCCTCCAGTGCAAGACTGCCCCCTGCATCAAGGGATGCCCGGTTGCCATTGATATCCCGCGCTTCGTTAAAGCCATTGCCGAGCGCGACTACGCCAAGTCCCTTTCGGTCATCAAGGAGGCGAGCCTCCTTCCTGCCATCTGCGGTCGGGTGTGTCCCCAAGAGAACCAGTGCCAGGAGCACTGCACCGTCGGGAAGTCGCTGAAGGACATTTTTCAGTCCGTGTCGATCGGCCGCTTGGAGCGCTTCGTCGCCGACTGGGGCGCGGAACACGGAAACGGGGATTCGCCGGCGGTCAAAGCCGCGACGGGAAAAAAGGTTGCCGTCATTGGCAGCGGTCCCGCCTCCATTACTGCCGCCGCGGACATCCGTCGGGAAGGCCACGAGGTGACCCTCTTCGAGGCCTTCCACAAGCCGGGTGGCGTCATGATCTACGGAATCCCCGAGTTTCGTCTTCCCAAGCGCATTGTAGATGACGAGATCAAGACGCTCGAGCGGATGGGTGTCGAGATTCAAACGAATTTTCTGGTCGGGCGAACCCGCAAGCTCAAGGACCTCGTCGAGGAGGACGGCTACGACGCAGTCTTCATCGGCACCGGAGCAGGCTTGCCGAAATTCATGTCCATTCCAGGGGAGAATCTCGTCGGCGTCTTCGCGGCAAACGAGTATCTCACGCGTAGCAATCTCATGAAGGCATACGACCGTGAAAAGGCGGACACGCCGATCTTCCAGCCGCGAAAGGTTGCGGTACTCGGCGGCGGAAACGTTGCCATGGACGCGGCGCGCACGGCCATTCGTCTGGGCGCGGAAGAGGTGAACGTCCTCTACCGGCGGACCCGGACGGAGATGCCCGCCCGCGCCGAGGAGGTGGATCACGCCGAAGAGGAGGGGGTGACCTTCCACTTCCTCAAGAGCCCAAAGCGCATTCTCGGCAATGATGAGGAGCGCGTCATCGGCATTGAGTGCCTGGATTACGAGCTCGGCGAGCCGGATGATTCCGGTCGTCGCCGTCCCGTCGCCATTCCCGACAGCGAGAACGTCATTGATGTCGATACCGTCATCGTTTCAATTGGCAACGAGTCCAACCCGCTTCTGGTCTCGACAACCCCTGATCTGGAGACCAGCGACCGCGGAAATATTGTCACCAATGACTTCGGTGAGACCTCCATTCCCAACGTGTTCGCCGGGGGCGACATTGTCCTCGGTGCAGCCACGGTGATTTTGGCCATGGGGCAGGGGAGACAGGCCGCGGAGGCCATCAACAAGCGTCTTGCCGGGGAGGCGTGAAGCCGGGGCAATTGCAAATTGGCCCCGTTTGCGAGACAATATGAGTCAGATAACTCAGCCGGAGGTCGGCCCATGAAACGTATTGTCCTGGTGGTCGCGGTTCTCCTTATCGCGGCCGGCATTGGGTTTTCCCAGAATCTTACCGTACTGGAAGACGACTTCAACGCCTTCTTCGAGTCAATTGGGCGTGAGGTTCTTCCCCACGCACAGCAAGCAGCCATAAACGGAATCTCCACCGGGGACGCTTCAATTCCCGCGTATCGGAGTTTCACCATCGGAACATCCGCGGGCGCCGTCTTCTCGGACGGATGGGCGGATGCAATTGATCCCGACGACTACGAGACCCTTCCGATCAACGACTTCATCCAGGAGGCCCTGGCCCTCGTCTCAGCGGGATCGGTTGACGTGGCCAACATATACAACAACTTCATCCCATATCCTCTGAGCAGACTGACCATGGGCGGGACCATTGCCGGGTGGCAGATCCTTGCGACGGGCGCATGGTTTCCGAACGCGCTGACCGAGACCGTGGTTGGATTCATCCCCTCCGGCGACGGTGGACTGGATCTGTCTCAGACGGAGCTGTCGGTGCTCAACATCGGCGGTCAGGTCCGAAAGACGCTCATTGAGGATGCACCTGGCTTTCCTGCAATCACCGCCGGACTGGGCTACACCTACGAAGGTTTCAAGCTTAGCGTGCCCTTCCCGTCATTCGACGACCTCATTGAGGGTGCTACCATTGGCGCGGATAGTTTTACGACGGCAACGAGCATCCATACCGCGGGATTGGAGCTATCCATCTCGAAGAAGCTCGCGTTCTTCGTTCCCTTCGTCTCGGTCACGCCGTACTACCAGCGAAGCTCGTTCTCCGGTGCAATCAACGGGTTTACGGCGGAGATCGGGGAACCCGGTGATGCAGTTTACATCTCGTACACCGAACAGGGGGGAGATGATCCCGGTGCGGTGGTGAACGTGTATGACTTCGCACTGGCCACGCGCGCCGGATTCGATCTGGTCTTCGGTGGATTCGGGTTCTTTGTCCACGGCCAGTACAGCCTAGCAACGAATGCCTTTGGCGCAACAACGGGCTTGCGCTTCAGCTTCTAAGGCGAGCTCCTGGCCTATCGAGCCGGCCGGGCGCCTCGCGTAGCTAGATAGATTGACACATAGAAAAGGCGGGCACCCCAATTGGGACGCCCGCCTTATTTTTGTGATGAACTGTAATCTCCGGCAACAGCCGGGCGCCGAGGCACCGGCACGGCCGGTGGGTCAGCTTAGGGAAGGTCCGAAAGGTCCAGTGTGCTCAGTCCGTCCGAGCCTGCAAGCACCACCTGGTCATCGTCGCCGTTGGAGTCCGTGTCGCGGAAGGTTACCATGGACGAATTACCCGGAAGCTCGTCGTAGGCCACGAAGGGATAGATAACAAAGTCGGCTCCCTCCTTATACAGGACCAGACTGAACTTGGTCAGGAACGCTACGTAGGGATTGCCGCTGCTCGTACTCTGTACTGCGACATCAATGACGTTCTTGGGCACGTCGGAAATCAGGTTGTTGGCAACGCTTTGCGAATCGAAATCAGCCCCGTCGCCCGCCGGTACCGCATAGGCACCCGACGTTGTCGCAACGTAGAGGACGCCGTTCTCCTGGTCAAAGGCAATTGACCTTGCCAGGTTGTTCCCGATCGCCTGGTCGAAGAAATCGAATACCTCGGTGGCATTCACAAAGTCGCCGCTTAGCTCGTCACTACCCAAGTCTTCCACGGTTGCCATGAAGCCGCCCACCTTCGTGGCCAGGAACGCACGGCCGTCGGTTGTGGACGTGTCCACGGCGAGGTCGAGAATCGGCTTGCCCGCGACAATGTCGTTCGTCGGGAAGAAGGTCCAACTTTCAGCGTTGTTCGGATCCACGACGAAGCCAATGCCGGTCTGGGTTTGGAAAGCCAGGGGCTGTTCCCCTGCCGTGGCGGAGGGGAAGGCCGTCGACATTTCGGCTCCACCCCACTCGACGGCCTTGTACTGGCCGTTCGAAATATCCGTGAAGGTGCCGCCGGAAAGCGAGAAGATACCCTTCTCGGCATTTGCCAACACGAGAGAGCTCGTGCCGCCGCCGGTGACGGAGTTAATATTGCCCGTCACCGAGGTCTCGTCAATCAATTCAGGACCGTCGCCGACAGCTACCTCGTAGACGCCGCCGTCGGTGGAGGCGTACACGACACCTTCGCTGGATGTCAGACCGGTGAGCTCCGTGCCGGCAAGCTGCGTGCCGAACACGCCGTCAGACAGGTCAATGCTGACATCGGTCGTGTCGTCTGCAGCAACCTCGAAGGGATCCGACTCTGCGAAGTATGCAAGGTCAAACGTGCCACCATCCGTGCTGCCGAATGCCGCGTAGATGCGGTAACCCGAGCCGGTCGGAACCGGTGAGATGGAGACCGTGCTGTCGGAGCTGGTGATTGCCTGCTCGATATACGGCGCGTCTTCTCCGATCTCGAGGAGCTCAGTGCTAGAGCCTAGGGTGATCGCCAAATATACGCGTCCGGTATCAGCTTCCGCCGAACCCACCTGCTGCGGGCCCATCTGGGCAAGTTGATCCGCACTCGGCAGCGTGAAAGTCAGATTCCCCTGCTGAGGCGTACCGCCGAGGTA
>CAYPTH010000122.1:6066-8514 GCA_964413635.1 uncultured Spirochaetaceae bacterium
TCATCGAAGGCCGAGGTCGAGAAAACGACCGTTGTGGTGTTCTCGAGCTCTTCCTGTTCACCGGAGGGCGTTGAACTGCCGTCCGTGGTCGAGCTATTGCCTGCCACGATCCGTCGCGTCTGCCCGAGGCTGTTGGTTATCGTCACCACGCCTTCATTGACTTCAATGGTGTTCCCGTTGAAGGTGAAGATTGTGCCGCGAACGGATGCTGTCGAGAGCGGACTCTTGACCTGGAAGTCGGAATTGAGCCCCTCCGCGGTCTGGACGTTCGCCGAGACGCGGCCGACATTGAGGTTCATGCTCGACTTCACAAGCCCTTCGCTCTGGATAAGCTCATCCAGTGCCATGCGGGTCAGCGCATCAACCGTCAGGACGGAGTCGCCAATTGCGAGAACCGCCTCCGAGTTGAAGCCGGTCGAAATGGTAGCGCCGGTCGGGACTTGCATACCCGCCCGTGCGTTTTGCCAGGAGCTGCCGGGCAGTCGAATCTCGACCTTACCCGTCGTATCTTCAACGACGGCTGTGATCTGGGCCACAGCCGGCAGCGTCGCAAGCGCAATAAGTAGCAGCACTAATGCAAATCGTTTCATTGTGCCTCTCCTTGATGTGGCGCCTTAGAAACTAAAGGAAGTCGAAAGGCGCGCGCGTATTTTGACATTTTGATCTGTGGCCATTGGACTGCTGCTAGCTGTATTTGGGAAGAACATGCCAAAGCCGATTCCTACTCCTAAATCCGAAAACGGTCGATAGCTCAGTCGGATGTCCGCCTCCGTTCCCAAGTATTTGTCTCCCACGCCACTGTTGACGCCGGTAGCAGATACAGCCCCCTCCGTGCTGCGGAAGAACATGTATCCGTCCGTCGATACCTGCAGATTGCTGAGGTATCGACTCTGCATTGAGGCGAATGGCCTCAGTGATAAATGTAACTCACCGAACATCACATTCCCAAGTTTTGGGGCAAATGCAATAGAAGCGACCGACTGCGTGACCGGCAGATAGAGGGTGGACTTGCCCTCCTGGTTGCCTTCGTAGTAGGTCCCGTGATCGGCGTCGCCACTTGTATAGGTGAACTTTCCGCTTATTCGCATGGAAAGCGTCTGCGGCATGAAGTAGGTGAGGCCGGCGGATGTTGCAATGCCCTGAATTGGTGTCGGCTGATATACGCCGGTTCCAGTTTCTTCATCGATCACGTAGGTGAGCATGCTTCCGGCGTTGTAGACGCCCCAGACCTGGTAGAAGAGGGCCGACGTAATACCGCCGCCGATCCCAAGGGAGGCGTACTGGGTGTCTACCGGCCCACTGGCTTCCGGACGGAACTCGGTGTCGCCGGGCTGGATTATGTCCTCTTGGTCGAGCAGAGGCCGAAGGTCCTCCTGAAAGGCGCCGGACAGTGTGATCTCTTGCCGCGGCAGGAGGTCGCTCAGCACGACCGAAGCCGTTCCGACCACCCGAGGGCTAATGGTCGCGAAAGTCTCATCGGTGGGAACCTGGGTATCGGCAATCGAGACCACTATTTGCGAGCTCGGTGCGAAGTGGAGGCCCGTGTAGCCAATACCGAAACGCGTGACGGAACCGGGAGCTTGGATGCGCATTGCTGCTCCGTCGACCGACTGGTTGTAGACAAGGCCGGAAGCCTCGCGCAGGGAAATCCTCCCAGCCTGGGTCACAAAGCGTGTGTTGGGGGTCGGACTGTAGTCCCCTTGGATTAGCAATCGGTTGAGCACGAGCTCCGCCGGTAGCTCCGTGGAGAATGCGTATCCGCCGCGAACCTGGAAGAGGTGGCGTTCCCCCAGGGGAGCTTCGGTCCACAACGCCAGGGCATCACGATTGTAGAAGGCTTCATCCGTGGTTATTCGAGATGTCGTGGTGAAATCCACGCCATAGTCGAAGCTGAATGCGAAGGGCGCCGCCAGTACAATAAGCGCCAGAAAAACGGTCGCGAAGCGATGCATGTGCGTCCTCCTTATTTCACGTAGCGAGTGGCTTTGCCAATGAGATCAATCACCTCGCGGCCCGACAGCACTCGGTTCGGATACGCCTTCCCCGGCACGAAGCGGAGATGCTTGAACTCGCGGGCTGCGTAGCGCGGTGATGGAACCAGACTGTACATGATGCCGCCGGAGATACCGAGCTTCTCCATGGACAAGTAGGCCAGTTCCCCGAGTGTGACCGCTGCGTCGGCGGGCTTCTCGTCGATTCGCCACTGCGAGAAGTCGAAGCGTGAGTACGCATCCGCTGTGGAGGCGTCCTCATCGATCTCCCCACCGGCAAGCATTAGCAGGTAGAGCGCGGCGCCGAAGGAGGCCTCCTCCGCGGCGAGTAGCTCATCAATGAGCTCATTCGATTGGGCGACAGCGAAGCTCGATATCAGTGCCAGGAGCAACGCTACAATGATGATCCGTTTCATCTCTCCCTCCCCGGTGGAGACGTGTCTATATCTTGGAGTAT
>CAYPTH010000123.1:0-8491 GCA_964413635.1 uncultured Spirochaetaceae bacterium
GCGGCCCGGGCCGCACAATCCGAAGCAGCTTGATGAACGACGCCGTTGTCCCCGCCGCGGTGATCCAGAGAAGCGCGTACGCCGGGGAGCCGGCGAGGGCGGAAGAGACCAGTTGCTTGCTTGCAAAGCCGTTGAAGGGCGGGATTCCGGCAATGGAGAGTGCGCCCATCAACAGGGCCAGCGCCAAGATTGGCGCGCGCCGTCCGATTGGTGCCATGCGGAAGAGGTTGCGCTCTCCGGTCATGGCAATTGCCGTTCCTACCACGAGGAAGAGCAGGCTCTTGAAGAGAGCGTGGTTGATGGCGTGGGCCATGGCCGCCGGCAGTGAGAGGGCGGTGGCCGCGCCGAAAGCGGCGAGCACGTAGCCCATCTGAGAGATCGAGTGGTAGGCGAGGAGGCGTTTTGCATCGCTCTGGGCCAATGCCCAGATGACCGCAAACAGAGCGGTAATTGCGCCGATCCACAGAAGGAGCCCGTTGAGGTAGAGCGCTGAGAATTCGGAGATGATTCGCGCCATGGCGAAGAATGAGATCTTGATGAGAACGCCCGAGAGGAGTGCGCTGACCGGATGGGGCGCGTAGGCGTGCGCCTCCGGTAGCCAGGTGTGGAAGGGAATGAAGGCGGTGCGCACGCCAATGCCGACACAGAGCGCCACCACGGCGAGGCGTAGGCTGCGGGAGTCCGGGTTGCCGCGCACTGCCTCTCCGACGCTTGCGAAGGCAAGCGTTCCCACTTCCCGATAGATCAGGAACACCCCAAAGAGGAAGAACAGGATTCCCACGGAGCTCAGCATGAGGTACTTGAGACTGGCAAGGACGCCCGCATCAGATCGATCGAAGGCAATGAGGACGTAGGCGGCAATGGCCACGATCTCAAAAGCCACGAACATGGTGAAGATGTCGCCGGTGAGCGTCACAATCTCCATGCCCGCGATGAGCAGCATGAGAAAGAAGAAGAATACGGGCCCGTAGCGCAGCCTTGCAAAGGCCGCCACGGCCACCATGCTCGACACGGCGACGATCAGGGCCGACATGATCCACGCAGTGCCATCCAGCACCAGGGAAATGCCGTAGGGCGCCGGCCATCCGCCGAGGGCGTAGCGGACCGTTTCACCGGCGGTGACCGCCGGAAGCGCCTGCCGGAGCACGACCGCCATGCCGGCAAGTGGAAGCACCGAGATGATGCAGAGAATAAGCCGCAGTGGCGGCATGCCGCGCCCCGTATCCGGCGTGAGCTTGCCGAAGAGCGCAAGGACCGCCCCGACCAAGGGCAGGACCGCGAGGAGCGCCGGACTATGCACGGTCCCCCCAAACACGGCGCTCGATCTCGCGAATGTCCAAGGTCTCGAAGCGCCGGTAGAGCCGATACACCAGCGCGAGTGCCAGCGCGACAATGCAGACGCCGACCACGATTGCCGTGAGCATGAGCGCTTGCGGCAGCGGATCTACGGGGGTGCCCTCGGCGCCGGTCAGAATCGGCGCAGTGTCGCCGGAGAGCGAGCCGTAGTAGATGAACAACATGATGACGGCGCCGTTCGCAATGCTCAGGCCCACCACCTTCTTGATGAGGTTGGGCAAGGCCAGGACGGCCCACATGCCGACCAGGAAGATTGCGCCGATCAGATACCAGCTGAGATTCTCCATACCGACCCTACTCTTCCCCAAACAGATGGAGGCAGATGAGACTCACCCCGGCTGCGACCTTCACGCCGATCAATACGTTCAACAGGAAGATGAAGCGTACCCGCGGCAGGAACGGCCGGAACAGCCCGCCCGCGGCCTCCGCCGTCCCCGGCGCCCCCACCGCTCCGCGAAGAAAGTCCGCCAGGAAGCTGCCGGCGAGCACCATTCCCGCGCCGCCCGCGGCGAGCAGGAGCAGAAAGGTGAGCGTCTCCACCAGCGTGAGACGGTGAATCGGGAAGAGCATCTCCGCGGTGCCGGCCGCCCGGCCCATGACCAACAAGATCACCCCCGACGCAATGACGACGCCGCCCTGGAAGCCGCCACCGGGGGATACGTCTCCGAAGCTCACCAGATAGAGGCCGAAGAGGAACATGTACGGTGCGAGCTTGCGCGTGGCAACGTCCAGGATATCGGTCTTGTGCTTCATCGCTTTCGCTCCACGAGAAACAGCACTCCGGAGACCGCCGCGACCAGCACCACCGTTTCGCCGAGGGTATCGAATGCACGGTAGCCCAGGTAGATCGATGTCACCAGATTTCGCGCGCCGGTCTCATCCACCCCGTTTGCCACGATATGCTCCCGGATTGGCGTCTCTTCGGGGTGCTCGCCGGAGAGCGCGAAGAACAGGAACGCTGCGACAATCAGGAGGGACAGGGCCTTAGCCACGTGCGCCACGGTCACCTCCCCGGTCGATCCAGCGCTCCGTCTTGCGCACAATCCAGATGAACACTACCGTCCCGATCCCCGTTCCGACCGCCGCCTCGGTCAATGCCACGTCCGGCGCTCCGAGCACGAAGTAGTAGAGGCAACTGACCAGGCTGAACACGCCGGTCACCACGACGGTGACCAAGAGATCGCGGGTGGCCAGGGCAACGATTGCGAGAATCAGCATGAGCAGGAGCAGTACATCCGTCATTCCCCGGGCCCTCCGAGCTCTGTCCGCTTTTCGTAGCTTTGGCGCCACGGCACAATTTCCCGCTCCCAGGCGTAGCGCGCAATAATGTGGGAGGAGATCGGATTCGTCACAAAGAAGAAGAGCGCGATCACCAGAATCTTGCCCGTGAGCGGACTGAAACCCGCGACGATCATGCAGGCAACAAAGACGGAGAAGACCGAAGTAGTACTACATGTCGATGCCGCCTGCAGCCGCGTGTAGACGTCCGGAAAGACCAGCACGCCGAGGTTGCCCATGATGCCGAAGACGGCGCCGAGAACGAAGAAGGCAATCGCAATCCAATCCATTCGGTCCTCCCCCCGTCAATCTCCGGCCGAATCGGCCTTGTCACCCCGCCTTCGGGCGCCAAAATACCTCGCCATGGCCAAGAGGCCGATGAAGCCGAAGATGTCGTAGACCAGCGCGACATCCAAATAGTTCGAGCGTCCCTCCCGCACGGCGACAAGCACCAGCAATGCCAGGATCTGCGCGGAGACCAGGTTGAGCCCGGTCATGCGGTCGACCGTCGTCGGCCCAATGACGACCCGGATCATGCTGAAGACCGTCGATCCGAGGAAGAAGTAGATTGCGTACTGCAGAATCTGTTCCATGTGACGAATCCTTTCGCGGCGGACGCCCGCGCCGAGGCGCGGCCCGCCTAAACCCACACCCGCGAGAGCAGCTTCTCGTAGGTCCCTTTGATCAGCTTCCCTGCGTACGTGGAGTGGGTCGTTCGCGCATCGAGCCAGTGGACGATCAGGTGATCGTCGTCGAGTTGGAGCGTGATTGTCCCCGGGGTAATGGTGATGGCGTTGGACAATGCGAGCCGCGCAATGTCGCTCGAGAGACGAGTGCGGAAGTGGACGATTCCTGGATTGATGTTGCCGCGCAGGATTTGCCAGAGGACGCGGAAGCTTGCGACGTACATGTTGAACACGAGGACGATCAGATAGACGCCGAGAATATGCACGCGTGGAAGCTGGGATCGGCGAGCGGCTTCATCGTCCTGAATAAAGACGGGATAGGTCAGCAGCGCCACGACTGCGCTCTGCAGGATTCCGATCACGACTGCCCGGGCGCTCACACTCCAGGTGAACAGTAGCCACCCAAGAAAGAGGTATACCGTGGTGAGGAGAATGCGTACCAGATTCCAGCGAAGCCGTGTCGTCACGCTAGTGCTCCCGCTTCGAGATGAGATCGATGACATCCTCCGGCGAGGAGGCGGTCAGCAGCCCATTCTTGAAGCTCGGGTCGTGGAGGTAGCGGGAGATCTTGCTCAAGACGCGGAGCTGATCATTATGCGCTCCCGTCGGCGCGACAATGAGAAAGAACAGGTATACCGGCTGTCGGTCGACGGCGTCGAACTTTGCCCCTCCGTTGTGCCGACCGAGGGCCATGGCCATTTCCGGGATCTCCGGCGCCATGCAGTGTGGAATGGCAATCCCGCCGCCGATCCCCGTGGTCGTGAGGCTCTCGCGCTCGAGCACCTTGGAGACGGTGTCATCGACATCCGGCACCTTCCCCGCAACTGCGAGAAGCTCGACCAGTTCCCGGACGATTTCCGGTTTCTTCCGGCCGGAGATATTCAGGGAAACGCAGGAGCTATCGATGAGCTGGATAAGGGACTCGATCATGCGCGATCTCCTTGGTCGTCGTTGGGAACATCCGGCGGGGTCGGCGGCGGAACCGCCTCCATTCCGACCAGCCCCGCGGCAAAGTCTACCGGAACCGTGAAGAAGATGCCCGTTCCCGGCGTGGCAAGGCCGCCGGTGACCTCGTCCAGAATTGCGTAGAGGCGCGGAACCGCAGCTGGATCGTCAACAACGGAGAGGATGGTCTTGTTGTAGGGCTTGTTGCCTTTCATGAACTGCTTGAAGTCGGCAAAGAGCGGCACTTCGTAGGTCAGGAAGCGGCCCATGCCTTCCGAGTCCAGAATGGTCGCGCCGTCAACGCCGGCCTCGACGTAGGCTTCCAAGACGCGTTCGAGGAGCTCTTCCTTGTTGAGCACAAACACCACCAGTTTCACGTTATCTCCTCGAGTAGAATAGTAGGTACGAAGGCGGTTTCGTGCAATGGATGGAAGGTGCTGGACGCGAGGACGAATCTGCCATAGGCTGAAGCGTCAATGCCACGAAAGCCTCGCGCGCAAGCCCACACTGTCGAGTATGTCTCCAATTTGCGAAAGCGGGCGGTCACCGATGGGCGAGCCATGATTCGCGTCCGCTACACGGACACGCGTGAGCTGAGTACCGCTGCCGTGTGTCCCGGATGCTGGAACGATCCCGAACGACGGCGGGCAATGCTAGCGCGAATGAAGAAGATGCACGTGATCGTCGTAAGCGAGCGGGATGGCCTGAACGGCGTCTACCTCACCGGCAAGCGCCACATGCCAACTTGCCCGTATCGCAACCGCACCGACGCCTGGGAGCGTTTTCGGCACCAGATGAAGCGCCGATAGCATTGCTGTGAGCTCCAAACGCCGCCGCGAATCAGACCTCTACGAACCGCTACGCCGCTACCTCGAGGGCCAGGGCTACAGCGTCCACGCCGAGGTACGCAACTGCGACCTGGTGGCGCGGCGGTCGCGTGACGCCACGGCCGACGGTCCCGCACCCGGCGCGGGGCCGACCGACGCCGCCGCGAAGGCTTCCGCCGCCGCGCCGGAGGATGTCATTGTCATTGAGCTAAAGAGCGGGGTCACGCTGGATCTCATGATCCAGGCGGCGCGCCGGAAGGAGCTCTCCGATTCGGTCTACGTTGCGGTGCCCGTGGAGGGGAGTCGCGGACGTATCCGGAACCTCTCCGGCGTGAAGCTGCTCTTGCGGCGTCTCGAGGTTGGGCTGATTGTCGTACGCTTCCTCCGGTCGGCGACGAGGGTTGAGGTGGTGGCGCATCCCCGCCCATTTTCCCCACCGGTGCGCCACCGGCGCCGCATTGCCATGGTCCGGGAGATCAACGGTCGTTACGCCGAGTTCGACCGCGCCGGCCAATCCAGCAGAGAGGAACGAATCACCGCCTACAAGCAGCAGAGCCTGCTCCTGGCGCACGTGTTGCAGGCGGCGGGGGAGAGCTCTCCGGCGGCGCTCAAACGTCAGACCGGAGTTGACCGCGCCGGCGCCATTCTTTCAGCCAACATGTACGGCTGGTTCGAGCGGGTGCAGAGGGGAGTGTATCGTCTCTCGCCTGACGGGGACACCGCCCTTGGCAACTATCGGGACGTCGTGGCGCAGATTCTCGGTCGTGCCGCCGGTCGCCGCGGCTAGCCGGTGGGGCATGGCAGCCGGCGGCAGCTCTCGCATGATCTCGAGGTAGTCGACGTAGTCAATGCGCGCTCCGCCATCGGTCTCGGTAATGGGAATCTCCCCGTGTTCCGCCTGGAGGGTCGCCGACTCGCACGTCGGCCACCTTGTCCCGCAGGAACTCCAGACGCGACTGCTGCACGCCCACGTAGAGCACGCCGATGATTTGGCCGTTGCCGTTGCGCATCCTCGCCGGCGCTTGATAGGGTGCATCCGTGGACGGCCGAACTCCCATTCCTTGTCGCCCGGGCTGCGGCGCATGCTGCATTGCGGTATCGATCTCCTCTCCGCTCCCCGGCATGCCCGAGGGCAAGCCCGCCGGCGTGACCTGCGTCAACCTGGATCGCGGAACCAACCTGTGTCGCATCTGGGGTACGGACGAGTATCCCGAGGTGTGTCGCGCCTTCACCGCCACCGAGGAGGTGTGCGGCACGCGGCGCGATGAGGCCCTCGCGCGCATCACAAGGCTTGAGACCGAGACCGCTCCATAGCGGCCGGCGTCTCAAGTCGCTTGCATGACAATGCTTTTCCGGCATTGGCGGCATGGTACAGCGCTAGCGCATTAACCAGGCCGACGCGGTTCTTCACCCCCACCTTTCGATACACGTTGTATAGATGGGTCTCTACCGTCTTGAGCGAGACGAACTGCGACTCGGCGGAGACCACGAGTCGTACCCAGGGGGTAACGGCGTATACCCCGCCGCGTAGGTGAGGTAGTGGACGAGCCACCGCTGCCTCTTGCGAGGGCGATACCGCCGGTAGATCAGGTACGTGGCGTACGCCACTTGACGCAAAATACCCTTGGGGGGTATGGTATAAAAAGAACCGGAGAGGAACGCCATGATGGACCAACGGCAGAAAGAGAAGGTATCCGCTCGCCTTCGTCGGATCGAGGGGCAAGTTGCGGGCATTCGCAAGATGGTCGAGGAGGACCGCTACTGCGTGGATATTCTCACCCAGACCAGCGCGGTGGTATCGGCTCTCCGGGGCGTCGAGGACCTGGTAATGCAGAACCACCTCAACACCTGCGTGGTGGACGCGATCCGCAGCGAGGATGAGACCGACAAAGAGCAGAAGCTGCAAGAAGTCATGGACGTCATCGGCAAGTTCCGACGGCATGGATAGGAGGTCCTAGGTGGCACAAAGTACCGAGAGGCAAAGCCCCAAGAAGATAGAAAGCAAACAGCTCCAGATCGAGGGAATGCACTGCGCCAGCTGCGTCTCCGCCGTGGAGAAGTCCCTGAAAGGCGTTCCGGGAGTCGAGAGCGCATCGGTGAACCTGGCGACGGAGAGCGCAACGGTGAAGTTTTCCGGCGACGCGGTGCAGGTCGATGATTTGGTCGCCGCGGTGGACAAGGCGGGCTACCAGGTCGCGAGCGAGGCCGGTGACGGCAGCCGCGATATGGACGAGCAGAAGATTACCGGCGCTTGGCGCCGCATGTGGACCGCCTGGGGGATCACCATCCCCATCATTCTCTTGATGTTGCCGGAGATGATCTTTGGCTATCGCCTGCTCGGCGAAGTCGGTCACCCCCTCGGCATGCTGCTCCTCGGCGCGGCAGTAGTCTTCATTCCCGGCTTTCCAACGATTCGAAGCGCCTGGAAGAGCGGCATCCACCTGGCGCCCAACATGGACGTCCTCATTGCCATGGGGACCATCGCGTCCCTGGCATCCGGTGTGGTGGCGGTCTTGCACAGCTTCGGCATGGCCCCGGCCTTCGCCAGCTTCGCCGGCGTGGCCGGCATGATCATGGCTTTTCACCTGACCGGGCGCTACATCGAGACCAAGGCAAAAGGCCGCGCGTCCCAGGCCATCAAGCAGCTCTTAACCCTCGAGGCAAAAGAGGCGACGGTGCTCCGCGACGGCAAAGAGGTCACGGTGCCGGTCTCCTCGCTCCAAGTGGGAGATGTCATGATCGTCCGTCCGGGCGACAAGGTTCCCACCGACGGCGTTGTCGTCTCGGGCAGCAGCAGCGTGGACGAGTCCATTGCAACCGGTGAGTCCATGCCCGTCGACAAGAACGAGGGCGATGAGGTAATCGGTGCAACCATCAACCAGCAGGGGATGATCCAGGCCCGCGCCACCAAGGTTGGAAGCGACACCTTCCTGAGTCAGGTTATTCGGCTGGTGGAAGAGGCGCAGGGATCGAAGATTCCGATCCAGGCCCTGGCCGACAAGATCACCTCGGTTTTCGTACCCGTCATTATTGGCCTGGCCATCGTGACGCTGGCATCCTGGCTGATCTTTCCGGCCTTCTTCGGCGGCATCGCCGCGTGGGCGGCGGGATTCCTCCCCTGGGTCACTCCGGGGATCGGCAGCGTCGCCCTGGCGCTCTACGCAACGATTGCTGTTCTGGTCATTGCCTGTCCCTGCGCCCTCGGTCTGGCAACGCCGACGGCCCTCATGGTCGGTTCCGGCATGGGCGCCCAGAACGGCATCCTCATTCGCAAGGGTGCGGCAATCCAGACCTTGAAGGACGTGCGGACGATCGTCCTGGACAAGACCGGCACCATTACCGAGGGTAAGCCGCGGGTGACGGACATTGTGACGGCGGCGGCAGCACGCGCCGGCGCCG
>CAYPTH010000124.1:0-8464 GCA_964413635.1 uncultured Spirochaetaceae bacterium
AACGCGGCCGCACTCCTGTCGCCCGCCCCCGCCACGAACACCAGCGCCCCCGCCGCCCCCATGGGCGAGGTGATCGCGCAACTCATGTGCGGCAGCGCGGGAACACTGGCGGCGGTGCTCGACGTAACTCTCCGCGCCGTCGAGGTGGAGGCGCAGGCGATCACGCTCTTGGTACCGGCAAAAGATCGGGGCGCCGCATGCGACTTCGCCTTGGAGTGTGTCGGTCTTGGTGCCGCGGCGGTCGAGCTGGTCGACGCGGAGGCCACAGCCTTCATCCGCGACGCCGGAGGCGGCCCTGCGAGAGGCGGTGACCACCACTACCTCTACGTGGAGCTCCGTGGCGTCGGGGGACAGGATAGTCGCCAAGCAATACTCCGGGCCGCCGGTGGCGCGGGCGGAGTGCAGGCCTCGGAAATTCACACGGCGGAAACTCCGGAGGAGCAGGAAGAGCTCTGGAAGCTCCGCAAGCGCCTACTCCTCTTGATTCGTCAGGCACCGGCGCCATATCGCGCTCTCAGCGTCGTGAACGACGTCGGCGTCCCGACGGCGTCGCTGTCACGCTTCATTGCCGACGCAGCGGAGATCTTCTCCTCAGAGGGGCTCCGCGCGCCGATCTACGGTCACGCTGGGAGCGGGAATCTCCACCTGCGCCCCCTCTTCGACACCAGCCGGTCAGATCTGCGCGACCAGATTCGCCGGGTGGCGGACCGGATCTACAACCGGGTTATCGAGCTCAACGGAACCATCACCGCGGAACACGGCATGGGCCGTCTCCGGGCCCCGTACCTCGAAGCTGAATGGGGCAGTGCTGCGGTCCACCTCTTCCGGCGGATTAAGTCGCTTTTCGATCCCCAGGATGTGCTCAGCGGCGAGGCCATGTTCTTCCGGGGCGACATTACCGAGCACCTCGACGTCTGACTGCAGCTCCGGGCGAACCCTATGCCGCCGCCTGCGAAGCTGGTATCATGCGGACCGTAGTATGGCTCACAAACACTCACATCCGCTCCCGAAATCAGGAATCAGCTCCCGCGCTCTCATGTGCTGTGCGGTTCTCGCGGTCTTGGCTCTTACGAACTGCGACACCGCAGGCTACAGCCGCTACGGTGGCGCGGGTGGCGCGGGTGGCGGGGGTGGCGGCAGCGACGGTGGTGAAGCGGCCACTGGGCTCGAGCCGTCGGCTCCTCCACCTCTAGAGATCCTGACCGAGCATTTCGATAGCGAGATCCCCGGCCTGATGAGCCGATTCGCCATACCCGGAGTCAGCGTGGCCCTCGTGGACGACGGCGAGATGGTCTGGTCGAATGCCTACGGATCCGCCGATACGGAGGCCGGCATAGCCATGACGGTAGACGCGGTGGGGCGGGCGGAATCAATTTCGAAATCCGTCACCGCCTGGGGTGTCATGCAGCTGGTCGAGGAGGGAAGAATTGCCCTCGACGACCCGGTCGGAAAGCACCTCACGGGCTGGGCCCTTCCGGCTTCTGAGGTCAATGCGGATGCCGTCACCATACGCCGGCTCCTCAGTAACAGCGCCGGTCTTCCGCAAGGGCCAATCGGTCCGGAGGTCGAGTACGAACCGGGGGCGGTGACGCCGTCGGTGCAGGAGTATCTAGAAAGGGAGGCGCATTTCGTCCAGGCTCCGGGGCGGGGATTCCAGTACTCGAATGTCGGCTTTACCGTCCTCGAGTTGCTCGTGGAGGAGGTGACGGGGCAGGAGTTCGCCACCTACATGGAGCGGGAAATCCTGTCACCCCTCGGGATGGAGAACTCCGCCTTCGGATGGGAACCGCGTTTCACCGGCCGTGTCCCGAAGGGCTACGAGCTGGACGGTGCCGCCGTGGACCCCTACACCTACGCGGTTCACGCTTCCGGCGGCCTCTTTGCCACGGTGAAGGACGTAGCACGCTTCGCCGCGGCGGGGATGACCGGTGAGTTCTACGGCGACCACGGGATCTTGCGCGAAGAGAGCATCGAAGCCCTTCACGAAAAACAAGTCGAGATACCCGGCATGTTCGGTGTGGTCGCGGACTCGTACGGCTTTGGCCATTTCTTAGAGGAGCTGCCCGACGGCAGGCGTGCGGCGTGGCACGGTGGCCAAGGGCACGGATGGATGAGCCACTTTCACGCCGTCCCCGAAGCGGGGGACGCCCTCGTAATCTTCACCAACAGCGAGCGAAGCTGGCCCTTCATGGCGCAGATCCTGAGTGACTGGGCCGAGTGGAGTGGCCACGGCAAGGTCAAGTACGGACGCATTACTGCAATTACCACCGCCTTCGACGCCGTGGTCGGCCTTCTCACTCTCGCGGTGCTGGTTCTGTATTTCCGCCTGGTCCTGGGACTCCGCAAGAGAGCCCGGAGCTTCGCGCTCTTCGCTCCTCTGCACCGGCCGACGCGCATCGTACAGGGGACAGTCGGGGTGGCCATCATCGCCGCGCTGGCGTGGGCCGCAATGCAACCCTATCTCTTCGTGACATCGATATTCCCGGGAAGCTACCTCTGGGCGGGATACGTCCTGCTGGCACTGGCCCTGGCCCTCCTGCTCTTTGCAGCCTTGCCGCGACGGCCTCTTACGAGGCGGGAACCGTGAACTCCGTAATCTCACTCGAGTCCGCCAGTTCCCCCCGCTCGTTGTAGCTCCACAGGGCCGCCCGGTAGGTGCCCGGGGTCAGCGGAGGGAGCTTCTCGCTCAGCTCGTGAAACTCGCCGTCAATGACGGCGACTCCGTCGCGGTAGTCCACCCTCCCGGGCAGGCCGGACCCAAGACCGGAGTGCCACGCCCAGACGAGGGCCTCCTCGTTTCGGATCTTGTTTTCGACCACGACAGGCATTCCGGCAAAGACCGCCACGAACACCGCCGGTCTCCCCGAGTCGTCCCATGTGAATACAGGACCAATCTCGGCAACCGTGACGTTGAGCTCAATTGGATGCGTGCCGTCAAAGATGGTCGTACTCGCCTCCTTCGTTCGCTTAGCACACCGGCGCCCCGATAGACAAGCCCGCTTGTGCAAGCCCGTGGAACCCCGTAGGATTCGAGACCTATGGCGCAGATAATTTCATGGAACGTAAACGGCATTCGTGCAGCCGCAAAGAAAGGTCTCACGGAGTTCCTTTACACGCAACGACCGGACCTGCTTTGCCTACAGGAAACCAAGGCGCAGCCCGAGCAGCTTCCGGAGGAACTAACGGCACCGGAGGGATATCACTCCTACTGGTCCTCGGCGGAGCGCAAGGGATACAGCGGCGTCGCCGTCTATGCCCGTCGGGAGCCGAGCGCGGTGCACCAGATGGGGGCGGAGCGCTTCGACAGCGAAGGCCGCTTGCTCATCATGGAATACCCGGAGTACACCCTCCTCACCGGGTACTTCCCGAATAGCCAGGCCGCCGGGAAGCGGCTCGAATACAAGATCGACTTCTGCGATACCCTCTTCGACATCTGCCGGGACCTCAGCGAGGCGGGGCGCAATCTCCTTCTCTGTGGAGACTTCAACATTGCCCACAAGCCGATCGACTTGGAGAATCCAAAGGCCAACGAGAACAATGCGGGCTTTCTCCCGGAAGAGCGGGCGTGGATGGACAAGCTCATCGGGGCCGGCTACGTGGACACCTTTCGAATGTTTACCAGCGAGCCGCGGCACTACACCTGGTGGTCGTATCGCTCCAACGCGCGAGAGCGGAACGTGGGGTGGCGCATCGACTATCATGTCGTAAACGATCGCTTCCGGAACCGGGTCCGTGCGTCGGAGATTCTGGCAGACGTAAGGGGGTCGGACCACGCGCCGGTTCGGATTGAGATCGACGTATAGCGGGCATAGAGCTATTAACGCCAGGTCCGTTCCTTAGTATTTTACCGAGGGATGACGCACCAACGAACCATACCACTGTTCCCACTCGGCGTGGTGCTCCTGCCACGTATGCCGCTGCCGCTGCACATCTTCGAGCAACGCTACCGCGTCATGCTCGAGGACTGTTTGGCGTCGGACCGCCTCTTCGGCATCGTATACGCCTCGGGCTCCAAGCTGCACCGGGTCGGCTGCACCGCTCGTATCGACCGCGTCATGAATCGCTATGAAGATGGACGGTCGGATATCCTCACCATTGGGGAGCAGCGCTTCCGTCTCGGACCGGTAAACGAGGACAAAGAGTACCTGCAGGCCGATGTGGAGTTCTTTCAGGACGACAACTCCGGCCGCGAGAGTAACCTTCCCGAGCTCGCCCGGAATGCCCTGGACCAGCTGGAAGAACTCTCCTCGGTCACCGGCGCACAGGTCGACATTTCGGCCTTGCGCAGCCTCGACCCGGAAAGCGCCTCCTTCCTCATCGGCTCAACAGGAGTGTTCACACTCGAGGAACGCCAGCACTTCCTCGAGCTCACTTCTTCCGCACAGCGTCTCGAGCTCTTGAGCAGCTCGCTGAAACAGGTCACCGAGCGGCGCAGGGTGCTGCAGCGCCTCAAATCGGTGCTGAACACCAAGGGCGACCTCTCCTATCTATTCAATTAGTCGTCGCCGTTCTCGAAACGCAAGGCCGCCGAGTTAATACAGTAGCGCAAACCCGTGGGCTGCGGCCCGTCGGGGAAGACGTGGCCGAGGTGAGCATCACAGCGCGAACAGCGCACCTCGGTACGAACCATACCGAGAGTACGATCCTTGTGTTCATCGATTGCCTCCTGTTCCACCGGCCGGACGTAGCTCGGCCAGCCGCTGCCGGAGTCGAACTTATCATCTGAGGAGAACAGTGGCTGACCGCAGCAGACGCAGCGGTACTCGCCGTCATCGTGATTATCGCAGTACTCGCCGGTAAAGGGGCGCTCGGTGCCTCCTTTCCGAGTTACCTTGAACTGCTGAGGCGAGAGGAGCTCTTTCCACTCCGAATCGCTCTTCTGTATCTTCTTTGTCGTTGACATCAATGCAACCTCCAGTCATGAAGGTACTCACAAGACAGATTGACCGTGCATCCCCCGAGCGCCTACCATACGGCGAAGATCCGACGTCTTCGGATTCATCTGGGGAGGAGTAGCATGACCAAGTCGGAGCTATCCGCCAAGATCCGCGAGCTCGATACCGAGATGCGGAATATCGATTCGAGCATCCACGACCGACAGCTGGAGGTGGGACAGGCACTCCTCGAAGCCGAATGGGAGGAGAACCCGTCGAGTCGCGTTCAGAATCTGCTCTCGACCGCCCAACGACTCCGGCATGAGCTCGATGATCTCAAGATTACCCGCAATCGCTTGGATGAGGCGCAGCGCAGAAAGGACGAGATTGCCAAAGAACAGAAGGAGCTCCAACGCCGCATCACAAAGGAGATGAACGAGGTTGAGCCCTATTTCGAAGGAATTGGGAAACTCGCCTTCGATGTGTATCGCACGAATCCCGTCGTCGATACCGCCGCGGAGGAGATCTTCGCCCCCCTTCTTGACCGCTTCAAGGAGATCAAGAACGGCGACCGCGACGTTGCGCGGCTGACGGACGAGCGCAAGCGGGGACAAAACCCGGTCGGCCAGGCTCTCAAGGGTGGCCGTCTTCTGATAGAGCGCAGTCGACAGCAGCTGCGCAAGAGCGGCATGACGTCACTCTACGCCACCGCGGGCCGCGAGGTGTGCACTCGTGGCCTCATTGACCGGCTGGACGACCCCAAGCTCCACGAGGCCGCCGCTCCCTACTTCGAGGCGCGGAAGCACATGCAAACCGCCGAAGCCAAGCTGCAGGAGCTCGACCGCGAGGAGGAAAACCTCGAGCTCGAGCGTATGACCCTCCTCGACGGCAAGGGCGTGAACGAGCGCCGCGCGGAGCTCCTCACCATGCAGCGAAACCGGGAAAACGGCTTCCAGGAGGCGCTACGCGACCTCGGCCGCAGCTACACGATGGCGAAGTCCCGACCCGCGGTGTCACCGGATCCCTCCGAGACGGTGAACGTCCTCGAGAAACTCTATGATGAGCGCAAGTCCCTCGAAAAGAAACGCAAGCGCGTGGATGCCGCGCAGGAGATCATTGATGTCGATGAGGACAAGAGTCGCAAAGAGAGCGAGATCGAGCGGCTGGAAGACGAACGCGAGCGTCTGAGCGCGCGCATTTCCGAGATCCGGGAGGAACTCTCCCAAGAAGAGGAGCGGCGAAAGAAGCTGGTAAAGGCCAGAGGAAAAGAAGAGGATCTCTTGGACTGAGGCCGCCCACCTACTGCATGGCGCGACGACGCGAATCCCCGGAACATAGCGACAATCCCCTCTTCGCCGGCGCCGGCGGCGATCCCGACCGGGCCGCCTCGGGCGGCGAATCGGCTCCCCTGGCCGCCCGCATGCGGCCGCGCAAGCTGGACGACTTCATTGGCCAGGAGCATATTGTCGGCCCCGGCCGACTGCTCCGGCGGGCAATTCAGGCCGACCTGCTGTCCTCGGTGATCTTCTCCGGCCCACCGGGAACGGGAAAGACCACCCTGGCCATGGTCATTGCCAACACGACCAAGAGCCGCTTTGTCTCCCTCAACGCCGTCCTGAGCGGGGTGAAAGACGTCCGCGAGGCTATTGGGAACGCACGGCAAGCCGCCGAGCTCTACGGGCAGCGGACCATCCTCTTCGTTGACGAGGTCCACCGCTGGAATAAGGCTCAGCAGGACGCTCTGCTCCCCTGGGTCGAAAACGGTACCGTCATCCTCATTGGCGCGACGACGGAAAACCCCTTCTTCGAGGTTAACTCGGCTCTCGTGTCCAGGTCGCGCATCTTTCAGCTCAAGACCCTCACTCCGGACGACCTCCGGCGCATTGCCGAGGCCGCCCTCGCCGACCGCGAACGCGGCTACGGCGCCTTCAATGTCCGGATCGATGCCGATGCCCTGGATCACTTGATAGCCGTCGCGGACGGAGACGCGCGAAGTCTCCTCAACGCCCTCCAACTCTCCGTAGAGACAAGCCCCGAGACCTTTCCTCCCCCTTCCGCAGAGGAAATCCACATTGACCGCGAGATCGCGGAAGAGAGCATTCAGCGCCGCGCCATCCTCTACGACAAGGAAGGCGACTACCACTTCGACACAATAAGCGCGTTCATTAAGTCGCTCCGCGGCTCGGATCCCGACGCAGCGCTCTACTGGATGGCGCGGATGATCGAGGGGGGAGAGGATCCTCGCTACCTCTTTCGGCGCATGCTGATTCTGGCCGGCGAGGACGTCGGCCTTGCCGATCCCCACGCCCTCGGTGTGGTGGAGTCCGCCGCGGCCGCCTTCGACCGCGTGGGTCTTCCCGAGGGGCAGTTCCACCTCACCCACGCCGCCCTCTATTTGGCGACGACCGCCAAGTCCAACTCCGCCCTCGGCTACTTCGACGCAGCCTCCGCCGTACGCGATGAACAGCGTGGCCAGGTTCCCCGCCATCTCCAGGACGCCAACCGGGACGCCAAGGGCTTCGGCCATGGCGAAGGCTACCTCTACCCGCACGCCTACCGAGATCACTGGGTAGCCCAGCAGTACCTCCCCGCAAGCCTGCAGGGCCGCGTCTTCTACCACCCATCGGATCAGGGCTATGAAGCGCGCGTTCGCGAAGAGGTAGAGCGACGCCGAGAGGTGCAGCTCCAGGCCATGAGCGAGGCTCTCGAGGGCGGGGCGGCCGGCGGCGCGGCCGGCTGGGGCGCCCCTGATGAGATTTTGACCTACGGGCCCACCGACAAGCGCCTCGACGCCTGGCTCCGGCGCAGCTCCGAAACTGCTCTCGCAGAGGTTCGCGATTCAGCCCTCGCCGCCCTGGCGCCGGCACGGCACAATACCGTCGCAGTCGGCGGCACAGGCATTGGCTTCTTGCTCTGGGAAGCGCGACGACGAGTCCCGGAGGGGCAGGTCTACGCCGTGTTTCGCAATCAAGACGAGCTGGACACGGCGGCACACTACGCGGAGGGGATGGACCATCTCCACCGGCCGACTCTGTGCTTACACGAAGAGGCCCTTGCACCGCAGGCCGCGGAGACGCCGCGACAATTCGATCGCTACCTTGGTCGCAACCTGCTGTACGCGGCGGAAGCTCCGGCCCAGATACTGGCCGAGGTGGCGAGTCTGCTCAATCCCGGTGGCCGCGCCGTCTTCGTCGAGCCGCTCCCCCGAGAGTCGACCCGACTCTCGACACTTCTCGAGCAGCGCGGGGTGGATGCGACCTGCATCGACCTGCTCCGTCGGGCGGAGACCGCTTTAGAGACCGGCAACGACCCGAGGATGCGCTTCACCGCGGAGCTCGCCGAGAGCGCCTGCCGTGAGGCCGGCTTCGACGGTGCGCGCAGCGAGCGACACCCCACGACCACGCAGATAGAGCTCCGGGAAGCAACCCTGCGGAGGTGGATGGAGACTCTGTCAGGTGCATTCGCCACCCCGCCGGAGTGGGACCGCTGCACGCAAACGGTCCTCGAGACTCTGAGCAACAGGAGCGTTCCGTGGGAGCGAACGTATCTCATCCTGGCGTGCTGAGCTCTCCGTTTGCAGCCGACATCCT
>CAYPTH010000125.1:0-1660 GCA_964413635.1 uncultured Spirochaetaceae bacterium
CTCATGAGAGATCCGCGAGAGCAGTACGGACGTGCCCGGATGATGGGCAGCGTCGGCTTCATCCTCACCTCTCTCTTCGTGCAGCTAACCGGCGTCATTGACGGGAGCTCATCGACCCAAATCCTCATTGCCGTGCTGATTGTCGCCGCCCTCGTCGCGGTGGCCGTCATGACCTTTCCCCGGGTTCACCTGCGCGATCCGCAGGCCGGCGAATCGAGCGCTGATGGGGGTCGTCTGGCAGGCGACTTTTGGCTCTTCATTGCCATTGTCTTCATTGGGAGGATCGGAATTGCCGCCTACTACTCCTTCTTCTCCATTTACCTCCAACAAGAAGTGGGAATCACCGTCGTAAGTGGCGTATGGGCGCTGGGCGCGCTGGCGGAAATTCCGGTGATCTTCTTTTCCGGTCGCCTGGTGCGGGTCCTCGGCGTCATCCGGATGGTTGTGATTGCCTTCCTGGCACTGATCCTCCGGCTGGTCGTGTACGCTGTGGCGCCGATCCCGGCCGTAGTCGTCCCGACACAGATCCTCCACGCACTCACCTTTGGCTTCTTCCACGGCGCGTCAATTGCCTACATCAACGCCCGCGTCGCAGCTCCTCGTCGTGGCCTGGGCATGGCAATCTACAACTCATCCGCACTCGGCCTGTCGGTCTTCATCGGCAGCACCCTCGGAGGCTTCATCATCCAAGAAATGGGGTTCCGAAGCATGTTCTTGCTCTACACCATCCCACCCGCGGTCAGTGTAGTGCTGCTCCTCGTATTCGCTCGACGAATAAAAACGCCCGCTGCGGTAGCGGGCGTTTCGATTGGTCGACTGTTTCGATAGGTCGGTTCTTGAGACGCCGGGAAAACCCGGCTTCCGAGACCCTACTTGGAGTAGAACTCGATAACGAGTTGTTCCTCGGCAATGGTCGGAATGACGTCCCGGGTGGGCAGTGCCTGCACGGAGCCGATCATATCGTCCCGTGACATCTCGAGCCACGGAGGAATGGGGCGTCCGCTGTTGTCGGCTAAGAGGCGACGAACGAGGTCCTTCGTGGCTTTGCGCTCTTTTACCGTAATCTTGTCGCCGGCCCGCACAACGGAAGAGGGAATGGACATTCGTCGATCGTTGAGGAGGATGTGCCCGTGGGAGACGAGTTGACGCGCCTGAGAGCGGCTCGTTGCCATACCCAGCCGGTAGACGACGTTGTCCAGGCGCCGCTCGAGGGTGATGAGCATATTGTCGCCGGTTACGCCCTTCATGTGCTTCGCCTTATAAAACAGGTTGCGAAACTGCTTTTCCGACATGCCGTAGGCATGTTTCAGCTTCTGCTTCTCGACGAGCTGGCGGCCGTACTCGGTCTGGCGAATGCGTCCCTTCTTGGGCTCACCGGGGCCCTGTGGCTTCTTCTTGAGTAGTCGATCGTACTTCGGATTCCCGAAGATGTTCGTGCCAAGGCGGCGAACGATTTTACCCTTTGCCTTGGTAAGTCTTGCCATGTACTAAAACTCCATCTAAGGATGTCGCGTGTTAATGAAACCCTAAGCTATGGAACTTCGCATGTTCTGTCAACCCTCGCCGCCGAGGGCGCGGCGAATACGGCCGAACAGGCCCTTCTTCTTGCCGTTTTCGTTCCCGCCGTCATTGTTCCCGCCGGCCTCGTTCGCGCCCTTCG
>CAYPTH010000125.1:1760-8333 GCA_964413635.1 uncultured Spirochaetaceae bacterium
CCGCATGGGCCGGCTTCTTTCCGCCGCGACGCGGTTTCTCGCCGTGTGGTTTCTCCGTGTGCGGTTTCTCGGTGTGTGACTTGTCGGCGTGCTGCGGAGCACGAGGCGGCTTTGCGCTGTGCGGCTTCTCCGTGTGGCGCGTCTTCTCGCGAGCGTCGCTACTCCGACCGCCCGCGTGACCGCCGTGGCCGGCGGAGGAGCGTTGCTTTCGACCGCTTCGGATCTCCGCTGAGCCGCCGTGGGCGCGCCGCAACTGGGCGAGTGATCTACCACGGGTGGCGTCCCGGGCGAAGTCGGAGTCACCCGGATGAACAGCTGGAATCTTCATGCCGATGAACTCCTGAATCGGCTCGAGACTGTACACAAAACGCTCGCAGGCAAGGGAGATTGCACGCCCCTTCTTCCCGGCGCGAGCGGTGCGGCCAATTCGGTGGACGTAGCTCTCGGCGTCCTCCGGGAGATCGTAGTTGAGAACGAGATCGAGGTCGTTGACGTGCAGACCGCGGGCGGCAACATCCGTCGCGACGAGGAGATTCGTCTTTCCTTTCTTCAGGTCCTCGATGATCCGGAGTCGCTTCTTCTGCGGCAGGTCGCCAATGATGTACTCCGCCTTGTATCCGTTTTCACGAAGGCGGTAGGCAAGCTCCTCGCACATTGCCTTCGTATTCGCGAAGATCAGAGCCGAGTCCGGCTGCTCCTCGCGCAGAAGCCCAAGGAGAAGACCGAGCTTCTCGTTCTTGGCAACGTGAAAGACTTGCTGCTCCACCGCATCCACGGTCATACGCTCGGGATCGACCTTGATCTCCACCGGGTCGTTCATGTACTCCCAAGAGATGTTCAGGACCCGCGTGCCCAAGGTAGCGCTGTAGAGCATGGTGATCCGCTCTTCTTTCGGAGGCAGCTTGCGGAAGATTTTGCGAATGTCCGGGTAGAAGCCCATGTCGAAGAGCCGATCCGCCTCGTCAATGACGGCAATCCTGAACATGCGGAAGTCGAACTTTTTCGACTGATTGAGGTCGAGGAGACGGCCCGGCGTCGCAACAACCAGGTCGACGCCCTCCTCGAGCGCGTCCTCCTGCGGTTTGTAACCGACCCCCCCGTAGATGCAGACCATGCGAAAATCCAGATGCTTGCCAAGCATCTTCGCATCGCTCTCGATCTGGACTGCCAACTCGCGAGTAGGAGCCACTACTAAGGCGCTCGAGCCCTTTAAGTCAGGATCGGTGCGCAACAATTGGTAAATGGTAATGAGGAACGCCGCCGTCTTTCCCGTTCCGGTCTGCGACTGAACGGTAACGTCCCGCTTCCCCAGTGTGTGCTCAAAGGTTTTCGCTTGAACCTCAGTGCATTCCGTGAACCCGGCATCATCGATTCCCTGCTGCACTGCCGAGTCGAGTTCTAATTCTTTGAATGTCATCAACCATAACGTATCGATGTTTTGGACCTTAGACAACAGCGGCGGACGGACGGGGCGAGAGATTGACGCTTGCGGGCGGGCAGGACCATGTTTGAAGTATCTCGAATCATTGATAGGAGAACCCAAATGAACCTTACAAGCACCACGACTCTGCAAAACGGCGTGGAGATGCCGTGGGTCGGCCTGGGCGTGTTTTTGGTCGAACCCGGCGACGAGGCCAAGAACGCGGTGCAAATGGCCCTTGAAGCCGGCTACCGCCACATCGACACGGCGGCGTTCTACCGCAATGAAGAAAGCGTCGCCGACGGGATTGCGGCAAGCGGGGTGAAGCGCGAGGACATTTTCATTACGTCGAAGGTCTGGAACGACCAGCAAGGCTACGACGAAACCCTCGCGGCCTTCGAGGCAAGCCTCGAGAAACTGCGAACCGATTACCTGGACCTCTATCTGATACACTGGCCCATCAAGGGAAAGTTCACCGACACCTGGCGCGCCATGGAGAAGGTCTATTCGGAAGGTCGAGTCCGGGCAATCGGCGTGAGCAACTTCCTGGTTCACCATCTCGAAGAGCTCGCAGAGTCGGCGTCGGTCCAACCGATGGTCAACCAGGTGGAGTTCCATCCCTTCCTGCTGCAGAAACCGCTCCTCGACTACTGCGCAAGCAACAAGATACAGATGGAAGCGTGGAGCCCCCTTACTCGTGGGAAATTCTTAGACAACGAGGTTATAACGGAAATTGCACGGAAGCACGGGAAGTCCAATGCTCAGGTACTCATTCGATGGGATCTGCAGCACGAGGTCGTGACAATTCCGAAGTCGGTGCATCGGGAGCGCATTGAGGAGAACAGCAAGGTCTTCGACTTCGAGCTGGCGCCGGAAGACATGGCCAAGCTCGACGCCCTCGACACGGAGACACGAATTGGGCCTCACCCGGACTCCATGAGCTAGCCGCGCCCGGATGGGCGCGGCGCGGACTTCAGCCCGTTTTGCCCTTTTGCTCCATCTTGGCCCAGGTATCACGGAGCGGCACGGTTCGGTTAAAGACCGGAGCATCCCGACTGAAGTCCTTTGCATCCGGGCAAAAGTAGCCGTATCTGAGAAACTGGTACGTTGTACCGACATCCGCGTCTCGCAATGAGGGCTCGGCTTTGCTCTCGCGAAGCGTTTCCAGGGAATGGGGATTCAGGTAATCCGTGAAGTGGCCCTCATGCTCCTTCGCCGATGCGACGGGATTGGCATCCGTATAGAGGCGGTCGAAGAGCCGCACCTCGCAGTCGACGGCGTGAGTCACGCTGACCCAATGGAGCGTGCCCTTCACCTTGCGACCGTCCGGGGTGGCGCCGCCTCGCGACTCGGGGTCGTAGCTGCAGTGTAGCTCCATGATCCGGCCGCTTTCCTCATCCTTCACCACATCGGTACAAGTGATGTAGTAGGCGTGCTTGAGCCGCACCTCTTTTCCGGGGGCGAGACGGAAGAACTTCCGCGGCGGGTCCTCTCGAAAATCATCCTCGTCAATGTAGATCTCTCGACCAAAAGGAAGCGATCGGCTCCCGGCGGAGGCGTCCTCGGGGTTATTCTCCGCGTCGAACCACTCGATCTGCCCCTGCGGATAGTTGTCGATGACGACCTTGATCGGCTTCAGGACCACCATCACCCGCGGGGCCGACTTGTTGAGCTCCTCCCGGAGGATGTGCTCTAAGAGGGCAATGTCGATGGTGCTCACCGTCTTGGATACGCCGACGTGTTTGCAGAAGCGTCGGATTGCCTCGGGGGTGTAGCCGCGGCGACGCATGCCGGTGATCGTCGGCATGCGCGGATCGTCCCATCCCCACACGTGCCCCTCCGAAACCAGCTCCCGAAGGCGACGCTTGCTCAAGACGGTGAACGTGATGTTCAACGGCGCAAACTCGATCTGCCGCGGCCTGTCTTCCGGTGCACCGAGCGCTTCCAGGAACCAGTCGTAGAGGGGGCGGTGGTTCTCGAACTCGAGGGTACAAATCGAGTGCGTGATGTTCTCGATCCAGTCGGACTGGCCGTGCGCCCAATCGTAGGTGGGGTAGATACACCAGGTGTCGCCGCTTCGCGGATGCCGGGCACGACGGATCCGATACATGATTGGATCTCGCAGATTGAGATTGGGAGAGGCCATGTCGATCTTGGCGCGCAGCACGTTGGAACCGTCCGGGAACTCGCCGTTCCGCATGCCGGCGAAGAGCTCCAGATTCTCCTCGACGGATCGATTCCGGTAGGGGCTCTCCTTTCCAACCTCGGTCGGCGCCCCGCGCTGCTCGCTCACCTCCTCCGAGGACTGACTGTCGACGTAGGCTTTGCCCTTCTTGATGAGATCGACGGCAAACTCGTAGAGCTTTTCGAAGTAGTCGGAGGCGAAATACAGACGATCCTCCCAGTCGTATCCAAGCCACCGAATATCGTGTTGGATCGACTCAACGTACTCGAGCTCCTCTTTTTCGGGGTTGGTGTCGTCGAATCGCAGATTGTAGAGGCCCCCATAGTCTTCAGCAATGCTGAAGTTCAAGACGATCGATTTCGCGTGACCAATGTGTATGTACCCGTTGGGCTCTGGGGGAAATCTCGTGTGAACTCGTTGCCCGTAACGGCCACTTCGTATATCATTATCAATGAGCGATCTAATAAAGTCCGAACCGCTCGCGGCGCTGGAATCAGCAGTGCCATTGTTCGAGGGGCCGACATCCAAATTGCTGTTCGACATTGAGAAGCTCCCGTAGATAGGTGCTCGAGTGTGGTATCGGGCGGTATCTTGCATAGCTATACCTATTGCCTGGCACTGTCAATCCCCGTGGCCTTTACAGGAGGCGTTGGCTGGGCCAGAATACATAGAAGTACATGGGCGATTCTTCGCACATGAGTCGCCTATATGGAGGGCACGGCGTTGAAACCCGATGAGAAAAAAGTAATGGCTGCCGAGACACCGGAAGAGTACGTTGACCGCATGATCGACGTGACGTTGTCTCAAGGCGAAAAGCAGAGACTGTCCCGGGTGTGGCAGAAGAGAACGGGCTACAGCGCGGCGGATATCGCGCATGCTCGAAATCGACATCCGTATTGGAGAAAACGAAAGGCCGAGGGAAATCTCGAGCGAACCAAACGCCGGCTCAAAGCCTACGACGTTCAACGCCCCTATCACCCCTTCTCCCTTGCAGATGAGGATCTCCTTAATACCTTTCTCACAATGAATAAGCGCAGCCGGGATGGGCGATACCAGAATAAGGATTACGAGATAGCACGGAAACTCAACATCAAGCTCACTTCCGTGCAATGCCTTCGCAGAAAGTACAACTTGATCACCCGAATCGTTGCCATGAAGAACATAAAGCCGAGTGCAGCGAATTACCGCCGCTACATGAGGTTCGGTGAGAAACGTCTGCGTGACCTGTCACGAGAGCTGGCTCAGGGCGGCACGAACGTAGCAAACGCGTCCTAGTCGGTTCCACGTGCCGCAGTCATCCATTTCACTCGCCGATCTTCCGGGGCCGGCGACGCTGCCCCGATATCGTGTAGAACGCTACATTGGGGACGAGAACGCGGTCGCCCTATCCGAGCTTCCGCAGCGGGACGCCGCGACCCTACGTGGCCTCTATCTCCTTCTCAAAGAGGCCCTGGAGACCGCCTCCACGGCGATTCGGGACGATGCACCGCATTGGATGCTCCGGCGCATCAAGGAAGACCGACTCGTCGAGCGCGTCCAAGGCTTCACTCGGGGCTTCTCCACTCAGGATATTGCCGATGAAGATCTCCGTCGACGCCTGCGCAAGGTGTATCACGACGCTCGCGGCGGAGCATTGAATGCGGCGGTCGGGCAAGCGCAGCTCATGGAGCTCAAGGGCAACGAGGTAGAGCTGCCGGAGGTCTACGGTGTGTTCAACGCCCTTCGCGACCATCTCAAGATCCTTCGCAACTGCTTCTTGGACTTGGATCCCGAGCGACGCGAACGCGACCTGGCGGCGAATGCCCACTCGGCCAAGCTCTTCCGGCAGAAGTGGGAGGGATACCACGACGCGGATGTCCGGATTCACTACGTCTCCGACTTCGAGGGCAATATTTCGAGCTCCTGTTTGGAGTTCTCGAGTGTCGAACGCGCCATATACAATCTGGTGAACAACGCAATGACCCACACCGCCGATGGCGAGATAACGCTGTACGTGCGCGGGATGAAGGGCGGCACGGCGACCACAACATCCGGCGTCGACGCTCCCCGGGACGTACGGATTGCCACGGCAAACGCAGTACCCGAAGGCGAGCTCACGGAGCTCCGAACACGGCTCGGCGACACGCTCTCAGAGCTGTTCATGGGCGGTTTCACGATCGGGGGGAGCGGGGTCGGCCTCTCAATTTGTACCGAGCTCGTGGCGAACGCATACGGGCTGCAGCGTTTCAGCGACGCCGTCGAAGGCGCTTATGTGGGCGCCCGGATCGTGCGTGGCGAATTCGTGGCGTGGATACACTGGCCTACACTCCTGTGAGAGTTGAATCGAGCCGCCAGGCGTGCTATACCATCGGACAAAGTCATACATCAGGAGGACCACATGAAACGCGCACGCGCAATTCTCGTCGTGGTCGTGGTGCTGGCCGCCGGGGTGTTTCTCAGCGCTTGTGCCACGACTCAAGCAAGCGATCCACTTCCGGTGGAAGATGTCCGCGCCGTCGAGCTCACCGTAGCCGGTGAAGTCGGGAGAAGCATCCAGATCCCCGGCACGTCGGCCGTCGTATCCTACTTCTCCCAGAACGACACGGAGGTACCCTTGGTTACCGACCAGGTTCGAGGGAAGGGGAGCTCCGTCCGCTTGGACGTCAGGGTTGTACCCTACGACGGTTCCCCCCTCGAAGAGACGGATGATTCCGTTCAGGCAGCCGTCCAAGACGGGCTGCTGGCCCTCGGCGCAGCAAGTGAAGACAATGCCGAAAGCGCTGCCTCCACCGTCATGGGCTACGTCCGAACCTTCGTGATTGGTCGTTCGGCAGAATTCTTCCTGGTCGAGTTGCCCACCGAGGAGTAAGAACACCTTTCACCCAAGCGGCGTCGCCCTAGGCGGCGTCGCTTCCGAGGGCGCGCAAGAGGGCCGGGAGAACCTCTTCGAGGCGTCCGTCGATGCGAAGGTCGGCCACTGCATCTCCCC
>CAYPTH010000126.1:0-8319 GCA_964413635.1 uncultured Spirochaetaceae bacterium
AGCTCATCGCTGATGCAGGCGCCGGGGTGGATGCCCGGGATCGGGGAGAGGCGCGGATCCGCGCAGCTCTGTACGGCAATGCCGCGGTCGGCTGCGTCGCGGGCAAGGTCGCGGAGGAGATCGCGTATCTCTGGGGTGGGTTCCGTGTGGTCGGCAACATCGAGCTCCGGTACCGCGGCCAATGCTCGCATGACGCTGCGATAGGGTTGGAGCAGGGACACAATGACGCGACCTATGTAGCCGGACAGCGCGTCGGCAATGGCGGCAAAGCGCTCGCGGTGATACGCCGGCGGCGTTTGGTTCGTGATGATGATGGGATCGTAGCGCCACACGACGGCGTCACGGCCGCAGATCTCGACCAGTCGCCGGAACGCCTCCAGTCGGGATTCGAGGGGCGGGGCCGCCGGCTCGAGGGCCTGCGGATAGTCGACAAGGGTGTAGAGGAAGGCACTCGGATATCCGCGCCGGCGCAGCGGCTCGAGATGATCAATGAGGGTGCGGGGGTAGCGGGTCCAGAAGACAAGTGCATCGACATCCTCGGGGACCAATGATACGCGGGACACCTGCTTGGGGTTGAAGGGGTTTGCAACCTCGCAGTACCCGGCCTCGAGGCGGTTCATGAGCCATTCGCCGTAGAAGGCGGGAATGTCGGTGCGGCGACTTGCGCTGATTATCATGCGAGTCGAGGATGCCGCACCTGCTCGCGCTAGGCAAGTGGGCTACACGCGGTAAACGGCTATTGACGGACACGCTCCGGCGCGGCAGAATGGCGCATCATGAGTATCGGCCACGGACAGTACACACTCACCGCTACGCTCAAAGCGGTCCGGACAACCGGAGATTTTCGGGTTGACGGGAGAGGTGTGTCTGCAGCGTGAACCGGCTCTAGCGTAACGACGAGACGGCGAACGGCCGCAGGCACCTATGTGGGTCCTGCGGCCTTTTTTTGTCCGTGGCGCGCAAGCGACCGCGGCGTCTCAGGCGGCGCAGGACGTGACCCCCAGTCCGTGGCCGGGCATTGGGAAGTACATCATGGAATTGACCTTACACGACGTCCATATGGACTACGCCGGGACGCCCGTGTTGCGGGGCATTACCGCGCGGATCGGTCCAAGCTCGCGGATTGGCCTCATTGGTGCGAACGGGACTGGAAAGACGACGCTCTTGCGGATCATCTCCGGGGCGCTCGAGCCGACCACCGGTTCGCGTATGGAAAGCGGTGACGTACGTCTGGGCTACGTGCCGCAGAGTCTCGACGTGGAATTGTACGACAGCGTTGGTGACCTCCTGCTGGCCGAGGTGCATGAGCTTCGGCATCGACTTGGAGAGATTGAGGAGCGCATGGCCGCCGACGCCGAGGGCGGCGAGAGTTTGGAACGCACTCTCGCCGAGTACGCGCAGGTGAGAGAGGAGTACGATGCGCGGTCCGGCGACGTTGCCGAAGAGTTGGCAAGCAAAACACTCGCTGAAGTGGGCCTGCCGGCAAGCCTCGATCAGCCGCTTCACACGCTCTCCGGAGGGGAACGGAACGTCTTGGCCTTGGCGCTGGCCCTCATGCACCGGCCCAACTTGATCCTCCTCGATGAGCCGGGAAACCACCTGGATTTCGCCGGGCTCGACTGGCTCGAGGGATTCCTGCGGGGGTTTCGCGGTGCGGTGCTCATTGTGTCCCACAACCGCTATCTCCTCGACCGCGTGGTAGAGACCATCTGGCACCTCGATGGCGGTCGGATGAACTCCTACGCCGGCGGCTACTCCGATTTTCGCTTCGAACGGCTCAGTAGAGCGCTCAGCGATCAAGCCGATTTCAAAGCAAAGTCACAACATGTCGAGCGCTTGTCCGAGTTGGTGCGCCAATTCGAGGTGCGCGCCCGAGCGACGGGCGACCCAAAGTGGGGAAAGCGCCTCAAGGCGCGCCGGACCCAGTTGGAAAAGGCGAAAGCCGACCTCGGGGATGCGCCGGTCCTCGACGGTCGCCGGATCGATCTCGCCTTTCCCGACGGTGCCGCCCGCTCCGACATCGCCCTGGAAGTCCGGGATTACAGTCGGACCGTCGGCGACCGGATGCTCTTTTCGCGCGCCGAGCTTCTCGTCGAGAACGGTGAGCGGGTAGGGCTGGTCGGTGCAAACGGCTCGGGCAAGACTACCTTTCTCCGCGACTTGGTTGCCGGCGGCTCCTGGGAGGACCAGAGCATGCGGATTGGTCCGAGTATGCGGCTCGGCTACTGCGCGCAGCACCGCGACGACGAAGCCGCGGACGTCCGAGTCGCCGACACGGGAGCGCCGCGTTCCGTTGAAGCCCCGACCCTACTCGAGCTCGCCCACAAGCGGGGAGCTCCGACCAGGCAGGAGGCACACCGGGTCCTGGGAAGGCTCCTCTTTTCCTGGAGCGACCTGGACCGTCCGGTGGCCACGCTTTCCGGGGGTGAGTGGAACCGGCTGCAACTCGGCCTGGCAATCATTGGAAAGGCGAACCTCCTCATTCTCGACGAGCCGACGAACCACTTGGACGTGGAGTCTCGCGAAGCGGTGGAGGAGGCGATTCGCGGCTTTGCCGGGACCGTCCTCGTGGTCTCGCACGATCGGTACTTTCTGGACGCCGTGGTCACGCGAGTCGTGGAGCTCAGCGAGCTCCGCTTCGAGAGCCACCCCGGCAGCTTCTCCGAGTACTGGCGTGACGGGCGCCATGCGGCGAGCAGCCACGGCGCCGCGCAGCCGAGTTGGAGTAGCAAAGCCACGGCGACGGTTGCCGCCCGGGGACGGCAGGTTGGGGCGAAGTCCCAGGCGCATAACAGCCGAGGCGCGGCGAACGCCCGGATCGAGGAAGAGATCGTATCTCTCGAGGCGGAGCGCGACCGTGTGGAGGGCCGGATCAACACCGCATTCGAAACGGGAGACTATCGCCGGGGACGTAAGCTCTCGGAGGATCTCAAACGCGTCAACGCACGAATCGAGGAGTTGTACCGGGAGTGGGGTGCGTAAGAGGGACCGGCGGCGAACGGCTGTACTTCCGTGGCTACGCCGCGCCGCCTCTTGCCGCAGGTCGAGGCTTGCACTAAGGTCGATGCATCATGGCGAAGCTTTGGCAGAAATCCTACGACGTTGATGCTGTCGTCGAGGCCTTTACCACGGGCCGCGACTACATGCTGGATCACGACCTCCTGGTGGCGGATGCGCTGGGAAGCATTGCCCACGCGTGGATGCTCGGGCGCATTGAGCTGCTCTCGGCGCGCGAGGTGGAGGGGCTTACCGGGGCGCTCCGGGACGTCCTATCGACGGCCGCCGCGGGAGATTTCCGCATCCGCCCGGAAGACGAGGACGGTCACACCGCGATCGAGAACGTTCTCGTGGAGCGCCTCGGGGAGGTGGGAAAGAAGATCCATACCGGCCGTTCCCGCAACGATCAGGTGCTCACCGCCCTGCGCCTCTACGGGCGCGCCCGGGCGTCGGAGATCATGCAGGGAATCCTCGAGCTGTCGGAGACCATGCTGAACTTGGCCGAGCGCTACGCCGACCAGCCCCTCCCGGGTCGGACCCACATGCAGCCGGCCATGCCGTCGAGCCTCGGCCTGTGGTTCGGCGCCTTTGGTGAGGATCTCTTAGATGACGCGCGCCTCCTCCAGCGCGCCGTGGAGCTGACCGACCGCTGCCCCCTGGGCTCTGCCGCGAGCTACGGGGTTCCGCTGCCCCTCGATCGCGCCTACGTCTCGGACCTCCTCGGCTTCTGCGATGTCCACAATAACGTCCTCGCCGCAAACAACAGCCGTGGGAAGGGAGAGTCGATGGTCCTCGACGCCCTCGACCACCTGGGTCTTACCTTGGCCAAGATTGCCACCGACCTCATTTTCTTCTCCCTCCCGGAAGTGGGGTACGTCACCTTGCCTCCGGAGCTCACGACCGGATCGAGCATCATGCCGCAGAAGAAGAACCCGGATGTCCTGGAGCTGCTTCGTGGCCGTGCGGCGAGCCTGGGGGGCTACGCTGCACAGATCAAGAGTGTCATTCGCGCTCTCCCGTCGGGCTACAACCGCGACTTCCAAGAGACAAAGGAGCCCTTCCTGCGCGGCCTCGAGATTGCTGCAGGCTGCGTCTCGGTACTGGCGCACACGCTGCCGGCCATTGAGGTGCATCCCGACCGTATTGCCGCCTCCTTCCAGGCAGGCATCTTTGCCACGGATGTTGTCTTTGAACGGGTAAAGGAGGGCCGGAGCTTCCGAGATGCCTACCGCTACGTCGGCGAGCATCTCGACGAGCTCGACGCGCGCGATCCGGCAGCGGCCCTCGCAACGCGGCAATCCCTCGGCTCGCCGGGCAAGCTCAATCTGCAAGCGCCGCGCGAGGTGCACAGCTCCCTGCTCGCCTGGTTGGATGGGCTGCGTACACGCGTGGAGCCGCGTCTCGCTGAGCTTGCCGGAGGCCCGGTTAGCGTAACGGGCGCACAATGAGCTGCTGAGGCATTGCCAAATCGATCTCGCCGCCTTCCATCCGCGACTTCATCTCTCCAACTCGTCGTGCAATCTCCTCTCGGCGAGCTCCCGGGAGCTGTCGTTCATTGAGGGTGAAGGTCATGGAGTCGTCGGCGAGGCGGACGATCTCCGGGGAGCCGTACGCGAGGGAGCCGTCGATGGCGCGCGCCGCGCCTCGGTGGGCCAAGGACTCGAGATCTAGCGTTGCACTCACCAAGGTGCGGCTGTCGGGGAGCCCGGCTCCGTAGCGGTCGAGCCACAAGACCGCCCCGGGATGGCTTTGGACGGCGGCCGGCAGGCCGTCAACCTCGCCCGATCCAAGGACCAGAAAGGCGTCACTTTGCCGCTCGGAGATGATCTGCGCCACCGTCTCGGCGGGAAAATCCGGACGCAAATACACGGAACCAATGCCCACTGAGGGCGCGAGAGAGTGCACGCCAAGGGCAAAGGCGGGCCGGATGAGCTCTTCGAGGAGCGTGCCGGTATCCGCAATTACCAGGCTGACCCCCGCCTCAGGCCTGTCCTCGAAGAGCAGGCCGACGGTGTGTCCCGCCAAGAACGCCGTCTCGCGGTGGTTAATGCCGATCGAATGGACGCGGTCGTCTCCCATAACAACGGCATCCAAGACCAGGAAGCGGACGTCTCCCTCCGCGCTCACCGCCGCTCTCGCGCCTGTTTGCCCCGCGGTGATGATCACGTCGACATCTCCGCTTGCGGCGAGACGTGCAATGCGCTCCGTCAACTCGCCGGGGCCGGCCGCGCTGTGCTCTTCCAGCGCTATTCGCTCCCGTTCGTTTACGGCGCGGCGAGCTCCGGTCACGACCGCCTCGTACGGGGCGTAGCTTTCCGAGGCTCGAACAACCGTGGCAACCCGTAGCCGTGGCGGCGGCGGAGCCTCGTCCTGCCCGCCGGCGTGTAGCGCCGGTGCACCCGGGCCAATCAAGCAGAATGCGGCGCACGCCGCGGTCACCAGAGGAGAGAGACGCAAGTTCATGGCTGGATCATACCGCCGTGGACGGGGCGGAGGGAATGGGGTATTGCGTACACGCCCTTGATTCCGGCGTCCCTTTCACCGCACTCTGCTCTACGTGGCAGCATCACGGCAAAACGAACGAGAGCGCGCGGAATCTACCATCCTCGCCATCGATATCGGCACCTCGTCCATCAAGGCGGGCGTGATCGACGCCGGGGGGCGGCTCCTGGAGTCCGGCCGAGAGCATATTCTCGGCAAGTATGGGGATGTCCGCGCCTGGAAAGCCGCGTGGTGGACCGAAGCTCTGGCGCGAATCCTCGGTGGAATGGACCAGGTCGCGGGGGTGAGCGCCGTTGCGGTAAGCGGGAACGGACCTACAATCGTGCCGGTGGATGCCGAGGGAAGGGCCTTGGACCCGGTCCTCCTCTGGCTCGACGGGCGAGACGCGCATCGTCAGGGCGAGCGAAGCTTCTTTCTCCCCAAGGTGGCGTGGCTTGCGCAAAACGAGCCCAGACGATACGAACAGGCGCGTTGGTTCATATCGGGACCCGAGTACATCGACTTCGTCCTGACCGGCGAGGCGGTTACCATTACTCCCACGGATGAGTTTGCGCCATACGTGTGGGGCAAGGACGCCGCGGAACGCTACGGTGTGGATCCGGCCAAGCTCCCCCCCTTTGTTCACGTCGGCGACCTCGTGGGGCGCGTGACCCAGGCGGCATCACGCCGCTTCAATCTCCCCGCCGGCGCAGCGGTTGTTGCCGGTGGATCGGACTTCATTGTGAGCTTGCTCGGCACGGGGGCGGTAGATCCGGGAGTCACCTGCGACCGGGCCGGGACGTCGGAGGGCGTGAACTACTGTTCGGCGGCTCCGGTGGACGACCCCCGAATGCGCTGTCTCCCACATCCGGTTCCGGGTCTCTACAACGTTGCGGGGGTCTTGTCATCGACGGGAACCATATTCGAGTGGTTCCGGGACATTTCCGGACAAAAAACGCGGTCCTACGCGGAGATGCTCGCAGACATCCGGAGCGTTGACGACCGCGTCCACGTGCCGTGGTTTTTCCCCTCGCTACACGAAGGCGCCGCATGGGAGTTCAGCAGGGGCATGTTTATCGATTTGGGCGCCGACCACGGCCCGAAGGAGATGGGACGCGCCGTTGTTGAGTCGATTGGCTACGCCGTGCGGGAGGTGATCGACGTACTGGAGCAGAACGGGTGCCGGGTCGGAGAGTTGCGCGTTTGCGGCGGTCAGGGACGCAACGAGATCTGGAGCCAGATGAAAGCAAATATGGTGGGACGACCCCTATCTATTGTCGAGGTTGTTGACGCCGAGCTTCTCGGAAACGCCTGCGCCGCCTATGTCGGGCTGGGTAGATTCGGCTCCGTGGCGGAGGCCTCGCGGGCGCTCGTTCGGATTGCCCGACGGTACGATCCACAAGCACATCGACTCGAGCCCTACGAGGAACGTTACCACCGGTACCGGGACGCCTACGGAAGGTTCCGGCTTGCCCTAAAGGAGTGCGATCTCCTTTGATTCGCCCACTCCTGGTAGTATACTTGAAAGCGAGGAGAGGGTTGCATTTTGTTCGGCTTTGGCTACTTGTTTGTCTTTTTCCTGCCAATGATGTTCATCTTCTTGGCGCTGAGGGTGGGTGCCGGCGCGTTTCGAAGTATGCACCGCCGGAACGACTCCTCGTTCCCGCGGTGGGATGACACGGAGCGCTTCCTCGGGGAATACGGCGGCTATCGGCCCTACGGCTACGGTCACGGCAATCTCGAATCCCGGATCTTCAAGCTCGCGAATCGTCGGAAAGGGCGTATCACGGTATCCGACGTCGTCATTGAGACGGGGCTCGGTGTGAACGAGGCCGAGCAGCTTCTCCAATCAATGGTCGATAACGTGCGGGTGACCATGGAAGTCAATGACGAAGGTCTGGTCACCTTCGAGTTTCCCGAGATTCTGCGCCGCTTCGAGGACGAAGAACAGTAACTTCGCTATCCCGTCCACGCTTAGGACTCCTCTTCACCACCGAGATGGTGCGTGAACAATCTGCGTACTTCCTTCATTCGTTCCTCGAGCACCGTCTGAAAGGGGCTCTCTAGCTGCTCCGCCTGCTCAATGCGCCGGCCGAGAGCTCCGCGGGCCTCTTCGTCGTCCGGCAGGCGGTGCACCTGGCGGTCCTCGAGCATTTGCAGAAAGTGTTCAACCCGGCGGAGGAAGCTGTATGTCTCGGTGAGGAAGCTCGCTGTCTCCTCGGGGATGATGCTCCGCTCCTCGAGGATGGTTATGGCATCGAGCGTATTGCCGAGAAGAAGCTCGGGATAGCCGCGGGAGTGCAGGATTTGGAGTCCCTGTACCAGGAACTCGATGTCACGAAGCCCCCCAATGCCGTTCTTGATATCCCTTCCCCGTCGCGTGCCGGTGTGGTGATCAACGGCGGTCTCCCGGAGTCCTCGGATTTCCGCACGCACATCGTTGTGTTGCCAGGTCGCGAAGAAGGGCCCGCGAAGGCGGTGGAGGAGCTCTTCGCCGACTGCTCGACTTCCGGCTACCGGCCGAAGCCGCAGCAGTGCCTGCTGCTCCCACGGTGCCGCGCTTGACTCGTAGTAGGAGACGACTGCGTCAAGTGTCTGTGCAATTGGGCTTGCCGAGCCGAAGGGGCGCAGTCGAAGATCCACCCGGTAGACGTAGCCCTCCTCCATGTGGTCGGAGAGATCCGAGCGCAGGTGCTTCATGACGCTCGCGAAGGTGCGCAGGTCGTCCTCACGAGAGGGTGGTTCGGCGTCGGTGCGCTCCGCGGCGACGGCGGTCGAGCCGCCGTCGCCCGTCGCGTCGGGCCCCCGATACACGCCGAGCAGATCAATGTCCGAGCTGTA
>CAYPTH010000127.1:0-8290 GCA_964413635.1 uncultured Spirochaetaceae bacterium
GGTTGAGATGTGACGCCAATAATAGAGGAGGGGAGTGCCGCCGTGCAAGCACGCTCGCAGGCGAGCAGATTGCGCATCGGAGCCCTCGTCGTTTCGTTAAACAGTTCGTCTACTTACCTGCCGTTGCCAGCAGCCCGCGATACCCGCTTGGGGCGCAGCCCACTTCTCGTTTGAAGACAGTACTGAAGCTGTAGATGCTTGCGAAGCCGCTGCGGACTGCCACATCGCCCACCGGCAGTCCCCGCAAGAGTAGCTCCTTGGCGCGGTCTATACGGCACGAGCGAATGTACTCCGACAGGTTGTGGCCGGTCTCCCCGGCAAACCGGCGCGATAGATAGGACGAGCTAATCCCTGCGACCTCGGCAAGCCGCTCCAGCGATAGCGGTTCGTCGCAGTGGGTTCGAATATGGTCCGCTACCGCCTGCACAATTTCGGAACGAGATGTCCGCTCATTCTCGGGAAGGAGCCGTCGGTGGAGTAAGACCATAAGCTCGAGGAGTTTGGAGTAGATAAGGAACAACCGCAGGTGCTTGGCGGACTCGATTTCCCTCAGCAGTGACTCGAAGGGAGCATGGAACTCCGGCACGTTTCTTAGTAGTGCGAAGTTGTTAAGCGGTAGCGTCGAGCCAAGCTTGAGGAGCTCGGGGTAGTCATGATCCGGTATGAGATAACGGCTGGACACCGGCCGACGGCTGAGCAGGCGGTGAGGCGGAATACGGTGATCGCTGGTGATACCAACACTCTGATCGGTCTGTATCCCTACCCAGTAGTAGCAGATGTCCACGTGGTGTATTCCGAAGCTATGAGATACGTGTGGCGCGGTCACGAATGCATCGTCCGCAGTGCACAGTATGGGATCGCCCTCGGAAAATACCTTGATGTGCGCCTGGCCGCGTTTTACATACACGAGCTCGTAGCCGAGGTGATAGTGCTCGCCGATGTTTCGGCCCGGCTCACCATCGCAGTAGCCGAAATGGGTGATGCGAGGAAACTGGGGCACGGGATACTCGACGAGGTAATAGCCCACGCCGTTAAGATAGACCGATTTACCGAAAACAGCAACGTCGTTGAAACCTGGGGCATTGCGAGACAAATACAGCTTTATCGCCACGGGTCCATAATTGCTCTACGATATATTTATCGGAGGAGGAAAGGGCAATGAAACGAGCACTCTTACTGATTCTCGCGCTGTCGATCATGGCAACGGGCGTCTTTGCAGGTGGCCAGGCTGAAGACGATGGTGAGCGGGTAGCCGGAATCGTATTTCAGGCTGACCAGTTTTTCCAGATCATCCAACTCGGAATGCAGGCGGCTGCTGACGAGTACGGAGCCGACCTGCTTCTCGGAAACAGTGACAACAGTCCGCAGAAGGAAATCGAGCTGGTCAACACCTACCTCACCGGAGGCGTGGACGCTATCGCGATCTCGCCGTTGAGTGAGACCGCCTCGGTGCAGGCGCTCGAAGAGGCAAATGAGGAGGGCGTAAAGATCGTCACGTACAACTCGCCGCTCGGCGCGGATTTCCCGGTAAGCTACATAAATAGCAGCCAGTACGAGCTGGGTTCCTCAACCGGGGAAGCGGCGGCCGAATACGTTTCGGGTATGGCGGGAGATTCGATCAACGTGGCTGTGCTTGCGTTCGACTCGCAGCTTCCTGAGATAAGTGACCAGCGGGTCAGCGGTTTTCTCGAAGCTCTCGAGGCGTCCGGCAAGAGCGTCAATATCGTCTCCCGCCAGGACGGTTACCTGGCCGAAATGGCACTTCAGACCAGCACCGACATCATGACGGCAAACGACGAGCTGGACCTTATCTTTGCCGCGAACGAGGGCGGTACAGTGGGAGCAGTGCAGGCGGTGCGAAACGCCGGGCGTGCCGGTGAAACCGTCGTCTTCGGCACTGATGCGACGCAGCAGTTGACACAGTTCCTGCTTGCTGACGACGGAGTTCTGCAGGCGGTGACGGGTCAGCAGCCTTTCGAGATCGGCTTCCAGGCGGTAGAGAATGCCATACTCGCCGCCCGCGGCGAAAACGTAGAAGCTGAAGTCATCGTGCCCGGCGTTCTTCTCACGCGTGAACGCGCCGATGAAGTGAGAGATTTCCAGCAAGAGCTGGAATCGATCATGCAGCAAATCGGTGGCTGATTGATCAACGGAAAGCGGGATGTGCCGGACGGAGAAACGCAACGGTGAATGACGACGAAGTGCTTTCGCTTGAGAATCTCAGAAAGGTATACCCCGGTACTGTGGCAGTGAAAGACCTTACCGCCCGCTTCGAGGGCGGTAAGGTACACGCCGTCATCGGAAAGAACGGCTCAGGCAAAAGCACCACGATCAAGATGATCTCCGGAGCGGTCCCGCCGACTCACGGCTCGATGCGGCTGCGGGGACAGCTCCTCGAGCTCACGTCTCCGCGTGACGCGATGGACAAGGGCATCGCAACGGTTTATCAGGAGCTTAGTCTGGTCCCTGGTCTTACGGTAGCGGAGAATTTGCTCCTCGGGAGGTTGCCTCACACGAGTGGCCGGATCACTCGGATCGATTGGCGAGAGACCGAAGCCCAGGCCAATCAAATGCTTTCGCGTCTCGGCATTCATCTCGATCTGCAAGCTAAGGTGAAGTACCTAAGTGTCGGCCAACAGCAGCTCGTCGAGATTGCGAAGGCCGTGGGAAGCGATCCTGACGTGCTAATTCTCGACGAGCCGACTTCAGCTCTTGCACGGCACGAAGTCGATCAGCTTTTCGATGTGATTCGAAACTTACGCAATGCGGGGATCACGATCCTCTATATCTCGCACAGATTGCAGGAGCTTCCCCGCATCGCAGATACGGTCTCCGTGCTTCGCGACGGGGAGCTCGTCGGTCGGATCGGAATCGAGGAGGCGATACCGGATCGCATTGTCTCCATGATGTTCGGCGAGGTCACCCACCGAGCGCGCTCCGAGGCGCCACGGATGTCAGAAAAGACCGTGCTGAGGGTGGAAGGTCTCTCCCGAGAGGACTGGTTTGAAAACGTCACGTTCAGCGTACATGAAGGAGAGGTGCTTGGGCTCGCCGGAATGCTCGGTTCCGGGCGAACGGAGTTGCTCCGCTCGGTGTTCGGCGCCGACCCCTTTCGCAGCGGAACGGTGATGATTGGTGACGAAGTCCTCGACCACACAGATCCGGAAACGATGAAACGCCTGGGCGTCGCCTTCACTCCTGAGAACAGGGCCACCGAAGGTCTGATACTGAAACACTCGATTCAGGAGAACCTCACCCGGGCGAGTATGCGCCGAACCTCGCGTCGCGGTGTACGGGACAAGGGGGCAGAGCTATCGCTGGCAGATCTTCAGGTTGAAAACCTCGACATCCGCCTCTCGTCCCTCGGGGATCCCGTTTCCACGCTGAGTGGGGGAAACCAGCAGAAGGTTGTTATCGGCAACTGGCTTGCCAATCAGCCTCGGCTGATTCTTTTCGACGAGCCTTCGCGAGGCATAGACGTGAATGCGAAGCAACAGATTTTCGAGCTTATCTGGGACCTGAGCAGACACGGCATCGCGTCTTTGTTCGTATCGACAGAGCTCGAAGAGCTGCTCGATGTGTGTGACCGCATAATAGTTCTGAGAGATGGTCGCATACAGGCATCCGTATTTCCGGCTCGAACCAGCCTGGAACAGCTTTACGCACTATGTATGGAGGAGTAACGGTTTGACATCCACTGTAGCAGCGCGCTTCAAGCGGCTGAAACTCGAACGATACATTCTCGAGTTTGTACTTCTGACGCTCTGTATCGTCCTTGCCGTGAGTGCACCGGGGTTCTTCTCGACCCGTAATCTTCTCAATGTGATGCGGAACGTGGCCCTGCAGGGTGTCATCGCCTTCGGTATGACTGCGGTGATCATTTCTGGAGAGATAGACCTTAGCGTGGGCTCCGCTGTGGCCTTCTCCGGGTGTGTCGCCGCCTGGCTGACACGCGCGCTCGTAGCGACCGGAATCGGCGTTTCGGTTGCTGCTGTCGTAGCCATCGTGTCGGTGCTTATCATCGGCGCTACGGTCGGAGTGTTCACCGCCTTCATGCGCAACCGGTTTTCCGTTCCGACCTTCATCACGACTCTTGCACTCATGACGATCCTGTCCGGTGCGGCTAATCTCATTACAGGGGGATTCCCCATCACCTCCTTCCCCGATTGGTTCAACTTCTTCGGCGGCGGGTTTGTGCTCGGGATTCCGGTACCGGCACTGATGTTTCTTGCTACGTTCTTCATCATGCAATTCGTCATGCAGAGCACGAACTTCGGGCGCGCGGTCTACGCAACCGGCGGCAACGCAGAGGCAGCGCGCCTAAACGGCATCAATGTCCGAAAGGTGAAATACGCAGTGATCGGACTGACCGGCGCGTTCGCCGCCTTGACCGGTATCATGGTTTCCTCTCAGATCATGTCGGGTACACCGACCGTTGCTGAGGGATGGGAGCTTCAGATCATCTCCGCGGTGATCATCGGTGGTACGAGCCTTTTCGGCGGTGAAGGCAGGATCTGGGGTACCTTCGTGGGGGTGGTTTTCCTCGGGGTGATCATAAACGGAATGACGCTTCTCAACATCAGTCAGTACTGGCAACTCGTAGTCCGAGGACTACTCATCCTGACTGCGATTTTCTTCAACAATCTGCAGCTACTGAGACGAACCTGATGACCGGCGATGAATATCTCGACGGGAAACGAGCGATCGTAACCGGCGGCTCGCGGGGAATCGGCGAAGCTATCGTCCGTGCGTTACACCGTGCCGGCGCGCGGGTGGCGGTGAACTACCGCTCGAGCGCCGACCGAGCCTTCCGGATCGTCGAGGAGTTGAACGCTGCACGACCGGAGTCAGCCCGTGCGTTCGGTGCCGACGTGAGTGACCCCGGGGCTGTTGGCGCCATGTTCGCCTCCATTGATGAGTGGGTCGGGGGCATCGACGTCCTCATCAACAACGCCGGCTACGAGGACTGTCGGCACTTGCTGGACATATCCTACGAGAGCTGGACCAAAGTGCTTCACACGAATCTCACGGGTCCGTTTCTCTGCACGCAGGAGGCCGGCAGACGGATGGAGGCGCAGTTCCGCGCCGACCCGGCCAGCTCCGGAGTTGTCATTAATCTCTCATCCATCCATGACGCGGTGCCCCGCAAAGGCTTCGCGCATTACAGCGCCGCCAAGTCCGCGGTCGCGATGCTTACAAAGGCGACAGCTCTCGAGCTTGCAGAGTACAACGTGCGCGCGGTGACCGTAGCTCCCGGTGCGATCCGCACCGACATGAACCGCGAAGAGATCGCCCAGTTCGGCGAGCATCGCTTTCGCGAATGGATACCGCTCTCCCGGGTGGGTGAGACGCACGATGTCTCGGAGCTCGTTGCGTTTCTGTGTGGACCAAATGCAGCCTACGTCACGGGCTCTCACTTGTATGTCGATGGCGGATACATGCAAGGGCTCGTGCAGTACGATCCCAGGCCTCCACATTGATGAAGGAGATCTATAATGAACATCGGGTACGGATTCTACGCCCACATGCTCAACGATCGTGAGTTCGCCTTTGCCCGTCAGGCGGGGGCAACCCAGGCGATCGTTCACCTTGTTGACTATACGCGTGGTGGCGACCAGGATACCGGCGGAAAAAAGAACAATCAACCGATCGGCAACCGTGACGGATGGGGGCTCGCAGGCGCGAATCCCGAAGCGTGGGAAGTGGATTCACTGCGCAGACTCAAGCACCGGCTTGCCGACGCGGGGCTGGAGCTATTCGCCATCGAGAACTTCGACCCTGCGGACTGGTACGACGTGCTCCTTGGTGGGCCTCGTCGCGCAGAGCAGCTCGAGCGACTCAAGCAAATAATTCGAAACATCGGCAGGGCCGGGATCCCCGTCTTCGGCTACAACTTCAGTATCGCCGGCGTGGCATCCCGGGAAACCGGCCGCTTCGCACGCGGAGGCGCGGAGTCAGTCGGCATGAGTGGGGTGGACGAGCGGGCCATTCCAAACGGAATGGTGTGGAATATGGTCTATGACGCCGAGCCGTCGCCCGGGGAGCTCGCCCCGGCCTCGGAAGAGGAGCTCTGGGAGCGGCTCGAGGTCTTCTTGCGGGAGCTCGTTCCCGTGGCGGAGGAATCGGGGGTGGTTCTCGCGGCGCACCCCGATGACCCGCCGGTGGAACGCGTCCGCGGTCAGCCGCGTCTGGTGTGGCGGCCTGATCGCTATGACAGACTTCTCGATTTCTATCCGTCCGGATCGAACAGGCTCGAGTTCTGCCTCGGCACCCTGGCTGAGATGCCGGGGCACGACCTGATGGCAACGCTGAGACACTTTCTTGAAAAGGATGCGCTTGCCTACGTTCACTTCAGGAACGTTCGTGGTACTGCGCCGTCCTACGTGGAAACCTTCATCGATGACGGGGACATCGACATGCTCGGCGTTATGCAGCTCCTCAAAGAGTATGACTACGACGGCGTGCTCATTCCGGATCACACGCCGCAAATGACCTGCGATGCGCCGTGGCATGCCGGCATGGCCTACGCTCTCGGCTACATGCATGCACTGAACACTTGTGTGGAGGCGAAGTCGTGAAAGCGTGGAATACAGCGGCTGAGTTCTTCGAGCTGATGCGACGAGAACTCTACACCCCGGTTGTCGGCGACATTCTCGACACTCACGGTCTGTACCATCAGTTTCTTCCGCCGTCGATACACGCGCTGCGTGAAGACATGCGGATTGCAGGAGCGGCTATGCCGGTACTGATGATGGATGTCTTCGAGGCGCAGGAGCAACCGTTCGGATTGATGACGCAGGCGCTCGATGATTTGCAGCCCAACGAGGTCTACATTGCCTCTGGTGCGCTCCACCGTAGTGCGAACTGGGGAGAGATCATGACGGCGACCGCGAAATCGCGTTCGGCGGCCGGGGCGGTCGTGAACGGATATCACCGCGACACGCCTCAGGTCCTCGCTCAGCACTTTCCCGTCTTCAGCCGGGGAAATTTCGCGCAGGACTCCGGACCGCGAATGAAGGTGGCAGACTTCCGGGTAGGCATCGAGATCGACGCCGTTGGTATTGCTCCCGGGGACGTGGTCTTCGGCGATGTTGACGGCGTCCTCATTATACCCGCCGAGCTTGTCGACGATGTGGTCACGCTTGCACTCGAGAAGGCTCGTGGAGAGAAGACCGTGCGCCGGGAAATCGAGAACGGAATGTCGTCGACCGAGGCGTTTAGGAAGTACGGGATACTATAGTGGTGGACCCGAGAGGCGAGGTGGGCGCGGCGCATGTCGTTGGCTGCCGCGAGTCATGGAAGCTGGAGAACGATGCGGTTTCGCTCTATGTGACAAAACGCGGTGGTATGATGGCGCCTGTGCGCTTCTTTCCCGGATCCTCTATGTCCTTCGACCCATACTACGTCAGCCCCTGGCAGTGTGAGGACGAAGCGCCGGCGGACCCCGTACTTAAGACGCTCCGCGGCGATTTCTTCTGTATGCCCTTCGGAGCCGGCGGATCGTACGGTGGTGAGTATCACGACTCTCACGGCGAGACCGCATCCGGGGAATGGATGCGGCAAGACGCGGATGTGATCGACACAGCCGGCACCGTTCGCCGGATGGATCTTTCGCTTGAGACCTCGCAGCCCGCCGGAAAAGTGCACAAGAGAATTTCGTTGGTGGACGGGCACGCTGCCGTATACGTGCGTCACGTGCTCGAGGGTTTTAGCGCGGCGATGCCGTTGGGACATCATGCGACGCTGAAAGGAGCACCGGCGGACGAGCCTGCGCTCGTCTCTACCTCCTCTCTTCGCCTCGGCGTCACCGCCCCCCGACGAACTCTGTACCACGCTGGCGGGGAATACTATGCACTGGAACCACTTGCGGAGTTTACCTCTCTTCGCGCTGTGCCGACGGTGTGGCGAGATACGCCGACGACCGACTTATCGGTCTTTCCTGCACGTCCGGGATTCGTAGACATCGCCCAGGTCTTCCAGGAGCCGGGTAAAGCTCCAGCGTGGACGGCGGTAACCTTCCCGTCCGAGGGGTTCCTTTGGTACTCCCTGAAGGATTCGCGCATCCTCCCCTCAACCGTCTTCTGGATGGAGAACCGCGGTCGCCACCAAGCGCCGTGGAACGGACGTAACTGCTGCCTTGGGCTTGAAGATGTGTGTTCGTTCGTCGCCGAAGGCCTGGGTCCGTCGATTGAGGCCAATCTGCCTCGCTCATATGGCCTTCCCACCGCCGTCGAGCTCTCTCCCGATGTGCCGACCGTGGTCAGCTACATTCAAGGCGCAGTTGCCGTTC
>CAYPTH010000128.1:0-8048 GCA_964413635.1 uncultured Spirochaetaceae bacterium
CCGCCCCCCGCCCCCCCCGCCCCCGCCGTTTCGAGAGCAGTCTCGACTGCCTCAGCGATACGGCGCCGGCGATCGGGCTGCACCTTGATGCGGTCCACGACGATCTCGATGGTGTGCTTCTTCTTCTTGTCGAGGTCGATGTCGTCGTCGAGACCAATGATCTCACCGTCGATTCGCGCACGCACAAAACCCGCCTTGCCGGCGTCTCCAAGGATCTTGTTGTGCTGTCCCTTTTTGCCGCGGATGACCGGAGCGAGGACGGTGAGTCGTGCACCCTCTGGGTAGCTGGTAACACGGTCCACGATCTCATCCACCGTCTGCTTCTCGATTCGTTTCCCTGTCGCCGGGTCGTGGGGCACCCCGATCCGGGCGAAGAGGAGCCGGTAGTAGTCGTAGATCTCGGTTACCGTTCCGACGGTGGAGCGCGGATTGCGATTGGCCGCCTTCTGCTCAATGGAGATGGCCGGGGAGAGCCCCTCAATGTAGTCCACCTCCGGCTTATCCATCCGTCCGAGAAACTGCCGTGCGTAGGCGGATAGGGATTCCACGTAGCGCCGCTGACCTTCGGCGAAGATCGTGTCGAAAACCAAAGACGACTTTCCGGAGCCACTCAAACCGGAGACGACGATGAAACGGTCTCGGGGCAGCTCGAGGTCAATATTTTTGAGGTTGTGCTCGCGAGCCCCGCGGATAACGATCTTGTCCATAGAAGGGGTTAATAATCAACGTAGCGGTCGGCGCGTGGGTCGGCAAGTTGTTGAGACGCCAGGCTCGCCCAACGGCCGGCTTCCCCACCGTCGGCAAGTACCCGCCAGATCTCGCGCGGTGTCTCCCGCCCCAAATCGGCGCCGTACAGCGCGGTCCCAAGCGAGTAGAGCGTGCGGTACGCATCCGCCTGTTCCAGATATGATCGAATATCCTCGCGGCGTCCAAGCCGTGAGAGAAAACCAGACAAGGTCTCGAATTGGTAACTCGGATTGAGTCGACGGTACTCCTCGATCGCAGTGGAGAAGACCATGAGCACAGCGTACATCAAATGCTCGGCAGCCGTAACGAAGTTGCGACTGGCAAGAAAGTGCTCGCCCAATTGGTGGTGAGCGCGGCGGGCAAAGTTCTCCTCTATGCGGTACAGCACCAGGAGTCGGTTGATTCCGTCGTTCCTCAGGGTCCGAAGGTACGCTGAACGGAGGTTCTGGTTGTCCGGGTCGGAAAAGGAAGGGTCGTCGGCGACAATCTCTTTGAGGGCTGCCTCGTAGTCGAAGCGGCCTTCGCTTCCCCTATTGCGATAGATCGATGCGAGCTCGTAGCGAACCGCATACTCCTCGGCGGGAACGTAGAAGAATTGCTCTTGGTCGAGGGCGCGCCGAAACTGCCGCTCGGCGAGCTGCACCGTATTCTCAGCCGCAAAGACGCGGCCGATCCCCGCCTCCGCCTCAGGGAAAGCGCCGCCACGGAGTTGGATCGCCCGGCGGAAGGACTGCATTGCAAGTCCGTAGTCACGCCCTCGCAGCTGATGGACGCCCTGCTCGTATACAATCCAGGGCACACCCGACTCGGAACCCTCTTGCCCCTGCAAAGGCTCTGCGTTAATGATTGCCGGGATAACGACGGCGGCTACTACGGTCAGGCGCAGTAGCCGCGCTGCCGGTCTCATCTCGCTCCTTCTTCGTACGCTTATACGATTCCGAGAAGGAAGACCATTACGAAGAGCGCAACAGTCTCAATGATACCAAGCACCATGATGTACTGGCCGAAGCCCTTGCCGGTCTCCGTGAGTGCATCCGATGCAACGGCCCCCGCGCGCCCCTGGAAGGCCGCCGAAAAGGCCATGGCGGTACCGCCGAGAATACCGGCGGCAAGAACCTTCATTGGGTCCGCTTCGGAGGTGTTCAGCGCGTTCATGAGGATGAAACCGTAGATGGTCTGTGTCAGCGGAGCGCCGACGAACGCCACCAGAAGAAAGGGCGCCGGCTTGTTCTGGGCAAACGCCTTCTTCCATGCACCTACAGCGGACATTCCCGCGCTTCCCGCGCCAATAGCCGAACCAATTGCCGCCAACGCCAGTGCCGCGCCAACGCCTATGAGCCCATAATTCATTCCCTATCTCCTTTACTCATATGTACTCTTTATGTTGCGGAAACCTCACGCTTCCGGAAGGGATTGTAGTCAATACCCGACCACTCCATTCCGAGATGGCGCGAGAACTCAAGCATGTTTAGTCGAATGCCGTGAACGACCACCGAAAGGGCGCCCATGGCGAGATTCAGAGTGTGCCCAACGAAGAGTATGAACACCGCGGCAATAATGCCCACGACACCGTCCCCCACACCCATGGCCATGCTGTTGAAGGCCTTCGCAATCTCCACGGTTGCAAGACCGACGGCAAAGAGCCGGATGTACGAGATGATGTCGGAAAAGGCGCTGATACTATCCAGAGCCTTGGAGAAGATGTTGATCGGGTTGAGACCACGCCCCACCCCGGCAAAGAAACCGGAGCCCTCTTCCTGCTCTCCCAACAGAACAACCAGTCCAAAGCCCGCCGCGATCATGTAGAGGGAGAACTGCGGAAGCGGATCTGCGAGCACCACCGTCAGGACCAACCAGTATGCGCCCAAAACCAGCACTAACCAGCCCAGATCACCAAAGGCGCGCAGCCTCGGCCGTTCACGAAGCCCGCTGATAAAGAGCCAGATGTGCGCAATGGAAAGATGCACCGTTCCCAAAACGAAACAGATGAACTGGATGGTCTCTCGACTCCGTGGGTTGAAACTCGAGATTTCCGGGATCACCAGTGAGCGGAAGACGGGAAGCTCGGCAATTGGCGCGTAGCCGAACCACGTCCCCGTGATTGCGCCCCATACGACCGTAGCTCCAGACATGACCGTCAGAAGAACCGTTCCCTTCGCCACGGATCCCGTCTTGCGCTTGCCGCGAATCATGGCAAGCAGTGAGAGAACGAGGATGATCGTTCCGTAGCCACCGTCACCAATGATCATGGCAAAGAAAATGGAGAGAAAGATCAGGAACCAGAAGCTGATGTCGAGCTCCTGATACCCCGGAGTCGTTCCCAGCAAGCCAAAGACCGGCTTGATAATGCCGATGGGCTTGGGGTTCTTCACCTTCGTCGGAACGGTGTCCTCCGGACCGGGGTCCTGAACAAGCAATCCCCAGGCGTTCTTCTTCGCCGCCTCACGCAGCTGGTCCTCCGCGCTCACGGGAACAAAGCCGGTGAGATATGCCAGGTTCTCCTCGTTCTCCATCCCATCCCGGACGCCGGCAAACTCAATTTCGCCGTCCATGGGGACCAGCGAAGCCTCCAGGGCGTCGCGCTTGGCGGCTATCTGCTGGAGCTCTCTATAGACGCGCTCAATATCTTGCTCGGCCTCATGTACCAGCTCGCGAACCGCGGCCAGAGAGCGTTCGGGCAAGGGTCGTGGGGTGAACTCGTGGGAGCGTTCCAGCTCCTCCCCCTCGCGGTCGACGAGGATCTGCACGACAAACACCAGAGTCGCGCTTTCGTGAATAATGAAGGCCTTCTTCGGCTTGGCCTGCTGGAAATCCTGCTTGGGCACGACGTAGAGCTCAACGCTCACGCCCTTGTCGCGCAGGTTCTGCACCTCGGCGGGGTCAAAGTCACCCCAGGGTTCAAGATTGAGCGCCTCTCGCTCCAGGGCGTCGCGGCGCTCCCGGAGCGTACGAAGCTCTTCGGCCTTCTCCACGGCGTCCTGCGCCATGGAAACGGCCTTCTCCAACGCAAGGCTGTTGTCGCTCCGCTTCTCGCCATCCGCCGAATGGGCCGCCTCCCCGCGAGGCGGCTCCGGCAGCGCCGTCAGCGCCTGCTCAATGGTACCGCGCTGGTTTTTCAGCTCGGTCAAGCTCTCGCTTGCTACCTCGTGCACCGAGACGTGGAGGACTCCAACCTCGCGCAGGCGATCCACCGCGTCTTGGCGGTGGGCGTCGACGACAACGACCGACGCTTTCTTCATCTGTTCGATCATGCCGTTACGCCCTCCTCTCTACCTTCCGCTTTGCGAACTTGCCGCGCACAACCTGCGCGGTCTGCTGATCACCCAAGTAGATCTGAATACGCCGTATGTTTTCCTGCGTTTCCGGGATCATGACTTTCTCAAAGAGGTTGACCCTTTGGCTCGTGACCCGAAGCTCCTCGGCAATGCGCTCGTGCTGCTCGCGCAGGACGCGAATTTCCGCGTCGAGACCAATGATCTCTCGCATCTTTGAGACAGCACTGTCTATCCAGACCGGGGTCTCGTAGAGGTCCCAGAGGATCTCCTCGAAGGTCATGCCCTCGAAAACCGGAATGTCTATACCGGCAATGTTGCCGTCCGAGGTCACGAGCTCTTTGATCTTCACGAGCTCTTCCAACTCCACGGGCTCACCAAACACAGCTATCCAGGATTGCATCTCCTGGTAGGCGCGTTCACGAGCATCGACCTTCTCTCGCACTTCGGCCTCTACCCTGCGGAGTACCATCTGAAGCTGCTGCTTTTTCAGCTGCAGGGTGGGCAGGTAGCGCTTGAAGCGCGAGAGGCGATCCTTCTGCTGCTTGAGCTCATTCTTGGTGAGCTTGACCTTAGCCATGGTTAGCTCAACTGCTCCTTGTTCGGCCAGTACTCCTTCATGAGCTCCGTCCGCAGCCCCGTCTCTTGCGGCTCGAAGCACTGAGCAAGTATGTCCCATCCGCGGTCCAAGGCGTCCTCAAGGGGAATGTTCACGCCCAAGTTCATCATGTTGTGCTCAAAGAGCTCGCCGTACTTCAGCAGCTTGTTATCCCACTCCGACATGCGGAAACCCATGGAACGTTTTTCCACCGACTCCTTGTAGGAGGCGTAGAGGTTGATCATTCCGTCCATGATGGGGCGGTGATCCGACCGCGAGTCTTTGTTGACGAACTGCTTCAGCCGGGAGAGGGACCCGAAGGGCTCGATACGGCCGTTGCGCAGATAGTACTGGCCCTCCGTGATGTAGCCCGTGTTGTCGGGAACGGGGTGGGTGACGTCATCTCCAGGCATGGTCGTTGCCGCAAGGACGGTAATGGAGCCGGCACCCTCGAAGTCTACCGCCTTTTCGTACCGCGCCGCGAGCTGACTGTAGAGGTCGCCGGGATAGCCACGGTTCGACGGAACCTGCTCCTGCGTAATGGCGATCTCCTTCAGGCTATCCGCGAAGTTGGTCATGTCGGTAAGAAGCACGAGGACGCGCCGCCCGTCGAGGGCGAAACGCTCGGCAACAGCAAGGGACACGTCGGGAACCAGAAGGCTCTCGACAACCGGGTCGGCGGCGGTGTGCACGAAGAAGATCGTCCGTGACAGCGCGCCACCCTCTTCCAAGGTATCTCGGAAGTAGAGGTAGTCGTCGTGCTTGAGACCGATGCCACCGAGGATGATCAAGTCGACCTCGGCCTGCATGGCGATCCGGGCCAATAGTTGGTTGTATGGCTCACCGGAAACGGAGAAGATCGGCAGCTTCTGCGACTCGACCAGCGAGTTGAAGACGTCGATCATGGGGATGTTCGTCCGAATCATGTTCCGCGGGATAATGCGGCGCGCCGGATTGACCGAGGGGGTCCCCGTCTCGATCAGGTTTTCTTCCAAGCGCGGCCCGTTATCCCGGGGGTCACCCTTTCCGTCGAAGATGCGGCCCATGAGGTTGTCGGAAAAGGATACCTGCATGGGATGTCCGAGAAACACAACCTCGTCGCCGGTGGATATACCGCGGCCGCCGGTGAAGACCTGGAGTGACACCTGATCCCCGCGGAGGCGGATGACCTCGGCGAGAGATTCGCCGTGACGCGCCTTTACCAGGGCCAGGTGACCGTAGCGCACATCCTGCGCCCTAACCGTAATAACGTTTCCTTCAATGGAATCGATCTTGCTATAGACCTTGCGCATTGCTCATCCTTCCCCAGCCGTTTCTTCCTCGACCAGATGCTCCGCCGACGAGACGACGCCGACTCGCTTCTCTTCTATCGTGGAGGCGATCTGCTTCTCGAGATCCGCGAACTGATCCGAGTCCCACTCGGCGCCGTTGTAGTCGAGGAAACGTTGCCGCAGGTTTGCGAAGTAGTTTCGTGCCTCGTTCTTGTCTTCGAATTTGAGCTCCGCGATGAGGAGGCGCAGCAGAACGTCAAAGACGTGGCGCTGTCGATCGACGCCGACCGCCGCGTCAACGGGGTCGAAGGCGTTCTGCTGAAGATAGACCGAATCGAGGAACTCCGCCTTCAGGTGCATGACATAGTCGTCGAGGCTCGTGCCTTCCTCGCCGACAACCTTCATCATCTGCCCGACCTCATTCCCCTGGAAGAGAACGGAGCGGGCGTAGGCGACCTTCGCGTCGTCTACGACTCCCTCATAGCGTGTCCAGCTCTCCAGAGGGTCAATACTCGGATACTTGCGAGCCTCGGAGCGCGCCCGTGACAAGCCGTGGAAGGCGCCGACGACCTTGAGGGTCGACTGCGTCACCGGCTCTTCGAAGTTACCTCCCGCCGGGCTGACGGTACCGCCGATCGTGACCGAGCCGTAGGACCCGTCGCGCAGCTGTACGGCCCCCGCACGCTCGTAAAAGGCGGCGATTACCGACTCGAGGTAGGCCGGGAAGGCTTCCTCGCCGGGAATCTCCTCGAGGCGTCCCGACATCTCACGCATGGCCTGCGCCCAACGAGACGTTGAGTCGGCGAGGAGCAGAACGTTGAGACCCATCTGCCGGTAGTACTCGGCGATAGTTACACCGGTGTACACGGAGGCCTCCCGCGCGGCAACCGGCATTGAGCTCGTATTCACGACAATGACCGTGCGCTCCATGAGGGTGCGCCCGGTGCGCGGGTCGATGAGCTCCGGAAACTCCCGAAGGGTCTCGACGACCTCACCAGCCCGCTCTCCGCACGCCGTAATGATGACGATGTCGACATCGGCATTTCGGCTGGTAATCTGCTGGAGAACCGTCTTGCCGGCGCCGAAGGGTCCGGGAATACAGTAGGTCCCGCCGCGAGCAACGGGGAGGAAGGTATCGATGATCCGCACCTTCGTGACCATGGGCTCGGTGGGCCGCAAGCGCTCCTGGTAGTTGGTAACGGCGCGCTTGACCGGCCATTGAAAGGTCATGGTCACGGGAATGGTGTTGCCCCGCTCATCTTCGAGCTCGGCGATGGTATCGGTGACCTTGTAGGATCCCTTCTCGGCGACGCTCTTCACCGTGTAGGCGGCCAAGAAGTTGAAGGGGACCATGATTCGGTGCTCGAAGATGCCCTCCGGCACCGTGCCGAGAGTATCCGCGGCCTGCACCTGATCGCCCGCCTTGGCTTTCGGCGTAAACTCCCACTCCTTTTCCTTGTCCAGCGCGTCGAGATAGAGGCCCCGCTCGAGAAAGAAGCCACTCTTTTCCGCGAGCTGAGGGAGGGGGTTCTGAAGACCGTCGTAGACCTGGCCGAGAAGTCCCGGACCGAGGTTCACCGCGAGAAGCTCCTTGGAGAACTTCACCGGATCGCCGACGCCAATGCCCTCCGTGATCTCGTAGACCTGAAGCTCCGCTTGCTTGCCGCGGATACGGATAACCTCCGACTTCAGCTCACGCTCATCCGTGACAACGTAGGCGACCTCATTGAGGGCGACGTCGCCTTCTACGTCGACGGTGACCATGTTTCCATTTACACCAACAACTTTACCTGTCGTATCTGCCATTCACGGTACTCCAGTTGGATTATGCGGATGCTCCGAAGTAATTCTCTTGAACCGTCTTGTACGTTTCGTCAAAGCTTTCGCTCCCTCGTTCGCTTTCGAAGTAGCTGCGGCGGCCCAAGATCTTGAGTTTCAAGTAGTAGAGGACCAAGGTATCGAGGTCGAAGAAGTGCCCGACCGATGCCTCTTCCAGCAGCTGCCACCTGTGCTGAAGGAGACGCTCCTCCTGCCGAAGCGGCGAATCGAGGCTGTAGGCTTCCCGAACGACTCCGACGATCGCGGGATCATCCCCGAGCTCACGACCTTCAGGAGTGCGGCGGATGTTCTCCTCGGCATCCCGGTTCAGCGCCGCGGCGC
>CAYPTH010000129.1:0-2543 GCA_964413635.1 uncultured Spirochaetaceae bacterium
GCTCTCGGCATACGCGCTCGGCAACCGCCCCGCGCTGGCGCTCCTCGGAGCTCTGTCGGCGCATCAACTCGGCGGTCAGTACCTATGCCAGTGCCGCCAACACAATCGAAAGTACCATGCCGGCGATTGCGACGAGCTACGCAGTATTCGCTTGCCCGTACGACTCCGGAATCGACACACCGATCGGCTTGGTGGGTTTGAAGATGAGGCGCCAGGTCGGGCCGTCGGCGGAAACGTAGGTGGCGCCGGTGAGAAGGTCTTCTAGATTCTCGTCGTCTCGAATTGCCTCCAGAATCTCCTCGCCAATGTCTCCTTAGGCACCAATGCGACGTCCCTCGCTATCGTAGAGAAATAGCTCCACGGGCTCGGCGTCAACGCTTTCCATGGCCGAGGAAACGAGGTTCAGTGCCAGGAATAGATCGGCCACGATTCGGTTTCCGACACTGGAATGTCACCGGACCCGTACTGGAGATCGAAGCCCGGCGGACCACCGGCGTCTGCGATCTGCTCGGAGCGGGCGAGCGCGTCCGTGTCCACCATGGGAACCCAGAAGACGCCGGTGATATCGTCGTGACGATCCAGGATCGGGAAAACCAATTCACGGTAGTCATCCCACGCAACGGCCGACCCGGCTGCAATGTACTCCCGACGCCGCTCGCGTTGCGCCGCAATCAGTACGAGCCGTGTGTGCCTTCGCATTTGAATCACCGGAGCCCCATCTCTTCAGTGCACGCAAACCGGCGATTGATACCGGGATTGCGCAATAGTGTCTTGCTTCTACCCGGGTTCCAGTTCAAATTCCACGCCCCGGTCAAGCAGAAATGCGTCGGACTCGGCAGTTGCGCTGTTGCCGACTCTGTCCGATGCACGCAAAACGTACCGGTACTCCCCGGTTCCAGCTTCTTCTCCACGGCCCGTCTCCTCGGAAATGACACTTACCGAGCGTTCCATGACCGGATCTCCGTCCTCATTCACAACGGCAAAATCCCATTCCAGAAGCTCTGCGTCTTCCGGAATCCCCGGTGTGAAGCTAACGGTGTCCCGCACGTCGTCGTCATTCGGAGAGAATGCGGTGTATTCGAGCTCCACCTCCGCTTCCGGAGGCGAGTTGTTTACCACGACGGGAACCGGTTCACTTTCCGCGGTCCGGGCCGGCGTGCGTCCCGGCCCCGGACAAAGCCGCCGCTCTCATGGTAGGCTCTGCGCCCGCGAGACGAGGACGCGGACGCGAGCGCGGATGAGGAGCAAGCATGGTCGAGGTTTTCGGGTTTGTTGCGCCGGTTGGGGTTGTCATTGCCGCGGGAGTCGTACTGCGTCTCTCCGGGGCGGCCAATGAAGGCTGGGTGGATGTGCTCAACCGGTACGGCCTCTACATTGGATTCCCGGCACTCATCTTTCTCAACCTCACCGAGATCGACATTCAGCAGGTGGCGGCGCGGGCGCCGGTCTTCGCCTTCAACGCGGGGATGCTTCTGGCAATCCTGGGCGTGGCCTTCGTAATCGTGCGCGCGGTCGGCCTGGACACCGAGATGGGCAACACCCTCATTATCTCGAGCTTCTTCGGGAACATTGCCTATCTTGGCTATCCGGTGGTGACCTCCGCCATCCCGGGCAGCGAGGCGGAGGTGAGCATTATCATTCCGATCTACACGCTTGTGCTGTTCTCGGTGGGCGTGTTCATTCTGGAGAGCTCCCGGGAGGATCGCCACGGGCTCCACCGGATCCTCGCCCGGATCGTGACGAACCCCCTCATCGTGGCCATTGCCCTGGGATTCCTCTTCCTGGGCCTGGGCATCCCGGTCCCCGGGGTTCTCTACGAGGCGCTCTCAATGATTCGCAACTCCGCCTCCGCGGTCGTCCTCATTAGCCTGGGGATCTTCCTGGCACACCGCATCCCGCTGCGCCGCGTGTGGCGACCCACGCTGGTAATTGTGACGCTGCGCCTGGCCGTTGTACCCCTCCTCGCCTACCTCGGCACCGGCGCCCTCGGCCTTGCCGACGTGCGGGCCGTCACCGTTGTAGAGGCGGCCATGCCCCTGGCGGTCACTCCCTTCGCCCTCTCCTCCATGTATCCCATGAATCGCGAGGTCCTGGTCACCAGCATCTTCGTCTCCACGGTCCTCGCCGGGCTGACCCTCCCGCTCTTCATTCTGCTGGTGCGATGATTACGGTCATTCCAACGCTCCCACCGAACGTTACATGTATGATTTACCGGACACGTTCAGCCGTTCGCCGGCCGGAGTGCGAGGGTTAGGCGTGTTGCATGGCCGTCGGCATCGACCCAAAAACCTCCTAAGGCGGCTCCAGGACGACTCGGTGAAGTCCTCGACGTGGAACCGGCATCCGGATTACCAACTCCTTCGGCCACGCAGTCTCCGTGGCCAATCGCCACACCTTGTCGATGTACTGGTTCGCGTACTGTTGTTCGATCAGGTGAAAGAGGTAGGCGCCCTTGCGCGTCAGCGCGTACGTACCACCACGGCGTTCGACAATTCTGAGCAGCTCCGCGTACTGAGGGCGACCGATCTCGAGATTGTAGGAGT
>CAYPTH010000129.1:2643-7981 GCA_964413635.1 uncultured Spirochaetaceae bacterium
CCGCCCGCCGAAGGAGACGAACAAATGCGGACGCTTATCGAGCCATTCAAGGTGAAGATGGTGGAGCCCATCAAACAGACGACGGAAGCGGAGCGCGCAGGCTACCTGGACGAGGCGCACTACAACCCCTTCCTCATCAAGGCGGAGAACATCCTCATTGACTTTCTCACCGACAGCGGCACCGGGGCAATGAGCGACCGGCAGTGGGCCGCCATGATGCGCGGCGATGAAGCATACGCGGGCAGCACGAGCTTCTACCGTTTCGAGCAGACGGTCCGGGAGATCATGGGCTTCTCCAACATCATTCCGACCCACCAGGGCCGCGCCGCCGAGCGCATCCTCTTCGGGATTGCAGTGAAGCGCGGCGAAGTGGTGCCGAACAACACGCACTTCGACACGACTCGCGCGAATATCGAGTACCTCCAGGCGGAGGCGGTGGACCTGGTAATCCCCGAGGGCCATGTCCCGAGCGCCATGCACCCCTTCAAGGGAAACATGGATCTTGCGAAGCTCGAAGCCTTCGTCGAGGAGCGCCGCGAGAAGATCCCCCTCGGCATGATCACGATCACCAACAACTCCGGGGGCGGGCAGCCGGTCTCCATGGAGAACATCCGCGAGACCTCGCGGATCTACCGGAAGCACGGCATACCCTTCTTCATTGACTGCTGCCGCTTCGCCGAGAACGCGTGGTTCATCAAGCAGCGGGAGGAGGGATACGGCGACACGTCGATCCCGGAAATTGCCCGGGAAATCTTCTCCTACGCCGACGGGTGCACCATGAGCGGCAAGAAAGACGGCATGGTCAACATCGGCGGCTTCCTGGCCATGAACAGCGACGAGATGGCGCAGGAGGCGCGGAACATGCTCATCCTGACCGAGGGTTACGTGAGCTACGGCGGCCTCGCCGGCCGCGATCTGGACGCCCTCGCCGTAGGGCTCGAGGAGGTCATGGACGAGTCCTACCTCGAGTACCGCATCCGCACCGCCGAGTACATGGGCGAGCGTCTCACCGGCGAAGGTATCGAGATCATCCGACCGACGGGAGGACATGCAGTTTATATCGATGCCAAAGCCTTCTACCCTCACATTCCACCGGAGCAGTTTCCCGGGCAGGCTCTGGTGTGCGAGCTCTACAAGAAAGGCGGGATCCGGGGCGTCGAGATCGGCTCGGTCATGTTCGGAAAGAAGGACCCAGAGAGCGGCAGGGAGATACCGGCGGCCATGGAGCTCGTGCGGCTCGCCTTCCCGCGCCGGGTCTACACGCAGAGCCACTTCGACTACGCCATCGAGGCGATCATCGACACCTACCGCGATCGCGAGACAGCCCGCGGCCTCAAGATCGTCTGGGAGGCGCCCTTCCTACGCCACTTCACCGTCCGCATGGCGCCGGTCTCTGATTGACATGGAGCGCCTGGGTTGGCGCGCCCTCGAAACGGCGGCATGAACTGTCCAAGAAAACGTCCGCACCCCCATTCCTTCCCAGATGAGCCTGCTGGAATTCCTCCGGGAAGAGCTGCGGAAACGGTGAATGCGGTGCCTGCACCGTTCTCGTGGACGGGACCCCGGTGCGCGGCTGCATAGTCCTGGCGCCGGAAGTCGACGGCTGCGAGGTGACCACGATAGAGGGGCTCGCCGAGAGCGGCGAAATCGAGCCGATTCGCGAGGCCTTGGTCGACCACGACGCAGTGCAGTGCGGTTTCTGCACTCCCGGTTTCATTCTTGCAATGAAGGCGCTCCTCGACCGGGAAGCTCATCCCGACGACGGGCAGATCCGGGAGGCCCTCGGCGGCCATCTCTGCCGCTGCACCGGCTACGAGTCGATATTCGAGGCGGTACGCAGCCTCTCCGCGCGCACATAGGCCCGCAAAGCAGAAGAGATCCGCACTCCGACGATCTGGCGGCGTTGAGGACCTGGGTCAGATCGGTGCTCTTGTCGCCACCGGCAATGCCGAGGGTAATTGTCGTTGAGATCTCCCGAGCTCGCACCGTCGCCTCAAAGAGGGCGACCATGATATAGTACTCGCAATTTCTACCGTCCCGCCTCGGAGGAACTCTTGATAAACAGGAAAGGGAACCGTCGATGAGTAACGTGAATCGAGTGAAAATCGGATTCTCCCGCGCAATGCAGATGTTGATTCCTTACGTCAGGCGCCGCGTAATGGAACAGGTGCGATCCGTCGCTCTGATTGTGGCGTATCTTATCCTGTTCCAGGTGGTGGTTCTGAAGCTACCGATAGCCGGTGCCGGCCTGACGGCATTCGGTATCGTCCTGGTCGTTCTCGGGCTCACACTTTTCATGGAAGGTCTCATGATCGGCCTGATGCCGCTCGGTGAGTTGCTTGGAATCCAACTCCCTCAGAAGACCACCCTCGCAGTGATTCTGGGGTTCGCCTTCGTTCTTGGAATCGGCGCAACCTTCGCAGAGCCCGCCATCGGGGTGCTTCGTTTTGCCGGGAGCTCCGTCCGCCCGTGGGAAGCCCCCCTTCTCTATTTTCTCTTGAATGAAGGAACGTCAATACTTGTTCTATCCGTCGGAATTGGCGTCGGCACGGCTGTTCTCTTCGGCATGCTCCGATTCATGTACAACTGGAGCCTGAAACCGTTCCTGTTCACGTTGGTTCCGGTCCTCCTGACACTGACGATAATCGCGTTCTTTGTGCCGAATATGCGCGCAATTTCCGGCCTTGCCTGGGACACTGGGGGCGTCACGACCGGTCCCGTTACAGTTCCCCTGGTACTTGCCCTTGGAATCGGGATTTCCCGGATGAGCTCCTCCTCCGGCGAATCGAGCGGAGGATTCGGTGTCGTGACCCTTGCCTCAGCGTTTCCCATTATTGTTGTACTGGTGGTGGGATTCGTTCTCAACACGACCATGCCGCAGCCGGCGTCTCCGGAGCAGTTCTTCGCCTCCGACACGGCACGCCTGGAGAACGTCTTCGGCTCTCGTGTGAACGTGGAGAAATACATCTGGAACGCGCCGGAGCGGGGACCGATCGCCGCAGCGTACTACGGAGATTCCGGGGCCGCGGAGGCGCGGTATAGTGAGATTCGCACCGATCAGGAGCTTCGGGGTACGATTCTAACCTCGGAAGACCAACCCGAGGGAGAAGGTGAATTCGACCTTGCCGCGCTCTTTTCGAACAACATAGTCGGCGCACTGCAGGCAATTCTCCCGCTCACCGGACTGATGCTTCTCGTCTTTTTTGTTGTGGTGCGCGAACGACTTCCCAACCGCGATGAGATCGTGCTCGGGATAGGTCTCGCAGTGGCCGGCATGGCGCTGTTCAACGGCGGAATCGAGCTCGGACTAGCAAACATGGGACGCCAGGTGGGAAGCAATCTCCCGGTGCTGTACCAGGCGGTGGAAGACGAGTCGAACGCGACGGAGTTCGAGGCGTTCGACGAGGATATGGTCCGAGAAGCGATTCGTCCCGACGGTGAGGTCACCCGTTTCCTGTATGTGGACGATCAACAAGGGATACGGTCGATCCCGTATGAACCGGACGCCTATGATAGGAACAGCGATACATACCGGTACGTCCCACGGGTGGGCCCTCTATTGCCCGGAGGCGGTAGTGGTGTGAGCCCGGGGCTGCTTGTCGTGTTGCTGTTTGCGTTCATTATGGGGTATGCGGCAACCCTGGCGGAGCCGGCACTGAACGCACTCGGGATGACCGTTGAAGATATGACGGCCGGAGTGTTCAAGAAGTCCGCGCTCATGCAGGCGGTAGCGGTCGGGGTTGCCGTCGGTCTTGCCGCGGGGGTCATGAAAATCCTCTGGGAGATTCCCCTCGTGTACATTCTGGCACCTCCGTATGTGATACTGATCATCATGACTGCAGTCAGCTCTGAAGACTACGTGAACATTGCGTGGGATAGCGCCGGCGTTACCACCGGGCCGGTAACGGTGCCTCTCGTCCTCGCGCTGGGCCTCGGCATCGGGGCTCAGGTCGGCATCGTGGAGGGCTTTGGCATTCTTGCTGCGGCATCGGTCTTTCCGATCATGTCGGTGCTGTTTGTCGGGTTGGTGGTGACGGCTCGACGTCGTCGGAAGACCCGCGCACAGAGGACGAGCGGGGCAGCCCGATGAACATGAGGGAGAGCGTTCAGGTCGTTGTTGAGGTGGGAAAGGACTTCCTGCCGCTTCTGGAGGAGTGCCTGTCGGAGCTCGGGATCTCCGAATATATCTCGCAGGTTGCCCGAAGCGTTGTCGGTCGCGAGAACAGCGGTCTCTCTTCCGTCCTTAAACCGGTCACGCTGGAGGAAGACCCGCTGACTATCGTCACTGTTGGCGTGCCGGGGGAAACTGCAAATGTCGTGGCCTCTCGTATCGCGGCACGGATGGATCTCAATACGCCCGGGCAAGGAACGCTGAAAGTCTACTCCGGGTCAACTGCCGTGCATCCGGAGGCCGGCGATCCCGTTGAGCCGTTACGTACCGCGGACAACGGGGACACTTCTTCGGTATTGCTCCTTGACGACGTGGCTGAGATCGTCTCGATCGTCCAGCGTGGCGAAGGCACGCAGATTTCCAGTTCGGCGCTCAACCTGGGCCAGAGTGTTCCGAGCGTCACGTTCGGAATCGGAATGGGCCTGCGGGAGAAGCTCAATCTGATCCGCGTTACTTTTCCTCGTGACAAGGAGATTATGCGGATTACCGCCAACGCGGATGAGGCGGAGGACGTCTTTGACCAGCTTGTCGACGCCGGCCGCCTTGACGAGCCCGGCAAAGGGTTCATCTATTTATCGCCCATGCGGCGCGCACTTCCGAATACCCTGATTTTTCGCGGTTCTCAACGACATACCGCCTCAATGGAGCAGGTGATTCAGGCGATCGACGCGATCCAGGGGAGCGCATCGTGGCGCCAGAAACGGGCGGCGCTGCAGATGAGTGAGGGATCGAGTCAGAGGTTCCTGCAGAATATGGAGGAGATTGCCGTACGGGTTGCAGACGGACAATCTCAACGATTCGTCCTCTCCGCGATGTCGGCAGGCGCCGCCGGTGCTACCATCAGTAAGGCGCGACACGTGCACCTGCAGGGAACCGAACGAACGGGTGCAGGTGTCGAAATCCTATACATGATCGTTCCGACTTCGGCAACGGATACGATTCTAACTGCCCTCGAAGAGGCGGGAATCTGGGAGCAGAAGGTCAACGGAGGCGTAACGGTGCGTCCGGTGATGAAGGCGTGCACGTACCTTGGATAGAGCGTCGGCAATTTCCACGGCGAACGACGAAACCACTGCGTACTTCCCAGCAACGTGATTCGGATCGACCTCGTACACCTTCGCCAGAAGTCGGGCCCTTCGGGTTTGCGATATCGCTTCGCGAATCGCT
>CAYPTH010000130.1:0-6752 GCA_964413635.1 uncultured Spirochaetaceae bacterium
GGGCGCCCACGACTTGGCGAACACCCCCAATTCTGCGTACACATGGAGGATGAGACGCGCCTCGGCCTTCGTGCTGTGTATCCTCGGACTGTTTGTGGTGGGCTCCGGAGCGGCCGGAGCCCAGGAGTTCGGCAGGAATAAGGTCCGCTACGAGGACTTTGATTTCAACGTCCTCGAGACCGAGCACTTCAATGTGCTCTACTACGGAGGCTTGGAAGACGCCGCGAGCGAGAGCGCGCGGATGCTCGAGCGCTGGAACTCCCGCTTCGAGCGCCTCTTCGACCACTCACTGAGCACGCGGCAACCCATTATTCTCTACGAGAATCACCCGGATTTTCAGCAGACGAATGTGATCTCAGGCCTCATCTCCCAGGGTGTGGGGGGCGTCACCGAAGGCCGCCAGGGCCGTATTGTCGTTCCGTTGAGCCCCAGCAACACACAGAACAACCACGTTCTTGGTCACGAGCTTGTGCACGGCTTCCACTTCGATCTTCAGGAGCAGTTCGTCGGCGGCGTGGGCTTTGTCTCGAACGTGCCGCTGTGGTTGATCGAAGGCATGGCGGAGTACGCGACCCTCGGGGCCAAGGATGCGCAGACCGCCATGTGGTTGCGAGATGCCGTGGCCCGGGACGACCTCCCCTCGATACGCGTCATGGGACGCAAGCCCGAGTACAACCCCTACCGCTTCGGCCACGCCCTGTGGGCCTACATGGGCTACGAGTTCGGCGACGACAAGCTGGGCGAGCTCTACAAACAGACGCTGCAGAACGGCTTCGGCCGCGCCGCCTCGAACGTTCTGGAGGTCGATGTCAACGAGCTCAGCGATCGGTGGCACGATGATATGCGGAAGGTCTTCTCCCCCCAGATTCGCCGGCGCACACCGGCCGAAGAGATCGGTACCGCGCTCCTTCCCGATCAAGACGGCTTGGTGATCTCTCCCACCCTTCGTCACGACGGCACGTACGTGGCCTTCTTCGCCCAGCCCGACGTCTTCTCCCTCGAGCTCACCATTGCAGACACCCAAAGCGGCGAGATTCTCGGGCGTCTCTCCACCAGCGCTACGAGTCGCCATTTCGATCAACTGCGCTTCACCGACTCGAGCGGCTCCTTCTCGCCCGGCGGGGATCGTTTTGCCCTTGTGGTCCAGCGGCGGGGCAACAACGGAATTGCCATTGCCGACGTTCCAAGCCTCGACATCCGGGAGACGCTCTTCTTCGAAGAGGTGACCAGCATCTCTCACGTGGCCTGGCATCCCGACGGAGACCGCCTTGTCGTTGCGGGGACCCGGAACGGACGGGGCGATCTCTTCGAGGTCAGCCTGGCGGATGGATCTATCGAGGCGCTGACCTCTACCGGCTATTCCGATCTCCAGCCGAGCTACGACGAGGAAGGCGAGCGTTTGGCCTACGTCACCGACCGTGGGGATGACACCAAGCTCGAGGAGCTCGCCTTCGGTGCGACAAAGATCGCCATTCGCGACATAGACTCGGGGGCGGAGGAGCTCGTTTCCCTTCCCGGGGCGAGTAAGCACATCAATCCGCACTTTTCCGCCGACGGCCGGCACCTTTACTTTGTTGCCGACCCGGATGGTGTTGCCAACATCTATCGCCGCGACCTGACCACGGGCACCACCGTACGGTTGAGCAATGTCGCCACCGGAGTAACGGGATTCACCGATCTCGCTCCCGCCCTCTCGGTGGCGGGCGCAAACGATACCGCGGCCTTCACCGTCTTCGCAGAACGGGAGTACCGACTGCGAACGCTGGATCTCGCATCCCTCGAAGGCACCCCCGTCCTGGAGGACGAGCGCGCTTCGGGGGCCAATCTCACCCCTCCCGGATTCCGGAACTTCATTGTCTCGACCTACTTGGATCAGACACAGCGGGGCTTGATTGACGGCAAAGATTTTCGCGGATCCGACTACCGTCCTCACCTCCGTCTCACCTCGGTTGGGCAGGCAGCCCTCGGCGTGACCTTCAGCCGCTTCGGCGCCGGGGTATACGGCAGTGTGAACCTCAACTTTGCGGATCTGCTCAACAACCACACTGTGTCTCTGTACATGCAGCTTGCAGGGTCCACCATTGACCTTGGTGGCCAGGCGCTGTACTTCAACCAGCAGCGTCGTTTGGGGTGGGGAGCCGCCGCATCGCACACGCCCTACCGGAGTGTTTCGACCTCGCAGGAGGAGCGGACGGTTGAGTTGGATGACGGCTCGGAAACCGAGGCGCAAGTCACGACTCGAGTGATAGACCGCACCTTCGTCGACCGCGCCCAGCTCTTAGGCGAGTATCCGCTGTCGCAGAACCTTCGCTTCGAGTCGATCGGCGGCTATACCAGGATCAGCTTCCTAAAGGAGACGCAGGTCATTGCCGTGAAGGACGGAAGGACCCTCTTCGAAGAGAGCAAGAGGACGACGCCGGACGAGCCCTTGAATCTGGCGCAAGGCGGGCTGGCCTTCGTTGGCGACTACTCAAACGCGGGCTTCACCGGGCCCCTCAAGGGAACCCGTTTCCGCGCCGAAACCGATGCGAGCCTCGGCTCCCTCACCATTGTCAATTCGCGGCTGGACTTCCGGCAGTATGCATTTTTGCGTCCCTTTGGCTTCGCCTTTCAGGCCATTCACGAGGGCCAGTACCTTCAGGAGAATACGGACGGCCTCATTGGCCCCCTCAATCTCGGCTCCTCCTTCCACGTGCGCGGATACTATCCGGGAAGCTATACGACCGATGATTGTGGAGAGGGTGCCGACTCCTGCCCCGAGTACGACCGCATCTTCGGCTCCCGGGTCCTCGCAGCGAAGGCGGAGGTCCGCCTCCCCGTTCTCGGGACGGAGCAACTCGGGCTCCTCCCCTTCCGCTACCTGCCGACAACGCTCTTCGCCTTCGCAGATGCCGGTGTTGCCTGGTACCCCGTGGCGCGGCCGGAGTGGCGTTGGGCGCGAGATAGCGACGCCCGCGTCCCCGTGGCGAGTGTCGGCGGAGGGGCGCGCTTCAACATCCTCGGCGCCTTCGTGCTCCAGGTCTACTACGCCTACCCGTTTCAACGCCCGAATCGGGGCGGGTACGTGAACATCGTCCTGGCTCCGGGATTTTGATGCGACGGTGGCCCCCGACGACGCGCGTACCCGACGCACGCCGGCGCCGCACTTGACCAAGCACCGCTTCTCGGCGCATTTTATGGGCAGTTACGGGGTGCTTTTCTGCAAGAAAGGCTGAGATCATACCCATTGACCTGATCCGGGTAATACCGGCGTAGGGAACGGTACTCTCCCTTCACGCGTATTCCTTGCAAAGCACCTCCCACAATGTGCATATGCACAAGGAGGTACGTATGGTACGACGATTTTCTCTCTTCCTGCTTTCACTCGTGATCGCAGTGTTCACGGTTCCTGCGCTCTTCGCGACGGGAGCGCAGGAGGGCGACACCGCCCCAGGGGATGAATTGGTGGTCTACACCTATGATGTCTTCCCCGAGCCTCTGGCGGAGCTCGTCCGAACGCACTTCAGTGAGGAGTACGGCGTCGAGGTCACCGTGGAGCGATTTGCGGACACCGGCCAGCTCTTCAACCAGGTGTACCTGCAGCGACGAGACCCGGAAGCCGATGTCGTAATCGGCTTGGACAACACCTACCTGGGACGAATCTACGATTCCGAGCTCTTCGAGCCCTATGAGCCGGCGAATTTGCAGCTCCGGGAGGACTTCCTTCGGCTGGATCAGGAAAACCGGGTGATTCCCTTCGACTTCGGGTACATCACCTTGAACTACGATAGCAATAGCATATCCGATCCGCCGCAGACCTGGGAGGAGCTCACGGCCGGTGCGTACAAGGACAGCATCGTTCTCATGAATCCGGCAACAGCTTCGCCCGGGCGCAACTTTCTCCTGCTCACAATTGCCGAGCTCGGCGAGGATGAATACACGGACTACTGGCAGCGCCTGAAGCCGAACGTGCTCACCGTGACGAGCACCTGGAGCGAAGGCTACGGCCTGTACACGCAAGGCGAAGCGCCGATCGTCTTGAGTTACTCCACGAGCCCGGCGTATCACCTAGCCTTCGAGGGTGTCGAGCGCTACAAGGCGCTCTATCTCAACGGCACGGCGTACGCCCAGATCGAGGTTGCAGGAATCACACGGGGCGCGGAGAACCGAAAGAACGCGGAGCACTTTATGGATTTCATTGTGAGTCCGGAGTTTCAGCGGGAGATTCCCATGAATCAGTTCATGTATCCCGTGCATCCCGAAGTCGAGCTCCCGGAGTCTTTCCAAGAGCTCCCGCAACCCGAACGGGTCGTCTCCTTGGATGAGGAACGAGTCCAGCAGAACTTCTCCGACTGGTTGGACGCATGGGAAAAGGTAATGCGCTAATTACGAGACCCGCCGTCCTGGCGGGTCTTATTGCGCTCGCCGCCGTCCTGGCCGCCCCGATTCTCTACTTCTTCGGGCGGGTCATTGCCGACTCGTCACTAGCGAAGCTGCTCCGGATGGCGGCGGACATCCTGACAAGCGGAGAAACCGGGCGAATCGCGCTGTTCACAGTGGGGCAGGCGGCGCTATCGGCGCTGATCAGCCTGCTTATTGCGCTGCCCGGCGCCTACTTGTTGGCGCATCACCGCTTTCCCGGCCGGCGACTGCTCTATTCACTGTCCCTCCTCCCCTTCGTGCTCCCCAGCATTATCGTGGTCATCTGCATGATCAGCTTCTACGGTCGAAACGGTCTCATTAACCGACTCGGCCCCTGGGATCTGAACCTCGTGTACAACTTCGGCGGCATCATCCTGGCGCACGTCTTTTACAATTTCTCTTTGGCGCTCCGAATCATAGCCGACGGCTGGGCCGGGATCGATGCCAGATACGCCGAAGTTGGTAACAGCCTCGGCGATCGAGGCCTCGGCCTTCTCCGCCGCGTGACACTTCCCCTGCTTGTTCCCTCCCTGGTGAGCGCCTTTCTTCTGGTCTTCATCTACAGCTTTCTGAGCTTCGGCATCGTTCTTGTCTTCGGTGGCATTCAGTTCTCCACCTTCGAGGTGCAGATTTTCAAAGAAATGAACGTGAATCTGGATCTCGGCGCCGCCTCCATCTACGCCTTGCTCCAACTCCTCTTCTCTTTCGCCTTCATTTTCGGTGTAGCCCGTGGGGTGAGCCGGACGACCACCCAGCGTTCCCATGGGGCGCAGAGAAGGCTGCCCTCGTTGCGGAGCCTGCCGGTGCCGGCGCGCACGGGCGCGGTGATCTATCTCGGGTTCATTCTCCTCTTTCTCTTGGGTCCAATCCTCACCATGACTCTGCGAGCATTCACCTCAGAGGCCGGACTCGGCATCCAGAACTTCTCCGAGCTCTTTATCCCGGGCGCGAGCCCGCGAGACATTCCCTCGGTGATACGGAGCTCCCTAGGCGGCGTTATTCTGCGGAGCGTCCTGATGGCGCTCGCGAGCGGCATCCTTACCATGGCGCTGACCGTCCCCCTGGTCCTTGCACTGCGGGGACGAAGAAGCCCGGGATTGGATTCCACTTTCCAGATCCCCATTGGCATCTCCTTCGTAACCTTGGCGCTGGGTCTCCGTCTCTTGTACGGTGGCGTGATTCCGCACGTGGTACTGGTGGTGCTGGGGCAGGCGTTTATTGCGTTTCCGATAGTCTTTCGAATCTTACGCAGCTCGGTGGAAGAGGTGCGGGACCACTACATCGAGTCCGGCGAGGCGCTCGGCGCGAAGGGTCTTCGACTCTCCCGGGATATCACTCTGCCCCTTCTGCGGCGGCCCCTCGTGAACGCCTTTGCATACAGCCTGGCCATTCCCTTTGCCGACTTGACGATCGTGCTGACCGTCGGCGCGGGCCGCATTGCAACGTTCCCGGTGGCGATTTACCGGCTCATTGGCTTCCGAAGTTTCGATGTCGCCCTGGCCCTCGGTGTTGTCTATCTCGCTCTGTGTCTCGTGCTCTTTCGGATAATAGATTCTAGCTCTCATTAGGATTGCTCATGCTGACCTTGGACGGTGTTTCGCGCAGGTATGAAGACGGCTTTTCCATATCCCTCAGCCTCGAAGTTGCCCGGGGCAGCCTGGTCTCACTCCTCGGACCGAGTGGAAGCGGCAAGACGACGACGCTCCGCTTCATTGCCGGCTTCGAGCAGCCCGATTCCGGCCGCATTGTGATTGAGGGCAAAGATGTAACTTCCACTCCGGCGGCGGATCGGCGGGTAGGATTCGTCTTTCAAGACTACACGCTCTTTCCCCACATGAACGTTTTCAACAACGTTGCCTACGGTCTACGCGTGCGAAAGACCGACGAGGATGAAATCCGAGAACGGGTGGAGCGCTTCCTCTCAGTTGTAGGGTTGCCGAAGTACGGCGCGCGGAGCGTCCACACCCTGTCCGGCGGAGAGCGCCAGCGGGTGGCCCTGGCCCGCGCACTGGTGATCGAGCCCGATGTGTTGCTCCTCGACGAGCCCTTCTCCTCTATCGATGCCATCCTCCGGCGGGATCTTCGGCGCGAGGTAATGCGCCTTCAGCGCAAGCTCGGCGTGACCACCGTCTTTGTTACCCACAGCCGCGACGAGGCCATGTCCATTGCCGATCACCTGGTGCTCATTCGAGACGGCGGCATTATCCAACAGGGTCCGCCCGAAGAGGTCTTTGCCGCCCCGACCAGCCGCTTTGCCGCCTCCTTCGTCGGCGACGCGAATTTCCTCGAGGGCTCTGTTGAAAGCCGCGGGGACCAGACGGTTTTTCACAGCTTCCGGCAATTCGTGCTGG
>CAYPTH010000130.1:6852-7936 GCA_964413635.1 uncultured Spirochaetaceae bacterium
TTCTTCGAGTACACCTGCCGGAGTAACGAGGCGGCGGAGAAGGAGTTCGTGGTCTACGCAGGGGCACACCGTGACATCGGCGACGAGGTTTACCTCGCCTTCACGCCGGAAGATGCGGTGTTGTTGCCCCTCGAAACATAGGCTCGGCGCGTCGGTCTTGCGGCGCATCGACCTTGCCGCGCGGCCACGTGAGGCCTATCATAGGAAGCTGGATGGGGCACGCCGCGGGTAAGGGACTTGCTGGAGGACTGGCGGAAATGAACGAGTACATGCAGAGGGCTATCGAAGAGGCTACATTGGGTGTAGAACGCAACGAGGGAGGCCCCTTCGGCGCCGTAGTTGTGCGTAACGGCGTGATTGTGGGCACCGGCCATAATCGCGTCGTCGCGACCAACGATCCCACGGCACACGCGGAGGTGAACGCTATCCGGGAAGCCGCCGCCTTCCTGAACCGCTACGACCTCTCCGACTGCGAGATCTTCACGACCTGCGAGCCCTGCCCCATGTGCTACGGGGCCATCCACTGGGCGCGGATCGGTACCATTCACCGTGGAGCAAGCAAGGAAGATGCCGCAGAGCTCGGCTTCAACGACCTGGACATCTACGCCGACATTGCTCGTGATCCCGAGGAACGAGAGATCATCATGAACGTCGTCGACCGCGATGCCTGCCTACAGGTGTTCAAACGTTGGAATGAGAAGGACGATCGTGTTCTGTACTGAAGTGCCGTTCGGGACTCGGCTTAGGGAATAGCGCGGAAATTGCGCCGTATCCGCTCGACACGACGACGATTCGCGCCGAAATCCACGCGTCCCGTCCGTGACGCGGAGCGAATGTGGATCACCGGCTCGTCCGGGGGGAGATAACACTCCACGTCATCAACAGCATCCGTGAAACGCCGGTGGAATTCACAGCGTACGTACTCCGGCGCGTCCGCTACGAAGTCGGCCTTCCCAGATCGGTCGAGCGCCTCTAAGAGCCGCGCCTTCGCGTTGTCGATCGATCCGGAGTACTCAATGGGAGGAACGTAGTGACGCCGGTCCGAGCTCTGGCTCGAAACGCAGGTCGCCGTCTCGGGGCAGGC
>CAYPTH010000131.1:0-7515 GCA_964413635.1 uncultured Spirochaetaceae bacterium
GATCTCCTGCAGGGTGAGTTGGCCCCCGATTTTCAACAGGCTGCGTAATACGTTAGTTTAGTCGAAGATTCCGCCCAGTAGGTTCTGCCCCATATCGCCCTGCTTGTTCATCTTTTCCAGACCCTCGAGGAGGTCACGGAGCTCGACGATTTCCTCGGCCATGAGAAAGCGGACGAAGGACTCGTTCTCGGCGTCGGTCTGTACGTGGATGGTGTTGCCGCTCTGGGTCAGCGTAATGATGGCGTCCTCCTGGCGGATCTGATAGATCTCGTTCTCGAAGTCGATCCGGTTCACAAAGTACTCTTCGTTGCGGAAAGACTGCAGGATGCGCCGTCGAAAGAACTCTGCCGTGAGGGCGGTGGGAAGCTCCAGGGTCACAACACGCTGGGTTTCCGCCGTGGCGGCGCGGGCGCCGCGCTTGGCGACGTAGCCGGGCGTACCGTCAAAGCTCTTGATAATGAGCGGCGGCGCCGCAACCGTGGAGATAAGCATGGTCAAGACGGCGACGCCGAAGAGCTCGGCGGGGATGGCGCCGGTGGAAAGGCCGATCCCCGCAATAATGAGACTGACCTCGCCGCGCGGGAGCATACCCAGGCCGATCCGGAGGGCCCCCTTCAGGTTGAACCCGGTAAAGAGCGCCGGAACTCCGCAGCCGAGAATCTTGCCCAGAATGGCCGCCGCGGCGTAGAGAAGCCCGAAGCCGACGACCGAGGCGAAGGCTGAGAAGTCCACAAGCATGCCCATAACGCAGAAGAAAACCGGAACCAGGAAGTCGTAGAGCCCCGAAAGCCGCTCCCGCAGCTGATGCGCAATATCGGTCTGACTCAGGCTCAAGCCCGTAACGTAGGCACCAATGATCATGGCGAGACCCGCTGTTTCGGAGAGGCCCGAGAGAAACAGGGCGATGCCGAAGGTCGTGCCGGCGAGGACGTCCATGGATCGAAAGACCTTCAAGCCCTTGATGAGCTTTGGCGCCAGCAGAATCCCGATTACGGTGAAGGAGAGCCAGAAACCGAACGCCTTCCCGGCAATGATTCCGATCTGTCCCCAATCTATTTGCCCTGCCGCTCCCTCTGCCCGGACAATGCCGACCACAACCGCCAGGAGAATGATGCCGATGACATCGTCAAGCACGGCCGCACTGAGGATGCTCACGCCCTCCGGAGAGGACATTTCGCGTTTGTCCGACAGGATGCGCGCGGTAATACCCACCGACGTCGCTGTGGAAAGGACACCTAAAAAGAGGGCGACCGGATGGAGAAAGCCGTCGACGCCGGGAAAAAGCCAGATTGCCACACCGCTTCCAGCCAGGTAGGCCACCGCCGCGCCGCCAAGCCCAACCAGTGAGCCCACCACCGAAAAGCGCAAGAATGTGGGAAGATCGGTTTCCAAACCCGCAAGGAAGAGCAGGACGATGGAGGCCACCGAGGCGAAGCCGTAGAGCTCGGGGCTCACCGGGAGCACCCCCTCACCAATTGGGAAGAGGGGCTGCCCGATCAGGGGGATAAAGAACTGCCCCAGGGCGTAGGGGCCAATGATCATGCCGGCGGCCAACTCGCCGAGGACCCGCGGTTGGCGCAGGAAGCGTTGAAAGAGATAGCCGATAATCTTTGCGGAAATGAGAATGACCGCCAACTGGAGCACCAAGACGGTCATGAGATGCGTTAAGTCGTGTGACGACTCACCCACGAATTACCTCACAATGACGTTGATCACTTCCCGCGGCGAAGTGGCGGCCAAAAGCTCCTTGCGGCGCTCCTCTTCTTTGAGGATTCGGGTGATCTCGGCAAGAAATTGAATATGCGGTCCTTTTCGCGCAACCGGGGAGAGGGTCATGATGAATATCCGACACGGCTGCTTGTCCATGGCTTCAAAGTCGATGGGTTCGGGCGTAATCCCAACCGCAACGACCAGGTCATCCACGGCATCCGTCTTCCCGTGGGGAATGGCAATGCCGTGCTCCATGCCGGTGGTCATTTTGCGCTCCCGCTCGACAACACTCTCGAGCGCTTGCTCGCGATCCTTGATCTTGCCGCTATTCATGGCCAGGTCAACCAGCGCCTCGATCACCTCGAGCTTCTCGCTTCCCGGAAGATTCACCGTGACCGTTGCGGGGCTCAGGACCTTCTTCAGATTCATGCACCTTCCCCGGACATGCGCTTCACGAGGCTCGACATGGATACAATGCTGTCGTGGAGTCGGTTCACCGAATCATCGACCTCCGCCATGGCCGTGGCGGAGCGGTTGGACTGCTCGGTTATATCGGAGATTCCGTTCAAGATCTCGGTGCTCACGCGATCGACTCGGTCCATGGCCTGCGCAATGCGCTCCGTTGAGGCCTGACTCTCCTGCGACCCGGAACGAACCTCTCCGGAAACCTCATTCACGACCTCCATGGCCTGCCGGATTTCCTGGCTTCCCGAGGCCATCTCGGAGGTGCCGGCACGGATCTCGGCAAATGAGGCGAGAACCTGGTCGACCTCGGTGCGGATTGTCTCGAATACGGCGTCGGTTTCCTCGCTGGCCGAGTCGGCGCTGCGAATTGTCTCGATGACGCGCTGAATAATGGCGGATATGGAGCTCGAGCTTTCGCTTGTCTCGTTGGCGAGCTTCCGGATCTCCTCCGCGACGACGGCGAAACCGTGCCCCGCCTCGCCGGCGTGGGCCGCCTCGATTGCGGCGTTCATCGACAGTAAGTTCGTCTGCGTGGCTACGTTGGAGATCAACTCCACCAGGTTGGAAATGTCACCGATACTCGCCGTGATCGTCTTAATGGACTCTCGAGTCTCCCCAAGCTTCTCGCCGCCCGTCGCCACCGTTTGCGCCAGGGTCTTCGAATCCTCTTCCTTGGCCGCAGTGATGGATGAAATGCTGTCAACCGAGGCGGTCATTTCCTCTACGGAAGAGCTAGAGTTGCTCAATGCTTGGCGCTGCCGCTCAATGGCACTACCGAGCTGTGAGATGTTTGCCGAGATGCGCTGTAGCCCCTCGGTGGACTCGCGGATTTCCTCATTCAGACTCTCCATGGAGTCGCGCGCCTGGGAGGCGCCGGCGGCAATCGTGCGCGTCGCCGTCGCCGTGTCGCTCGCTTGGCGGTTGAGATTCTCCTCTACCTCCGCATTCTCTGCTGCAAGGTCGCGCAACTGCGCCACCGCCGTGCCGAGCCGGGCGGAGAACTCATTGAAGCTCTCGGTTATCTGTCCGACCTCGTCGCGGGAACGCACCGGGAGCTTGCTCGAGAAGTCTCCTTTGAGGATGGCCTCCGTGGCCGCGGGAAGGAGAGACAAGGGCCCGAAGGTGCGGCGCAGAAAGGGCACGAGAAAGAGGGCAATCAATACCGCCGCCACCACTACGCCAATACTGATGTTCCGCGCGAACGGCACCACCGCGGCGAATCGCGTCGACTGATTGACAATGTATCCGGTGATCCAATCCCAGGACTCGTAGTACTCGAAGATGGCCCACTTGCCCACGCCCTGGTAAGTGAAGGTGTGCGTCCCCGTCTGCTTCTGAATAATCTCGCCGGCGGGCTCCGACTCGTAAAAGGCCTCGTCAACGGGGCTGGCAGGGTTGTGGAGAATGACTTCCCGTTCTCCGTTGACAATGAAGGGATAGACGCGGAGGTCCTCGACGTTGACGTAGCGCGCCTGGAGCCGCTCGAGAAGGTCCTGCTGCAGGAGCCATACCTCGTCCGAGGCCGCGGAGACCGCGTCTACCGCCTGATACTCGAACTCAATGTTGCGGATTCGCTCGGTGAAATCACGCCGGTTAAGACGGTCAATCTCTCCGCGGAACTCATAGACGGCGTAGGCAGTGGCGAAGATCGCGAACACGAGCACGCCAAGAAGGGTCGCTACGACGACCTTCACCCGAATCGACCAATGCTTCATGGGTCTCCAACCTTATCCACGTTGTCTACCACGATCAGGCTTCGATAGCCAAGCCACATCGTCGGCATCGCGTGCGGCCCGGCGTTGCCGGCGCGGGCGACGTTCGTGGCCGGCCACGTTGACACCCCGGCGCGGCGGCGGGTAGATTGAAGCCACCTGCCCCGGTAGCTCAGTAGGATAGAGCAACTGCCTCCTAAGCAGTAGGTCGTGCGTTCGAATCGCGCTCGGGGTAGTCTTTGCGTTCCACTTCTACAAAGGAACTATTCCACAAGCTTCCCCCTACGCATTACGCCGTTTAATGTTTATAATTCCACTAACCTTACTCTACATTGGGAGGATACAGATTATGAGAGCTGCGTTTTCATTGACGGTCACGATCCTGCTCGCGGTGCTGGTCGCCGCCGGCGCCTTTGCCGCCGGGCAGGCCGAGGAACCGGAGCAGTCCGTTACTATAGCCCTCGCTGGGAATCCTGCAACCTTGGACCCCCACAAGTCTTTCAACGGCTTCGTGTTTACGGTGACCAATCAGATCTACGAGACCCTGGTGCACCGCAACGCCGACGGCACGCTGACCCCGCGACTGGCCACGGGTTGGGAGATGGTATCGGACACGACATACGAGCTCACCCTTCGCGAGGACGTGACCTTCCACGACGGCACCCCCTTCAACGCCGAGGCGGTGAAGTTTAGCCTGGAACGGCTCCTGGACCCGGAGACCGAGGCAATCGGCTCGTTCATCATCACCATGGTGACGAATGTAGAGGTGGTCGATGAATACACGGTTCGAATCACCACGGATGCGCCCTTCGCTCCGCTTCCGGCGCACCTCTCGCACCCCGTAACCGCAATCGTGAGTCCCTCGGCCGCCGAGAGCGACCTGGGGACGAACCCTATCGGCACAGGACCCTTCGCCTTCGAGAGCCAAGTTGCCGGCTCCGAGGTCCGCCTGACGGCTAACCCCGACTACTGGGGCGGTGAGCCAACCCTCCAAGAGCTGGTAATGCGAGTGATTCCGGAGGTCGGTACCCAAGTGGTGGAGCTTCAGACCGGAAACATCGATCTCATGAGCAACGTTCCTCCCGAGCGCTTCGGCGACTTCCGGGAGAACAATGACATTCAGGTTGAGCGCTTCCTGGGATGGGGCTCGGTCTACCTGGGCTACAACGTGGAGCACAGTGTCCTCGGCAACGAAGACGTGCGCCGCGCAATCGCCCTGGCACTCGACCGCGAGGGCATGATCGAGACGCTCCGCGACGGCATGGCCGAAAAGGCGACGACCATGGTGCCCGAGACCGTATTCGGTTCCGAGGCCGATGTGGAGAGCATACCCTACAACCCCGAGCGCGCCCGCAGCCTGATCGAAGGGTCCGGCCTGGAAACGCCGATCGAGCTCACGCTCAACACCTTCGAGACGGCGGAGACGCGCCAGATTGCCACGGCCATCCAGGCACAGCTTTCGGATATCGGCATCGATCTATCGGTGGAGGTTACCGACTACGGTGCCTTTGCCCGAGCGACCGGTGAAAGCGACCACGCTCTGTGGCTCACCACCTGGGGTACCGTCACCTTGGACGCCGACTACACCCTCTATGCCCTGCTGCACTCGAGTCAGACCAACGGGGACAATCGCTCCAACTACCGGAGCTCGCAGGTCGATCAGTGGCTCGAGCAGGCGCGCCGGACGAGCGACAACGCCGAGCGCCGCGAGCTCTACGCTCGGGTTCACCGGCAGGTACAGGAGGAGCTCCCCTACCTGACGCTCTACTACCCCCTCTCCTCCTACGCAAAGCGAAACCGGCTCGAGGGCGAGGTCTACGCCTTCTCCTCGATCGGCCTTGACTTGCGGGAGGCGCGCGTTCAATAAGGGAGCCAATGCTCGCCTATATCATTCGGCGCATCCTGGCCTTGGTTCCGGTTCTCCTCGGGGTCTCCTTCCTGGTGTTTATCATCTTCTTCTTGACACCGGGAGACCCCGTCCGGGCCATCTTGGGCCAGGAGGCGCGCGGCGTCAGCGAGGCGGAGATCGAGCGCATCCGCGAACAATTTGGGCTGGACCGCCCGTGGTACGTGCAGTACGCGGATTTCGTATACAATGCGATCCGCGGTGACCTGGGCAGGTCGTATCAGAGCGGCCAACCGGTGTTCGAGCAGGTTGCCTCTCGCTTTCCCCTGACGTTGCAACTCACCACGCTCTCCCTTGGGCTCGCCGGCGTCCTCGGCATAGGGGCCGGGGTGGTTACCGCCATGCGCCCGCGCAGCTTCATAGACGGCGGACTGACCATCGTGGTGCTCCTCGGCGTCTCCATGCCGGTGTTCTGGTTGGGCATTCTGCTCATGCACGCCTTCGCCCTCAATTTGGGGTTGCTCCCGCCCTCCGGAGTCGGGACATGGCGCCACATGGTCCTTCCCGCTCTCACCGTTGCCTTCCCCAGCGTTGCCTTCGTTGCGCGGATGACCCGCTCCTCCTTGGTGGATGAGCTCGGCCAGGATTACGTGCGGACCGCCCAGGCGAAGGGCTTCCGCCGCACGACCGTGGTCTTCAAACACACCTTGAAGGGCGCGCTCATCCCCGTCGTCACGACACTGGGGCTCCAATTCGGGCACCTGCTCGGGGGTGCCGTCGTGGTTGAGACCATCTTCAGCCTGCCGGGACTCGGGCGTCTCACCGTCACGGCAATCCAAGCCCGCGACCTTCCCATGATTCAAGGCGCTATCCTCTGGATCGCCATCCTCTTTAACCTGGTGAATCTTCTGGTGGATATTCTGTACCTGGCCCTCGATCCTCGCATACGGTACGAATAGATGTGGAAACGACTGCGGCGTAATCGTCCGGCTGTAGCAGGGCTCGTCCTTCTCGTACTCCTCGTTCTCATTGCGCTAACCGCGCCCGTGCTGCCCCTCGCGGATCCCGCGGAACAGGGATGGCGCGAGCGACTGCAGCCCCCGAGCGCGGAGCACCCCCTGGGAACCGACGAGTTCGGCCGCGACCTTCTGGCGCGCGTGGTCTTTGGAGGACGAGTAAGCCTCATGGCGGGCATCATGCCGGTCATGCTCGGCGGCGCCGTCGGCACGGCAATCGGTCTCATTGCGGGCTTCTTGGGGCGCCGCACCGACCTTGTCATGATGCGTGTGATGGACGTCCTCCTCGCCTTTCCAACCCTCTTCCTTGCCCTGGCGATCGTTGGCGCCCTCGGCTCGGGCCTGATCAACGCGATGCTTGCGGTGGCGGTGGTGAACATCCCCAACTACGCGCGGCTCGTGCGCGGACAAGTGCTGACCATTCGCGAGCGCGAGTACGTCACCGCCGCCCGGGCAACCGGCGCCACCGGCCCGTGGATCATGATCAGACACCTGCTGCCCAACGTCATGGCGCCGCTCTTGGTCCAGAGCACCCTCAGCGTCGGCTTTGCCATCCTGGCAACAGCCTCGTTGAGCTTTCTGGGCTTGGGTACCCAGCCACCCACGGCCGACTGGGGTCGTATGCTGGCGACGGCGCGGCAGTATCTGCCGGAAGCGTGGTGGCTCGCGGTCTTCCCCGGCGCCATGATCATGCTTTCGGTGCTGAGTGTGAATCTATTCGGTGAGGGCTTGCGCGACGCCGTCGGACGCTAAGCACCGCCGCGAC
>CAYPTH010000132.1:0-5158 GCA_964413635.1 uncultured Spirochaetaceae bacterium
GACGAGCTGACGGATCCTAACTCCTCGGAGTCACCGCTGTGTCGGGTCGAGCGTCTCGTTGCCGATCAGTCGCCTATTCACGAGAACACGTTCATCTACGAGACCAAGATGCTTGGCGCGGTATACAAGTCCCTCCTCCGAGAGTCCCTCGGAGGCGTTCGTGCGGTAACCACAATCGAAGATGAGGACGAAGAAGCCGAGCCGGTCATTCAGGAGTGTGATAACCCGGCGGCGCTGGTGAAGCAGTTGCACCAGGTCGCAAGTCGTTTGCACTCCGTCACGGAAGAGGTGCTTTCACGGCAGGAAGAAGAGCACCTCCACGAGCACTGTCGGATGATAGACGAGCACCTGTCGCTCCTCCTCGAACGGTACCTCACCGCATTCCTCCAGCGCAACGAAGACGAACCCGCGGCGGATTCGGCATACAAACGCATTGCAAAGGTCCTCATCGCAGAGCTTCGGTATCGTCAGGAACAGGGCTACCCGACAAGCTTTCCAGAGACCGAAGAGGAGCGCAAGCTCGAGGAGTATGTCTACCGCGAGAAGATGCTGAAGAAGTACTCCTCCGAGGTTCTCTTCTTCCAGGTAAAGACGACAAACGAAGCCAAGCGCATTCAACACGTCCTCTACGCCATTGCCGCCGGGATCGCCATGGCCGTCGCTACCTCTCTCGCGTTCTACGGCCAGAGCGAGTTTGGGAACATCACAACCTCGCTGTTCATACTCTTGGTCGTGAGCTACATGGTGAAGGACCGCATGAAGGACATCTTTCGCGACTACTTTCGACGCTCGGTGGGAGCGCGCTTCTACGACCGCCGGAAGCATCTCTACGACTCCTTCTGGAAGAGAAAGCTCGCTACGGTCCGTGAGCGCACCACCTTCGTGCCCCTGAAAAAGACCGCGGAGAGAATCGTGACCTTCCGCGGCCAAGGCCCCTTCGAGGCGCAACTTGCCCGAAGCGAGGAGGAATCGCACCTGCTATACCGCAAGGTCGTGAACATGCGCGCCAAAACGCTTCGCAAGCTCCACCACCGCATCCAGGGGCTTGCCGACATTACAATCGTGGATCTGGCGAACATGGTACGCTATCTTGCGGTCCAATCGACAACCGTCCCCGTTGTGACCGGCAAGAATGCCGTCGATGTTCGATCTGCAAAACGCGTCTACCACCTCAATCTGATTGTGGACTATCGCGCCGGCGAGGAACGGCGACTCGAGCGGTTCCGTCTCATCCTGGACAGAGACGGCATCAAGCGCATTGAGCCCGTAGCCTCCGAGCGGTCCGGCCGACAAGGCGGAAGCGATTGACCGGCGTGCGGCGGACGTGATGAGGAGCGCCCTGCGGCTTACACAGTTTCACGACATGTAATAATAGACAGGAGGGATGAGTTGACACGTAAGGGTGTCGCCGCGAATATACAAGTCAGGAGAGCGCCATGGCAACACGAACGAAATGGATGAGTCCCCTCGCACTGCTGCAGTTGATTACGGGGATCTACCTCGTGTCTCTTGGGGTGTCGGACCTGATTGCATACAACTCGGAGTGGAATCAGTTCGCCCGTTCCGTCGCCGACGCCTTCGGCGAAAGCGGCAATGCGCTCACCGTCATCATTTCGATCCTCGAAATTGCCGCCGGAGCCGTACTTATCTGGGTTCTCTTCGGTCGCACCTCCGGTCGCGTGGTCCGACTCTCCTGCGTCGTGATTGCGGCGCTCTGGCTCATTCGCGTTCTGGTTGCATACGTGTTCAATGACATATTCGAACCGAGTTTCTTCACCTGGCTTGCTCTGGTAAGTGGCGAGCTCATTCCCGGCGCAGTCGTGTGGATGATCGGGAGTCAGTACCGATAGCCGGCAACGAGAACATTCGTGCTATCGCTGCCCCATCATCATGTCCATGAGGCCGCCGCCGTTCTTCACGTTGGAGTAACCCCGCTGCTGCAGAATGTGCACGGCGTAGGCGCTCCGAGCGCCGGAGGCGCAGTAGAGGGTAATGTCTCGATCCTTCTCTCCGAAGCTGTCGATGTACTCACCGAGGTCGTCGAGGGGAATGTTGACCGCCCCTTCGACGGCACCGGAGTGGTACTCCTCGGGGGAGCGAACATCGACGACCAAGGGGTCGCTGCCGGAAAGCGGAGAGCTTGCGGCGGCGGCCTGGCCGTCCGGTCCGGCGGCGGGGCCCGCTGCGTCGGCGTGCTCACCGGCGGCTGCACCGGCGGATGTGGCGCCGGGGCCGCCCGCTTCCTCGGAGAGGCTCTTCTTCTCCACCGCGGAGAGCTGCACGTCGAGATACTGAAAGCCGAGGGCCCGGGCAAAGCGCGCAATGCTGGTGTATCCGCCGGAGACGTTGTACACGGACTGAAAGCCCGCCTGTCGGAGCCGCCGCAGCGCCTGATGTCCCGTCTTGCCGTCCTCGCTGATGACGAGAATCGGATGCTCCCGGGGAAGCTCGGCGGTCCGATCGACCAGCTGGCTGAGCGCGACGTTGTACGCACCCTGGACGTGTGAGCCGTTGAAGCTGAAGGGATCCCGCAAATCCACCGCGACGGGGGGCTCGTCGAGGGCCGTGAGCAAGGTGTCGAGCTCAGCCGCAGTAACCGCCGGGCTGAATCCGCTCATTCGGTTCTCCGCAACGAAGGCCGCCATGTTGAGGGGATCGTTGGCGGTACCGAAGGGCGGGGCGTAGGCCAGGTCGAGCTCGGCAAGCCGGCCAATGGTCATGCCGGCGGCAATGGCCGTGGAGAGCACGTCGAGGCGCTTATCCGCGCCGTCGGCAGCCGCAGTCTGACCGCCGAGAATGCGTCCCGAGTCACGGTCGTAGATCACCAGGACCGTCACCGGCGTTGCCCCGGGGAAGTAGGAGGTGTGGTTTTCCTTGTGCACGACAACGGCGTCCGCTTCGATCCCGGCGGCGCGCGCCTGAGAGAGGGAAAGCCCTGTCGAGCCGGCGGCCACATCGAAGACCTTGACAATGGACGTCCCCTGCGCGCCGGTGTAACTGCGTCGTTCGCCGAGGATGTTGGAGGCGGCAATGCGGCCCTGGCGGTTTGCAGGACCGGCCAGCGGAATGCGCACCTTCTTCGTGCTCACCCGGTGCTCGATCTCCACCATGTCGCCTGCGGCGTAGATTGCCGGGTCGCTGGTCTGCAAATACTCGTCCACAACCAGACCGCCGGCCTCGCCAATCGTGAGTCCCGCCTCCTCGGCGAGCTTCAGCGTCGGCTTCACGCCGACCGACATGAGCACCATGTCGGCGCCGAGGGTGCGTCCGTCTTCGAGCTCGACATCCTTCTCGCCGATCCGGCAGACCGATGAGGAGGTGTGCACATCCACACCGTAGGCTTCCAGCTCCTCTTGGAGGTAGCCCGCAATCTCGGGCTCCATGTTCGGCATGACATGGGGGAGCCGCTCCACCAGCGAGACGTCGAGGCCACGCTTGCGCAGCGCCTCTACCATCTCGAGGCCGATGAAGCCTCCCCCGACCACGACCGCCGTCTCCGGCGCCTCGTGCTGAATCCAGTCGTGGATGGCGTCCATGTCGCGGAGCGTCCACAGTGAGAAGACGTGGGCCTGCTCCACTCCGGGAATCCCGGGCACGAGGGGCTTCCCGCCCTGGGCGAGGATCAGCTTGTCGTAGGGAAACTCGACTCTGCGATCCGTCGACTTCTGCAGCGCCCGGACCTTCTTTGCCTCGCGATCAATGCCAATGACTTCGGTCTCAACCTCGACATGGACATCGTACTGTTCCCGGAAGCTTTCCGGACTCTGCAATATGAGCTTGGACCTGCGGTCAATGTCTCCGCTCAAGTAGTAGGGTAGCCCGCAATTCGCAAAGGAGATATCCGGCCCCGATTCGAGGACCGTGATCTCCACCTCACTGGACAGTCTTCTCGCTCGCGCCGCCGCCGTTGCACCCGCCGCGACTCCACCTATGATCAGTATGCGTTCCACTTCGCTCTCCATTTATATCCTATTTTTTATATATAACAAGAGCTCGATTTAGTGTCAAGCGAACACTTGTGGCGCAGTATTGATGGTTTCGTGATCATTGTTCAAAGTGGGCGCGGACGGATATATGAACGTTGTCAAAGCGACCAGATTGAAGCCTGGATCTACCGTGGGTGTGGTCTCCCCCTCCTCGGGCGCACCGAGCCGCTTCCCTCACATTCATGAGGCGGGCTTGAACGAGCTGCGCGGGATGGGACTTCATATCAAGGAGCTCCCCCACGCACGGACGGATGCAGAGACCTTGTACGAGAATCCCCGAATTCGTGCTAACGACGTGAACGCGGCCTTTGCAGACCCGGACATCGATATGGTCCTCTCATCCATTGGCGGGGACGACTCGGTTCGCATCCTTCCGTACATCGACCTCAACACGGTCCTGTCCAATCCGAAGCCCTTCATGGGATTCTCGGACACGACCACGCTTCTCGCGTACTTCGCCCTGCATGGTCTTGCAACATTGTACGGGCCGGCCGTCATGGCTGGGTTTGCTCAGCTGTCCGCCTTGCCACCGGAATTCGCGGAACACATTCGCCACATGTTGTTTGACGACACGGCCGGCTACGAGTACCACCCCTATGCGCAGTGGTGCGAAGGCTATCCCGATTGGCGCGACCCGGCCAAGGTCGGCAAGGTGAATGTGCTCCAAAAAAACGATGTCGGTTGGAACTGGCTGCAGGGCGACCACGCGGTGGAAGGCAGAGCGTGGGGCGGCTGCATTGAGGTGCTCGAAATGATGAAGGGCACCGCCTACTGGCCGACGCCGCACTTCTTCAACGGGAAGGTTCTATTCTTCGAAACCTCGGAAGAGGTTCCGCCGGTCGATTCGGTCACGTATATGCTTCGCAACTACGGAATGCAGGGTGCCTTCGATCACGCCGCGGCAGTCCTCTTTGGACGCCCCCGGGGATATGACGATGAAGACAAGGCGCGGCTCTACGAAGGCCTTGTCCGAATTATCACTCGTGAGTTCGGCAGAGGGGACATGCCGATTGTGGGCAACGTCGACTTCGGTCACACCGACCCGCAACTCATTGTGCCTCTTGGGGTGCCACTGCGGGTCGATCCCCGGGAACGGCGCATCACCCTCGTGGAGAGCGCACTCGCCTAGTTTTCCTGCATCCGGTACACCACGACGTCATATTCCCTGTCGC
>CAYPTH010000132.1:5258-7484 GCA_964413635.1 uncultured Spirochaetaceae bacterium
CCCTGTCGCTCGTAGAAGCTGCGCGCCTGCTGGTTGGCCTTCAGCACCCGGAGCTCGAGGGGCCGGAAGCCCCGATTCTGGAGCTCACGCACTAGCGCCTGAAAGAGCGTGCAGCCAATCCCGTAGCCCTGGTATTCCGGCAACACGTATATGGCAAAGATCTCCCCGACACCTGCGGACCCCGCGCGGTCCCGGTCACCGGAGCCGTGATCGACCTGCGTGGGGCCGCCGATTGCGAACCCGACGATCTGTTCCCCGACGGTAGCTACGTAGTAGACCGCAGACTTCTCAAGCGCTCGCTCCCAGTTCCGCTGTGAGCGCTCGTAGCTGAGACGCTCGAGGAAATCCTTCGCAATGAGCCCGTCGTAGGCGTGCCGCCACGTGTCGACGTGAACACGCCCAGTGCCGGCCTCGTCACCGTGCCGCGCCTTTCGGACAACAAAGCCTTGGTCCATGGCTTGCCCCTTTCGTGATTGAACGACATCTGAGAGTGCGTTGTTAGACGAGTATCGATCAAGCCCAGAAGTGCACCCCGGTTCTCGGCGGATTGGATCCGTACGTGTGGATGGCATTCCTGAGCGTCCACGAAGGGGCGTACCGCCGGCTCACGCCACTCGTGGCCAACTTGACAGCGGATCATCCCTGATCCACGCTTGCGGAATGCACAATACGCAATGGCGGCCCGCCGGGCAGAGGTACTGACCCCTGATAACCTTCACGGTCTACACTGCGGCGTACTTTCTCTCAGCCTTTCTGCGGACGGCGAACGCCGTAATCTCCGGCGAGCTCAGCGCAGAGTTCGGCCTTTCCGCGTCCGAGCTCGGCTTCATTACCAGTCTCTTCTACTTCTCGGTGGCGGCGGTGCAGATCCCCCTCGGCATCGCTCTGGATCGATATGGGCCAAAGCGCGTCGTACCAATGGCGTTGGCGCTTGCAGCCGCCGGCTGTCTGGCATTCGCCGCAGCGGAATCGGGAGTGACGCTGGGTGTTGGTCGAGCCCTCATTGGAATGGGGATGGGTGCGGTGTTGATGGGCGCCATGAAGACGCTCTCCTTGACCCATGGCGTCTCTCAATACGCGACGGCCTTCGGTTTGCTGGTGGGAATAGGGACCGCGGGCGGCTTGGCCTCGGCAGCGCCGCTGCAGCTCCTTGTCGCCGGCATTGGGTGGCGCGGCGCGTTCGTCATCGCCGCGGCAGCGGTGGCGGTTGCCGCTCTCCTCGTGTGGCGCTTCACTCCTCCGCTGAAAGAGCACCACACGCAGCGGTCGAGCTTGCGAGCCACAGTTGGGCAAATTCTGAAGGCCCCCGCATTTCTCCGGGTAGCGACCTTCAGCGTCTTCATGGCGGGAGGATTGCTCAGCGTACGCGCCCTCTGGGCGGGCCCCTATCTAGGGCTAGTTCACGGCGCGGAAGAGAGCGGAGTCGGGGTGGCGCTAACAGCAGCAACGCTGGGGATGATTCTGGGCTACCCCATCGCAGGAGGCCTCGCCCGACGCATCGGCACGGGGCACGTAGTCTTTGCGGCAGCAGTCCCGTTTCTGCTGTGCTTCATTGCTCTGGCACTCCTTCCATCCGGCACGCCAACGTGGATGCTGGCGGCAATCTACTTTATCTTCGGACTCACCGGCGCCCCGGAGGTGCACCTTCTCACTCAGGCGAAGGAGCTCTTTCCCCCTGCCCTTACCGGGCGGGCGACAACCCTCGTGAACGTCGTTGCAATCGGCAGCAGCTTCCTCCTCCAGTGGCTCTTTGGCGTCGTGATCGATCTCGTCTCTCTCGGCGCCGGAGGAAGCGTGGCAACCGGCTACCGCGTTGCCTTCGCCATGATCGCGGGACTCGGGGCGATCACCATGCTCATCTACCTTCCGCTTCTACGCGGTGGGCGTCTCCCCGCGCGGGACCACCACTCCGCACGCGGGCGGGCGCCAGGTGGACCGGCGACCGAAACCTGACTGCAGGTGATCCTGGCAACGACCGAGTCTCCGACGAGCTCGCGGATCAGCCGCTCCTCAGAGTGCCGCGGCGAGGGCCTACTTCACACCGGCGAACTGGTAGCCAACGCCCTCAACGGCCTCGGAGTACTCGGACTCCGGCACATCCGTGCTGAGCTGGACAGTCGCTTCACCGTCGGCGAGGCGAACCTCGACTGATGATACGCCGTCGATCATGGACAGAGCTTCGTGGACGCGCTTGGCGCAGTGCTCGCAGCTCATTCCTTCTACACG
>CAYPTH010000133.1:0-1218 GCA_964413635.1 uncultured Spirochaetaceae bacterium
TGGCAGCGGGCCCGTTCATCACTGCGTCTTCACGGGAACTCTGGGGTCCTCCGAAGTCCTCTTTCGTCGCAACCAAAGCGCGACCAACGCCAGGCTGAGCGTAATGAGACTGAAGGCCGGCAACAGCGTGAATACGCGCGGTGTACCGAGGGTTTCGGAAATGTAACCGGAGAATACGGATCCCAGGCTGCCAACCCCAAAGATGAGAACGTACTTCAGGCCGAACATGGAGCTCACGAACTTCGGCGGCACGTAGTGCCCCAGAATGACGTTTTCCAGAGCTTGGACGGGAAAGAAGAGCAGAGAAAAGGCCACCGAGACGAAGATGAGAGACCAGCCGCTCGTCGTGCCGACCAGGAGCATGAGCGGAATCGATGCCAGTACGGGAATTGGGTAGATCCGGAATCGATCGACTCGGTCCGCGATCACGCCGGCCACATACTGACCAATCATCCCGAATGCCAGAATACCGCTTGCAAGCAGTCCTCCCGAGAGAACCGAGGGCAGCTTCTGCATGGGGGCCTCCGCACCGATGTGCGTCGGAAACATGGTCATGAATGCCCTGTAGACGAAGCCGTTGACCGTCACAATGAGCATGAGCAGCACGAAGATCACGATTCTGCTTCGGTCAAAGTCGGATGCCGAGTTGCCCCGCGGTTCCGGCTTGGTCCGAGGAATTGTGCGGTCCAGCGCCAGGACCACCCCACCGACCGCGGCAACCACGGCAAGAACTAGGTAGGCGGCCCTCCACGACACGAGACTCGCCATAAGCCCTGCCGAAAGGGGCGCCAGGGTCACTCCGGCGGCGCCGGCCGCGCCGTGAACACCGAAAGCCTTCCCGGCCTTCTCGGCGAAGTGGGAAATCAGGGTCGGACCGGTAACATGATAGATACTCGCGGCGAGCCCGAGGAGCGCCATTCCGATCACGAACATGGGAAAGCCCGTCGAAAGACCGATGACTGCGGTTGCCGCGGCAACGCCGAAGAAGAACACCGTGAGCATGACTTTGGCGTTGCTTAGTCCGGCAATGATCCCCGACGGCAAGGCGCCCAATCCGAATAGGAGGTAGGCAAGCGTTCCCACGGCCGTGATCTCAGTGAGTGAAGCGGAAGAAGGATGGCGGGGAATGCAAGCATTGCCATATGGCACACCGCGTGGCCCACGCTCGTGCTAACAAGAATTCGGCGATCTAAGAGATTTGGTTCCATTTGGAAGTGT
>CAYPTH010000133.1:1318-3863 GCA_964413635.1 uncultured Spirochaetaceae bacterium
TCTGGATGTACTCTACGAGAACCTGCTGTTCTCCGATCTGTGTGCGCTGCGCTCCGCGCTCTTCAGACGCCGCCTGGAGTACTCGGTAGCCGTCACCACCGGTCAGGAGAAAGTCGTTCGTCGCCATGACGATGCGTTTTTCGGACAGGTTACCCTGCACCTGACCGTTCCGGACGAGGGTCTCGGTAGAGCCGTAGTCGTAGGTCACGCGCAGCATCTGTACACGACTCGGTGGAGCGTATTACGCACCTTGTTGAAAGATTAGGAGTAAACACGGGGGTGGGATTGACTGAAGTCTCAGCGTGGTTGAAACTTGGCCCCCGCCTTCCAACAAGCTGCGGCATACGGCACGCGCACTTGCCTATCGATACAAAAATACTTATTTTTCCCATGAAAACAGGCGCACGACCGTGCAGTCCTGGTACATCAACACACAAGGATATGCTCATGCTCACAAATACAGTTCAAGAAACAAGAATCGACCGCCTCAAGAACGCCTTGAGGATTCATGATTTCGAGTTCTCCTCCGAAACCGGGTGGGAGAGGTTGGAACATCACGTGGCCACTCACGGCGATTTCCTTCGCGAGAAGTACAACCTTCATGTCTCCTGGGAAGACGCGCTCTCATCCTGGTACGATAACGTGTTTCTGCCCGTGTATTGGGCGGCATCCTCCTGGGGATTCCGAGCCGCCTTCCCTCGCCGTCCCATCGGAGACCTCTATCTAGCGTTGTCGGATCATCTGTTGTACCTGCGGGAGCGCAACCCCTCGATTCATGAAGCAGACGCCGCCCGTGACTTTGTGAAGCACTTCGGCTCCGGCGTGGGACGCTACTTTTCTCGCTTTCTGATTCCCACCAACTGGTAGAGACTGAGGGCCCGGAGCCTATTACGCACCTTGTTGAAGGAATTCCCGTAAACGACAACGTGACCGTGAATTGCAATGTTTCGAGCTCGACGACGGCCGAAACAAGTACGAGATCGACCGAAGTCGCGTCGTTGTCGGGACTTGGCCGCTCGCCCTTCAACAAGCTCCGGCATACGTTACCCGCTGAGTTGTGAACAAATCGTGTGGCCCACGTGATGCTTTCGTGACACCTCTTCAGTATGTTCAAGGTGTACTACCAGAGAAGGAGGTCGGAATCATGACATACCATAGAAAGACAATCGCACGGCTCGTCACCCTACTCGCGGTGGCCGTGCTCGCGGCTGCTCCACTCGCGGCCCAGGAAGAGATGAGCTGGCGAGATACCGTCGCGACGGTCGCCGGATCGGTCGAAGGGATTCGCGTAGACGGAAAGCCCTATGTTACGTCGGCGTCGAGCTACGCCCCGAACAGCCGGATCATTCACGATCAGGGGGCTGAGATTGACTACCCGGTGGAGCTCTCGGAATCGCAGTGGAAGCGCCGTCTCAGCGATCAGGAGTACTACGTCCTCCGCGAGGACGGCACCGAGCGCGCCTTCGATAACCCGCTTTACGACAACAAAGAGCGCGGCATCTACTACTCAGCGGCGACCGGTCAACCTCTGTTCCATTCCGATGACAAGTACAAGTCTGGGACAGGCTGGCCAAGCTTCACGAAGCCGATCTCCCCGGACGCAGTCGCCTACATGTGGGACCGCGGCCTGTTCAGCCGTCGGATTGAGGTTATCGACTCCCTGTCCGGGTCCCACATTGGCCACGTCTTCAACGACGGACCCGATCCCCACGGTCAACGCTACTGTATGAACTCGGCGGCGCTGATTTTCGTCCCGGAAGGGGAGGAACCACCCCCCTTGGTACTGAACCGCAGTCGATAAATGCGGATGCCGGCGTGAGGCGGCAGCGAAGAGCGTCCGCGAATCGGGAGCCGATATCATCGGCTTTCAAGAGATGGAAACTTTCGCGGGCGGTCCCTGGAGCACCGAAAACCGGCAACGGGAGTACCTGGCCACACAGTTCCCGGAATACGGCTGGGGCGCTACCGGAACGCCCCCGGGCTTTCCGAATACCCAGCCGGTCATGTACCGCCTGGCCCGCTTCGAGGAGCTCGACGCGGGCTTCTTCTTCTTTTCGCAGACGCCGGATGAGCCCTACTCCGATTCCTGGAAGGGCCGCTTCTCCTCATTGTCGTAGATGACGTCACCCTCGCGCGTCGATATCAGAAGCTGCTGGAACAAACCCTTGCGGAACGCGAGCAACTGCTCCAGGAGGTACACCATCGGGTGAATAACAACCTTCAACTGATGGTGAGCCTCATTCACATCAGCGCCACCTATACGCGGAACGCCAAGGAGTTCGGCCTTGCCGTAACGGGTCAGATCGAGGTAATGGCCGCGGTGAGTCAGTTGCTCACTCGAGCGGAGGCGCGGGAGTTCGTCAACTGCGTGGAATACCTACGGGAAGTCGCCTCGGCGGTAACTCGGACCCACGGTACCCAGGCCAATGCGGTCTCCTTTGACGTTCCCGGCTGCAGCGAGATCCCGATCCCCACGCAGATGGCGACGCCACTCGGTCTGATTCTCTGCGAGGCGCTTGCAGCAGCCTTCCTCAGCCGGGACGCG
>CAYPTH010000133.1:3963-7467 GCA_964413635.1 uncultured Spirochaetaceae bacterium
CGACGCGAATCTCGGGCTCAGATGATATCGATATCCTTCATGCTCACGTCCACGGTGAAGGGACCTCCTTCGGTCGTGAAGGGCATGCCGATGATGGTGGCACCGTTCGGCCAGTGAATACGGTGATTCTTTCCCCGGACAATGACAGGAGTGGAGATATCCAGATCGAAGCCGTTGGATTGGAGTGGACCGACGGCGTTGCCGGCAATGATGTTCGTGAACTCCCCGACCATCTCATTGACGAGCTTTTCGCGCTGTTTTTCCCCTTCGAACTGAATGTTGGTGCGCCGCAGAAGCTTGTCCGCAAGCACCCGGGGAAGACGAATGACCACAACACCGGTGTGGCTGCCGAGAAAGCTGATCACGCCGGAGATCTCCCAACGATGGTTGCCGAAGGCCTCAACGATGTGCGGCGTTCCGGGAATCGCCTCGAGCTTGAACATGCGTTTGAAGAGATTGATGGTCGCTTCTAAGAAGGGATTGATGATGACGGCTCGCATGCCTCGGCGCGAATCCTCCGCAGCAATGATACGAGGCTACCCGAATACTCGCAAGGGCGACGACGGGCACGCGGCCATTTTGGTCGGCCTCGCTGAGCGCTTGCACGAACATCGGCCTGATCTGGGCCGATTACGCCTTTGCGCTGCATAACCTGCCGCGCCTCCGTGGAACGCAGCGATTCGGACGAGCCCTTTCGGTGGTCGGAGGATTTCGCCCACTTCCTGCGCACAACACCTGGAGCGCTGTTTGGACTCGGCGCCGGAGATTCCCACGCCGCATTGCACACGCCGGATTACGACTTTTCCGACGAGCCCGACGACCGGTGGACCGCCGTTTCGCCGGCCGGAGCCCCGGGGCCGGCACGGTACCGTTCCCTTGCCTCGACGACGCACTTTGCCTAAGCTTTTGTGAATATGGGAGGGCCCAATGGAAGCGTGGCTTGAGTTATGGTGGATCTTTCCGGTGGCAATTCTCTTTGCCACCGTCGCAATTGGCTCCGGGGTATCAGGGGCACTCTTCTTCAGCCCCTTCTTCATGCTGGCGCTCGGCCTCACGCCGGCACAGGCGGTTGGAGCGGGCCTCCTGACCGAGCTCTTCGGCATGGGCAACGGCCTTCGCGCCTACGTCAGACAGCGAGTCGTCGACTACCGTTCGGCGCGGTGGCTCCTCTTGGGCGCCATTCCAATGGTCGCCGCCGGCGCGCTGGTTGCGCACCTGATTCCATCCACGGTACTCAAACTGGTTTTCGGCGGAGGGTTGATTGCCCTGGCCGGCTTTCTGATCTTCCAGCGGGCACCGGAGGAGTGCGAGCCCGGCGACCGCGAGGGTAAGCTCATGAGGCGGAAAAACGTCAACCGCGGCGAGACTCTGGTAAAAGCGAAAGACGGTACGGAGTACCGATTCCCTCTCTGCTGGCGCCCACCAGGCGTTGCCATGGCCGCAGGCGGAGGCTTCATCACCGGCGTCATTAGCGCCGGGCTTCCGGAAATTGTGACGACGCAGCTGGTAACCAGATGCCACGTGCCACCGCGCGTGGCCGTCGCCACGAGCGTCTTTGTCCTCGCAATCACGGCAGCCGTCGGTGCGGGAATCCACGCGCTTTCGGCAACGCCGGTCTGGCACGTTGTGGCCTGGACGATTCCCGGCGTGCTGATCGGTAGTACGGTGGGTAGTACCATCTCGAAACACCTGCCCGGCAAGGTCATGGAAAAGGTGCTTGGTGTCGTCTTTGCATTCGTGGGGTTGTTGGTTCTGCTTGTGGAGCTATTAGGAGGCTAGCGTAACCTATCCCGAAGCTTGTTGATTGAATCAACGGAAAGCCTCCAGGCCTTGAGATGCACTGTTTCTCGCTTCGCCTACGCAAGCTACTGTCCCAATCGCGCCTGTCCCAACCACGGCTGTCCCCGTGGCCGGTGGTATCACCACTTCGGCGCCTACACCACCGTCGCCCACGGCATCGGGTGAAGGAGCACACCCGGGAGAGCATCGCCTTCGGCCGGCACGCGAGCTTGCAGATGCACCGCGCGTGGCTATTCGCCGGTACCGAAGACTCCGGTTGATAGATACCGATCCCCACGATCGCAGATGATCGTCACGATCACGCCGTCTCGAACGCCTTTGGCTTCCAACTCCTTCGCAAGGCGAATGGCCACAGCCACATTGCCTCCCGAGGAGATACCGCCAAAAATGCCCTCTCTTTCGGCAAGCGCACGGGCCGTCCTGTGCGCATCGGCCTTGCCGACCTGGCGCCGCTCGTCCAAGCGCGACTCATCGAATATCTTGGGCTCGTATTCCTTGGGCCACTTGCGAATGCCTGGAATGCCCCCTTCTGCATCCGGGGTGACCCCAACAATCCGTATGTCCGAATTGCGGTTCTTCAAGTATTCCGATGTTCCCATGAGGGTACCAGTCGTTCCCGTGGAGGCAACGAAGTGGGTAATGCGTCCGTCCGTATCACGCCAGATCTCCGGCCCGGTACCTTGGAAGTGGCTACGGGGATTGTCGCGGTTTGAGAACTGATCGAGGATGACACCGTTTCCCTCAGCTTCCATCCGGCGCGCCGTGTCGATTGCTTCCTCCATGCTGCCTTCCTTGGAGGTGAGCACGAGCTTTGCGCCATAGGCCTGCATGACGGTTCTGCGCTCCTTGCTCATGTGCTCCGGCATTACGACAAGCATTTTGTATCCGCGCGCCGCGGCTACCATGGACAGGGCAATGCCGGTGTTGCCGCTTGTCGCTTCAATGAGTGTATCCCCCGGCTTGATCCGCCCCGCTTTCTCGGCGTAGCGGATCATCCCGAGGGCCGGTCTATCCTTCACCGATCCCGCCGGGTTGTCCCCCTCCAACTTGCACAATACCTGATTCGGCCCGGTGTAGAGGCGCTGCAACTTCACAAGGGGCGTGTTCCCAATGCACTCTTCAATGCTGCGAATGTTCATGCATACTAGGGTAGCCAAATCGCCATCCACCAACAAGTCTTCACTTCGTTGACTGATTAACTCAATTTTGCTATCGGAAGACCTATGGACGTATCAGTCAGCCGAGTAAACGACCGCGTGCACTTTGTGGCCCGCAACGAGGAAGGGAATGAGCTGCACATTGACGGCTCACCAAAGCTTGGGGGAGAGGGCGCAGGATTTCGCCCCATGCAAACCATACTTGCCGCCATTGCCGGCTGTGCATCGATAGATCTTGTGGCCATCCTGGACAAGCAACGCGCAGGTCTCAAGGATCTTAAGATCGATGCTCATGGCGACCGGCCCGACACCTCACCGGCCCCCTTTTCCGCCATCCGGCTCCACTTCACCCTCATTGGGGAGGTGGACGAACAAAAGGCTCGTCGCGCTCTAGACCTCGCCGTGAACAAGTACTGCTCCGTCGGTGAAATGCTCAAGCAGAGCGCCGAGATCTCCTACACCTACGAAATCGTAAACGAGGCATGACCGCACCGCGGCCGGCAAAGTGGAGGGCTGCATCCAGTGTCACGGAGGGGCGGTCCACAAC
>CAYPTH010000134.1:0-4666 GCA_964413635.1 uncultured Spirochaetaceae bacterium
GGCGGCGTCGGATCGCAGATCAGCGAGGAGCGTGTCCACCGCCTCTTGGGCGGTCACCGCGGGCTCGAGGAGCAGGCGCCGCACCCGCTCTGCATCCATCTGAGACACCAGAACGACGCGGCGCCCAACCGCATCCCGGGAAATCTGAAAGGCCTTGTGGGGACCGACTCGAAAGCCCTCCCCACTGAAACGACGGAGGACGTCCTCGTGGGATCTACGCTCCCGAACCCAGTTCTCGTACTTCTCGCTGCCGGTCCCGTCGGGACAGGCCGCAAGGAGCACGATTGGAGCGCCCGGCTTGGCAATGAGGCTCGCGTGGGCGAGCGCTTTCTGCGCCTGGTAGAGATTGATGTCCTTGGGGTGGCCGCCGGGAGAGACGATCACCATGTCGGCGCGGGTGGGAACATCCACCTCGAAAATGGAGCGGGCAATCTCGACCCCGGCGCGCATGACCTCAGTCGGGCGCCCCGCCACCGCGTCGACCAACTCTTTCTTACTATTGAGGATGGCGTTGAGGGCCAGGTCGACGCGGATGAGGCTGCCCATCTCCTCGACGTCGCTGCGCGTCGGATTTCCGTCCAGATTGCCCAGGCGCGCCGCCGCATCGCTCATGAAGGCGTGATTGTGGTCGACGGTCTGGTGGCCGGCCAAGCCAATGACGGCGCTCTTCACCCCGCCGGAGTAGCCCATGAATTGGTGGGGCTCGATGTTTCCCACCACAATGCGCAAATCCGCCGCGAGAAACCGCCGGTTGATCCACACCGGCGTCTCGCGAGTCGTCGTACCCACCTGCTCGACAAGCTCGCGGTCGTAGGCGTCGTGGCTCACGATCCGGTAGCGCTCAATAATCTCAGGGGGCAGGATGTCGGGGAACTCCGCCGGCGTCATGGGCGGATGGGTGCCCGTGGCAATGAGTAGCACCATGTTTTCCGGCGCGAACCCGATACCCTCGAGGCGCGCCAACAGAGGCGGCAGCAGGTGATCGTGGGGGACCGGCCGGGTCTTGTCGTTGACGGCGATCGCCACCGTCTCGAGGCCGGCAAAGTCCTCCCAGGTAATGCAGCCCACGAGGGTATCTAGAGCCTCGCCGACGCAGGCGGACGGGTCGCCGGCCGGCTCCCGCGCAGCGGGGGCGATCTCGTGGAGGTCGAGCGTGCGCGGCAGATAGACCGCCGCGCGATCACGCCCGTATGGCAACTCGACTCGAATGCGATCCTCCGTTGCCACTCCCTCTCCTTAGGCGCTTCGATAGAGCTTGGTCAGCACGAACTCGTTGTGGCGCAGCGCCTCAGCGGAGGTGAGCCGGCCGTTAATGGTTCGGTACATGACGTCCATCACCGCGTCCGCCGCCTGGTCGAGGTTCATCTCGAGGCGGAGCATGCCGGTCAGGTCCACGTCGACGTGCTCACTCATGGTCTCCACGGTAAGCGGGTTGGCCGAGATCTTCATGACGGGAATAATCGGGTTACCGATGATGTTCCCCTGCCCCGTCGTGAAGAAGTGGAGCACCGAGCCACCGGCCGCGCAGAGGGTCACCTGTTCCGCCGCGGCGCTGGACGAGTCCATGAAGTGGAGTCCGCCGGCCTCGGCAGGCTCTTCAGCCGGCCCGAGGACGGAGGTCACCTTGTTGTCTCCGACCTTCTCAACGTTACCGAGGGCCTTCTCCTCGATCGTAGAGAGACCCCCACGGATATTGCCCTCCGTCGGCTGGGAGCCCAGGAGGTCCGCTCCGGTCCCGACAATGAAGTCCTGGTAGTCCTGAAAGGTTTTCATGAAATCGGCCTTCACCGATTCGCTGACGCACTTGTCGGCAATCTTGTCCTCGGCGCCGGTAACCTCGCTGGTTTCACCGAAGAACGCGGTGGAGCCCTCCTTGAGCATGCGCTCGAAGGTGCGACCGATCGCCGGATTGGAAGCCAGTCCAAGGGTGGTATCCGACTCGCCGCATTTGGCGCTTACCCACATATCCTTGAGGGAAATCGGCTCGCGCTGACGCTCACTGGCCCACTGCACCAACTGGCGCGCCTTCTGGGCCGCCTCGTAAATGGTCTTCAGGTCACCGGATCGCTCAATGCTGAATGCTTCGACGGGCTTGCCGGTGGCGGCAATGCCGTCGGCCACGCGCTTGGTCCAGTTCGGCTCAATGCCAATGACAATGGCCGCCGCAATGTTGGGATTGCGCCCCGTGCCAATGAGGGTGCGGAAGGTGAGCTCCAAGTCCTCGCCGAACTGCAGCCGTCCATAGGGGTGCGGAAGCGCCATGACGTCGCGGATCAGGTAGGAGACGCCCTCCGCCGCGGCGTTGGAGATATCGTCCACGGGAATGACCGCAACGTAGTTTCGTACACCGACCCGTCCATTCTCTCGTCTATATCCTGTTAGTTCCATTACGCCCACCTCACACTCTTCACATTCTGGGTATGGACGTGGTCACCGGTGGAGATTTTCTTAGATGCCCGTCCAATGCTGCGTCCGTACTTGATCACATCCTTCCCTTCGTTAATGTCGCGCAGAGCGATCTTGTGTCCGAGCGGGATATCTTGCGTAGCGGATACAGTTGCGATTTGTTTTCCTTCTAAGGTCACTGCCGTCACCGATGTGCCGGCTGAGACGTCTTGCACGACAACGGCCACATCATCATCGGCCTCGTGCATAAGCGCACCGTGCTTCATACTGTGTCCTATCCTCCGTCATATTGACCGCTATGGTTTTGTTTCTTACAATAAGAAACTAATACAGGTGTAGCGGTGATCGGTGCAATTGTCAAGCACGGAAGCTGCGTACCCGTCCAATTGAAAAGGAGCCACAAGGATGAAGTTCTTTCTCGACACTGCCATGGTAGACGAGATCAAAGAGGCGTCGCGTTGGGGAATTCTCGACGGCGTAACCACGAATCCCACCCACGTGTCCAAGACCGGACGCACCGTCACGGATCTCTACCCGGAGATCGTGAAGATGGTTGAGGGCGATGTAAGTCTGGAGACCATCGGACTGGATGCGGATACCATTGTCAAAGAGGGTCGCGAGCTCGCGAAGTACGGCGACAACGTCGTAGTGAAGGTCCCCGTCATGAAGGAGGGGCTGGTTGCGGTCAAGCGGCTCGCCGCCGAAGGTATCCGCACCAACGTGACCGTCAACTTCCAGCCCATTCAGGCGCTCATGGCCGCCAAGGCGGGTGCAAGCTACATTAGCCCCTTCGTCGGGCGCCTGGACAATATTGGTCACTACGGCATGCAACTGGTTGAGGAGATTCACCAGATATACGAGAACTACGGGTACGAGACCGAAATCATTGTTGCGGCGGTGCGCCATCCCGTGCATGTGCGCGAGGCCGCGCTGATCGGCGCCGAGGTGGCCACCATGAACTTTCAGGTCATGAACATGCTCTACGACCACCCCCTCACCGACGCGGGGATCGATCAGTTCCTGAAGGACTACGAGAAGGTGCCCAAGTAGCGGGCACTTCACGGCGCCGGCGGGCCGCGTGACCGCCGTTCGGCTGAACCCACCAAGGAGGGGACATGGAACGCAAGAAGCTCTACTTAAACGGCGAATGGGTCGACACTGGAGACTCATTCAACGTCGTCGACCCCGGAAACGGCGAGACCGTGGCCAGTGTGGCCTCCGCCGGAGCCAAGGAAGCAAAGAAAGCCGTAGACGATGCATGGGCAGCCTTCGAAGGCTGGCGCAGTCTCACCGGCATGCAGCGGGCAGACTATCTCTTGGCGGTAGCCGAGTGCCTGAAGCGCCGCAAGGAAGAGATCGGCAAGACGATCGTACGGGAGAACGGCAAGCCCCTCGGCCAAGGCCTCGGCGAGGTGAACGTCGCAATAGACCACCTGCGCTGGTTCGCCGAAGAAGCGCGGCGCGGCTACGGCCGCATTATCCCGCATCAGGCCGACGGCAAACGTCACCTCGTGCTCAAGCAACCGGTGGGTCCCGTAGCGTGTATCTCGCCGTGGAACTTCCCGCTGGTCCTGTCCGTCCGCAAGGTCGCCCCCGCCCTCGCCGCGGGCTGCACCGTGATCCTCCGCCCGGCAACGCAGACCCCGCTCTGTAACGTGGCACTCGCGGAGTGTTTCGACGAGGTCGGTGTTCCAAAGGGCGTCTTCCAGCTCATTGCCGGCCCGGCGGGCAAGATCGTCGGTGAGTTCATGGACCACCCGAATCTCCGCAAGATCTCCTTCACCGGCTCCACCGAAGTGGGAAAGAAGCTCCTCGAGCAGTCCGCAAGGACCGTCACGAAGCTCTCCCTCGAGCTCGGCGGGCATGCGCCGGTCATCGTCTTCGAAGATGCCGATATCGAGAAGGCGGTCGACGGCGCCCTGATTACCAAGTTCCGAAACAACGGCCAGTCCTGCATTGCAGCAAACCGCATCTACGTACAGCGCTCCATCTACGAGAAGTTTCTCAAGCGCTTCGGCGAGAAGGCGTCCGAGATGAAGGTCGGCTACGGTCTCGACGAGGATGTCGAGATTGGGGCAATCGTCGACAAGGAAGGCTTGGATACCGCCTTGGCGCACATAGACAACGCGAAGCAGTCAGGCGGGCGCGTGGTCGCCGGCGGCAACGTGCTGGAAAGCAAGAACGGGTACTTCTTGGAAGCCACCGTCATTGCAGACGTTCCGGAAGACGCCGCCTGCATGCGGGAGGAGACCTTCGCTCC
>CAYPTH010000134.1:4766-7426 GCA_964413635.1 uncultured Spirochaetaceae bacterium
CGCGGCGCCCGGTGCCCCGCCGGGCCGGGGGCCTTTCCCGGCCGCCCCGGTTGTAACGGTCCGCCGCGGGGCGTCCATCTCCTCACAGACCGGGGATAATCGCACTCCCCGCCAGATAGAGCCCTACCACAATCAGCGCCACATCCGTAACGGTGCGAAAGCGTCCTGCATCGACCTTGCCTGAGACGCGCGCCCCGACAAATACACCCGCCATGACCACGGGGATGAAGGGAGCCGACCGTACGGCAACCGAGCCGTTCAGTGTGCCGGCCACCAGGTGCGTGGCAAGAATGCCAACACTCATTACGAGGAAGTAGAACTGCACGTTGGACTTGGCGCGCATCCGGTCCTCGTCCGAGGCGTAGAGGTAGGCGACCATCCCCGGACCCGGCGTCGCAAAGGCTCCGCCGAGGAGCCCGGCGATTACCGTAAAGATGTAGCCCACCCCTGGCTTCCCTAATGCACGACGGGAGTGCTCCACCATGGCAATGTTCCAGACTGTGAGGAGGACAACAACCCCGCCGAGTGCCCCGGTGATTGCCCCCTCCGGGAGGGAGTAGAGAAAGTACGCGCCGGCAGGCAGCACCACCATACCGGCCAGGGCGAATCGCAGGATCCGGCGATACTCAATGTGGTGGCGGTGGAGGTAGAAATTGTACGCAACCACCGCCCCACCGGGCAGGAGCGCCAACCCGACCGCTTCCGGGGTGGCGTACGCAAGCGAAAGAAGTGGAATGACGATGAGGCCGTAGGCAAAGCCGGTGAGCCCTTGGATGAACCCACCCACAAAGTAGAGGCCGACCAAGAGGAGAACGGTGGTGATCGTCATGACATTACGCGTTGCTGCAGCACGCTATACCCAGCCGATCTGCAACTGCCGCGCCAGCTTCTGCAGGAGGCGCCGGTGGTGTCCCTCGACGACGCAGACGTGGTGCGGCATGCCCTCGTGGAGCATGTCCTCGAACCACTCGTTCACATTCACCTCCGTGACTTCGGCCAAGCCGTTGGTCGCCATGATGTGACGCTTCGGTGTGACCGTCCTGCCCTCGAGGGCGGTCATGTGGTAGAAGCCGTCGGTGCGCCACATGCGGAAGATGGTAATGGGTCGGTCCGCGGTGAGCGTCGCCTCGACGACCGCGGGAAGCTTGTTGTTGAACTGCACGCCAATGTGCGGGCCCTTCTCGCTCCCGATGGGCTCGCAGAACTGAAAGGGTGCCGCGCCGGTGTGCCAGATGCCGATGTGGCGTGCATCGTGCTCCAGCCAATCGGAGAGATAGACGGGCCCGAGGCCCAGGTTTTCGGCCAGGAGACTACAGAGAGCGCCGTCCACATCGCCCTCCATGGCAATTGCGCGGCCCTCCGAGACGTGGCGCGCCAGGGCCAGGTAGGGCCACTGCTTCATGACCGTGGGGAGATCGGGCCAATCGCGGAAGGCCAGCGCGGAGGAGCCCTCCTCGTCCAAGTACTGCTGCATGGCCAGGTAGTACTTGGCTTGCATCGGCAGCACCGACTCATCGGCGTCACGGTACGGAAGCCCAAGGGACTTGAAGGCGTCGACCTCTGCGGCGACGGCGTCCTCAGGCTGCGTATTCACCCTCCCCAAGAACTCCTGGACGCTTTCATGGTAGAGCTGGACGCCGAGCTCGTCATTGATGCCGATGGGATCCGCGTGGAAGTCGACGAAGCCCGGGGCGTGGTAGCCGACCAGCGTCGCCTTGCTACGGCGGAGATCGGCGGCCGCGATTGCCAAGCGAAGCGCCTCCTCAACCCGGGTCCGCGTAGCGCGATCGGCGGGATCCCCGTACACGAACTCGAAGGGGCGTCCGAGGTGGCGCAGCGTGGCCGCCATGACGTGGTTGCCAACCAGCGAGTTCGCGCTGATCATGGAGCCTTCTTGTTTCTCCGGTGTCGCCCAGAGCACGAGGGGACGGTTCCACACCTGGGCAAGCACCGGCGCCAGACGGCCATCGCTAATGGTCGGTTGCGTCACGACGACGGTGTCCACGCCGGCGGCTTCGCACTCGGCCAGCGCCGCCCGAAGGCCGCGGTCGTCGGCAATGTTGTCGGAAGGGATGGTCACCTCGAAAGGCGCCTCCTCCGCATACGCATTCAGCCGCTTCTTGACCTCGGCACCCCACTCCGGGTCGAAGCCCGGCCGCTTGCGCCCGAGGAAGAGGAGTCCAATCCGCCGTGAGCTGAAGGAGTCGACATGTTCTCCTACCGGCCGTCTCTGTCCTGCCATGATTCAGTCCTTTGTGTCGTTTTAGTTTTTGTTTCTTTCCGTAAGTAAATAAGCTTGCAAGGCGAAGTGTAGCGCACACTAGCGTGGGGGGTAAAGGGCGGGGACGGTGTAGAGATAGTTGGGCTGGGCAAAGCGAACCTCCGGGTGGTCCGCAAGTTCCTGTATGACGATGTCCGGGTCACCCCCCGCTTCGAGCGTCCCCTGCAGCCGCCGCGGATCTCCGCCCCCGACAGCCGCAATTCCCCCCACCTCGGAAGCTATTCGCGACTTGGCCCGATCGAGCTCCACCGGAGATAGGCGCTCCTCTCGGAGGCTGAACAACACCGTGGTGGCGTCGTAGTCGCGGCCCGCAGCGGCCGTGCCGGCGGGAAGAAAGGCGCCCTCACGGTTGGGGAAGGGGCGCCCCCGGGGGCCGGAG
>CAYPTH010000135.1:0-7390 GCA_964413635.1 uncultured Spirochaetaceae bacterium
CGGGGCCGGGGGACGCAAGCCCTCTCACAGTGTCAACTACGTGAGCGCGCACGACGGCTTCACGGTGTGGGATCTGGTCAGTTACAACAAGAAGCACAATGAGAGAAACGGTGAGCGCAACCGAGACGGTCACGAGCCCAACTTCAGCAACAATCACGGTATCGAAGGGGAGACGAAGGTCGCCGCAATCGCCTCCCTGCGGGCTCGCCAGGTGAAGAACCTCCTCGCCACCACCCTCCTCAGCCTGGGCACGCCCATGCTCTTGGGAGGAGACGAGTTCGCGCGGACTCAGCAGGGGAACAACAACGCCTACTGTCAGGACAACGAAATCAGCTGGCTCGACTATGGGCGCCTGCAGGAGCACGGTGAAATCTACCGCTTCGTACGGGAGCTCATTCGCTTTCGCAAGGCCCACGCCGCGCTCACCCGGCCGGATTTCTTCACGGGGAACGATCACTCCCGCAACGATTACCCGGATATCTCATGGCACAAGGAGGACGGGAACGCCATGGATTGGTCGAGTCATCAGCACATGCTTGCCCTCCTGATTGACGGCGACCAGGGAGAGACACGCGCCGATGACGACGATGACGACTTCTACTTCATGTACAACGCAACCGGTCGTGACCATACCTTTAGCGTGGTGGATCCTCCGGCAGGCGGGCGCTGGCACCGTGCGATTGACACCCATCACGCCTCTCCGGAGGATATTCGGCCGGTGGGATCCGAGGAGCTGCTCGAGGACCAGACGCAGTATCGCGTACGCGCTCATAGTCTGGTCGTGCTGCTCGCCCGCGCGGTGTAGCGGCGCGGCCGAGCAGCGAAGTGTGTATTGACAGCGCTCTGCGGACTGCGGCATATTTTCGCCACAGGCGTTGATGGAGACGAGTACCTGTGCCGCCGGCCATCAGAGAGGGCGGTCGCACCCTTGCGTGTGGCTGGAAGCCGCCTTGGTCATGCTCAGGGAAAACCCCTCCGGAGCCGCCGGTTGAACGTGCGCTTTTGCCGCACCAGTAAGCCGCGCCGGGTTGGCCCGCCGTGACACGGGAACAAGAGAGCGCCGAGGAGCTGTCCCCGGCGAAGTAAGGTGGTACCGCGGAGACCGCGAGGCACAGCCCTTGCGTTTTTCGTCCTTACGAAGCGCTGCTGGAGCCAAGAGCATCCGTCGGCGTGGAATAGGCAAGGACGAAAGACGGAAGGGCGTTCTTTTTTGGGGAGGTATGTGTCATGTCGGATGTGAAAGAGCAGGATGAGAAGAAGCTCAGTCGGGAGGAGAAACTCTACCGAATCCGCCACTCCAGCGCGCATGTGATGGCGGAGGCGGTGCTCCGCATGTTTCCGGAGGCGAAGCTCGCAATAGGACCGCCGATCGAGAACGGCTTCTACTACGATTTCGATCTCCCCCGGACGCTCACGCCGGAAGACCTGGAAGAGATCGAGAAGCACATGCAGCAGATCATGTCCGAGGATCACGATTTCACGAAGAAGGTGATCTCGCGTGATGAGGCCTACGAGCTATTCAAGGACCAGCCCTACAAGAAGGAGCTCATTGACGACCTGCCGGAGAACGAGGACATCTCGCTCTACACGCAGGACACCTTTACCGATCTCTGCCGTGGGCCGCACGTTTCGAGCACCAAGGAGCTCAGCCCCAAGGCGTTCAAACTCTTGAACATTGCGGGCGCCTACTGGCGCGGAGACGAGAAGCGTCCCATGCTCCAACGCATCTACGGGACCGCGTGGGACAACCCGAAGGAGCTTCGCAAGCATCTCGATCACCTCAAAGAGATCGAGAAGCGCGACCACCGCAAGGTAGGGCGCGAGCTCGACCTCTTTTCCACCCACGAAGAGGCTGGCCCCGGTCTGATCTACTGGCATCCCAAGGGTGCCCGCATCCGGTTGGTCGTAGAGGATTACTGGCGACAGCGACACCTGAGCGGTGGCTACGATTTGCTCTACACACCCCATGTCGGCAAGAGCTGGCTCTGGGAGACCTCGGGGCACCTTGACTTCTACAACGAGAACATGTACGCGCCCATGGAGCTGGACAACGCGGACTACTACGCGAAGCCCATGAACTGTCCCTTTCACATAATGATCTACAAGACGCAGATGCGCTCCTATCGAGATCTGCCGCTTCGCTGGGGCGAGCTCGGAACCGTGTACCGGTACGAGCGTTCGGGAGTGCTTCACGGCTTGCTGCGGGTGCGCGGCTTCACCCAGGATGACGCCCACATCTTCTGCACCCCCGATCAGATTCATGACGAGATCTCCGAGGTTCTCCGCTTCAGCCTCTCGGTGTGGCACGATTTCGGCTTCCACGACATCAAGGCCTATCTCGCCACCCGACCGGAAAAGAGCGTTGGCGAGCAGGAGCGTTGGGATACCGCAACTGAGAGTCTACGAACGGCGCTGGACGAAGAAGGCCTCGAGTACGAGCTGGACGAGGGCGGCGGCGCATTCTACGGGCCCAAGATCGATCTCAAAATCAAAGACGCCCTGGGCCGCGAGTGGCAGATGAGTACAATCCAGTTCGACTTCAATCTTCCTGATCGATTCGACATGACCTTCGTGGACCACGACGGCAAGGAGAAGCGCCCCTACATGGTGCACCGCGCTCTCCTCGGGTCCTTGGAACGCTTCTTCGGTGTGCTCATTGAGCATTACGGCGGCGCGTTTCCGCTGTGGCTCGCCCCGGTTCAGGCGGTCGTCATTCCGGTCGCCCCCGCCTTCAACGACTACGCCTCCGAGGTGAAGAAGGAGCTTGCGAGTGCCGGTTTCCGCGTCAACGCAGACCTGTCGAACGACAGGATGAACGCCAAGATCCGAGAGGCGCAGACCCAGAAGGTACCGTATATGCTCATCCTGGGAGAGTCGGAACAGGAGGCGCGGCAGGTGTCCCTGCGAACTCGCGCCGGGGACAAGGAAAACGGGATCCCCCTCGAAGACTTTCGCGAGCGAATGCGCATGAAGGTAGACACGAAGGCCGAACTCTAGGCACTGCAGCGCGGCGCGGCGTCAAGCCCCTCTCAGCGTTCATGTTTCATCAGCCATTGCTTGCGCCTCCTCCGGAGACTACCATTGTATTACGCCCGCGCGCGGTGCTGGTGTCAAAGGAGTTGGGATGACCACCGAGGAGGTGCGGGACCGGCTGGACCGTCTTCGCACACTCGACCGAGAGATTAGACTGCTCACCCATTCAATGGGGCTCTTGACCTGGGACCAAGAAACCAGCATGCCGGATGCGGCCATCGATGAGCGGTCGGAGCAGCTTGCCCTCATGGAGGGGCTCATCCACCAGCGCATTACCTCCCCTGAGATGGGTGGTCTCTTGGAGGAGCTCGGTTCTACCGAGGAACAACCGCTCGGTGACTCCTCGCTGGCGTCCTTGGATCGTGCACTCCTGCGGCAACTCCGCCGGGCATATGGGCGTGCGAGCAAGCTCCCAGAGAACTTGGTAACGAGATTGGCGGGAACCGTGAGCCGTGCCCAAGCGATCTGGCAGCGGGCTCGCTCGGAGGATGCCTATGCCTCCTTCGCACCGGTGCTCGGGGAGATTGTTGAGCTCCAGATCGAGATGGCGAACCGCATTGGGTACGAAGAGCACCCGTACGACGCCCTGCTTGACGGCTTCGAGCCGTGGATGAAAACGGCTGCAGTGGCGCGTGTCTTCGCGGATTTGGAGCGTGAGCTCGTGCCTCTCGTGAGCGCCATATCCGAATCGTCTCAACCGCCTCGGCCGACGCCTTCCAAGCGCTTCTCGGTGGCAAAGCAACGCGCCTTCGCGGAGGAGGTGCTGCGGCAAATGGGCTACGACTTCGATCGAGGTCGTCTGGACACGTCGGCGCATCCCTTCACAATGGCGCTCGGACGCGATGATGTTCGGATATCCGCCCGGTTCAGCGCGAATGCGCCCTTGGCCGGTCTGTTTGGGTGCATGCATGAAGGCGGGCACGCCCTGTACGAGCTTGGCTTTGCGGATACGTTGAAGATGACGGCTTTGGGTGAGGCGGCATCCCTGGGGATCCACGAGAGTCAGTCCCGGCTCTGGGAGAACATGATTGGGCACAACCGCTCTTTCTGGACCTACTTCTATCCGCGACTTCGAGACTTCTTCCCAAGGCAGCTCTCCGGTATCGATGTGGAGGCCTTCTATCGAATGCTCAACCGGGTAGAACCCTCGTTGATTCGAATCGAGGCGGATGAGGTTACGTACGATCTTCACATTATCCTGCGTTTTAATCTGGAACGGCGGATCATGACTCGTGAGCTCGGCGTCCACGACATACCGGAGGCGTGGCGTGAGGAGTCCAAGAGACTCCTTGGCGTCACTCCGAAGGCCGATTCCGAGGGCGTCCTTCAGGATATCCACTGGTCGATCGGGGGCTTTGGATACTTTCCAACCTATACGCTTGGAAATCTCTACGCCGCTCAATTCATGCACGCACTTCGCCGAGACATCGTGGATGTGGATGATGTTCTTGCGCGGGGAGATCTGACGGTTGTCCTCCAATGGCTGCGACGCAACATCCACCGGGGCGGCAGCACCATGACGGCGGAGGAGTTGTGCAACGAAGTCACCGGAGAGTATCTGAACCCTGAGTATTTCATCTCCTACCTGCGGGGAAAATACGGGGAGCTCTATGACCTACCTTGAGTTTCTGCTCTCCTCCGCCCGCTTCTGGACGCTCCTGGCGGCGCTCTTTCTCGGAGCCGGACTGAGTCGGCTGCTGGTAATCGCGGTCTTCTGGAAGGCCAAGAGCGAGGGGCATCGCCGTCGGATTGCGGCGTTCTTGGTTTTCTTGTCGGCGGCCATTGCCTGCTTTACGCTCGGCATCTTTATGCCGCCCTCGTTCGAGATACTCTCCGCTCGTGTTCTCACCTTTGGGGCGGTTGCCGGCGGGGTTTCGCTGCTCATTGTCGCACTGTTTCGGTATCTCGGAGCGCCGATTGCCCTTGTCCTTGCGATTGGGGTGGTCCTTGCCATATATATCAACGCGCCGTGGCAACCGGTGCGCAGCGAAGAAGCCTTGGCTCGGCTCCGCGTCATCGGTCTCGATCAAGGTGAGTTCAGCGCAGAGGTATTTACGACCACTCGAGAGGGCGAAAGCGGCATTGAAGACGCCTCGGTATCCGAGGGGCTGTCGTGGATCATCGACGGGAGCGGCGCAGCGATTGCACCCGTTGTTGAGCTCGTCGAGTATCACCCGGCGTACTTCCTCCTCGGCCGGCGAACGGCGGCGAGGTTGGCTCAGATTGTGTCTTTCGATCGGGAACGCGATACACAGGGCTGGACAGCGCAGCAGCGCTTCGACACGGAAGGACGCTTCACCGCGGTGAGCGGGAACGTTCTTTCCCTCGCTCAGCGGGCGGTCGAGGCACTGCCCGGCATTTCACGTACGGTCGTTTCCGGGGAACCGCGTATCCTTCGTCTCCTCGACACCTATGTGGTGACCGTGGATCCGGAGGGGAGCGTGGCCTTCGAGCGGGTGGAGTGAGTCACCCGGGAGGCACGTATTGATAATGCCAATGGCTGCAGCTTTTGACGGTGCGAGACGATAAGAGTAAGAGATGCTGATCACCTTCTACCGAAGCGATTCCGTTGACGAACCCCACTTCTATTCGATCCACGATCGGCAACCGAGTCTCTTCGGCGAGTACGCATTCACGGTCATTTGGGGGCGCGCGCTTCGCCGCGGTCGGGAAAAGGTCTATACCTTCACCTCCCAAGAGGAACTGGACGAGAAGCTGCGCGAGCTTGTTGGGATCCGAATCCGGGAAGGATACCGCGTCCTCTACAGCTACTTCCGGAAGAACGAGTACAAGCAGATACGCTCCGCCATCAAACACGTGGAAGCGTCGTAGCGCCCCTAGACACCATGCTCGTCCGAGTCCGACCGCAGCGCTCTGAACCCCAGCACGGCCTTGTCGATTACCGAAGCACCAATGACCACGGCAGCCACAATTTCCGCCACGAGCACCGTTGTCCGTGCCCACGGGGCGGCGGTGAGCACCTGGAGGAGCGAGATGCCGTAGACGACCATGGCGACGGCTATCGAGGCTTTTCCCAATACGCTTGTCCGAGGCACTATTCGTCCCCGCGTAATGAGAACCGCCAGCATGGTGAGCGCCTGGAATAGAAGACGTCCTCCTATCAAGAGGACGAACCACAGCGACAGCAGTCCGCGGACCACGAAGATTGCCGATATCACAATGAGAAGAACGTAGTCGGTGGTGCTATCGAGGTATGCTCCAATGACGGTACGCTGTCGCGTGCGCCGGGAAATCTGCCCGTCAGTGAGATCGGTGAGGAACACCGCGGCGGTAAGGGCCACGCCGAGCACTACCCCCGTCGACCCGCGTCCCCATATGAGGACGAACGCGACGGTCGGTGCCGCCGAGAGACGGGTTATGGTGAGGACATTCGCGAAATTGACGCAGTGAAGAGGCGTGCGGTCAGGTAGGAGGAGAAAGTCGCTTCGCTTCGAGAGCAGCAAGACCGCGATTGCCACGTGCCAGCCTGCAATAGCCGTCAGGCCCCAAGATAACTTCGTCGCGCGCATCCCTTCTTCCGTAATTGCGACCGTCGCAATTGCCAGATTGCCGGCAAGAAGAACGAGCACGAGGATGATGAGACTCAGAACCAAACGCTTCATTGTCGTCGCAACTCTACGGACCCTCAGCGGCGCTGTCAATGTTCCTTGACCAGCATCGTCACCACGCGTAGAGTGCGCCCATGACCGCCGCCACGGTTGTCACCAGTCTGCGGATTGCTCTGGCACCAGTCTTTATTGTCTTCTACTTCCTGCCGATTCGAACGGGGTTCTCTGATGTCGTGGCTGTCATTGTGCTCTGGGTGCTGTTGGCAATCATTGAGACGAGTGATGTTGTCGATGGGCGCCTGGCACGACACAGCCGGCAGGTCACCGACCTTGGAAAGCTCTTCGATCCCTTTGCGGATGTGATCGCGCGGATGACCTACTTCACCTGCTTCATCCTCTCCGGCGTCATGCCTGTGTGGGTCTTCGTTGTTGTCTTGTACCGCGAGTTCGGCGTTCTCTTTCTGCGAATGCAACTCACTCAACAGGGTGTCGCCTTGGGTGCGAAGACGCTGGGAAAACTAAAGTCCGTCTTCTACTTCCTCGCAACGGTTGTCGCCCTGGCTTTTGTCTCCTTCTCGCGAGTCGTGGAGTCGGTTGGTTCCGGCTCGGGCGCTAGAGCCTGGGAGGCGTGGTATTCCGGTCTGCAGAGCGGGGCGCGTGTGGTATTTGTCCTTGCTGCCGTACTCTCCCTTCTCTCCTTTGTTGACTACATTCGGGCGGCAGCACGAATCATGAGAAAAGCTAACAAAACGCCTTGACAGCGTAGCGTGCAATTGGGTAGATTGCCG
>CAYPTH010000136.1:0-7155 GCA_964413635.1 uncultured Spirochaetaceae bacterium
ATGAGCACCCGGGGCGAGCGATATCGGCCGATCCCTGCGACGTCGTCGTGGCTCTTTACCCGCAGCGCCTTGTAATAGGGAAACGCCAGACTCGCGCACTCCTGCGGCGCCTCGGTTCCGTGGAACTGCACGGCATCAATGAGCCCCGCCGCCTGCAAGCTGCGGACTTCCTCCGGCATTCCGGGCTTCCCCTCTCCCGCAACCACCACGGCAACCTTGGGCGCGTCGATGTCGGCCAGCTCCTCGAGGAGCGCCGCTTCCACGCGCCGCGGCGACGGGGCAAAAATGAAGCCCAAGACGTCAGCCCCCGCCGCGACGGCGGCCTGGGCATCCGCCCGGTTGGTGATGCCGCACACCTTGACCAGCGGCCGACGCTCCACGGCGTAGAGGCGCCGCCAGAAGAAGCGGTCGGCCGCGGGGTTGCCCGTGGCCGGGTTGCCCGCCGCGGCGGCACTCCCCACCGCCGCGGCAATACCGGCCAATCTCTCCGGATGCGCCACCGCCGTTTCGCCGACCAAGACGGCGGAGAAGCCGGCGGAGCGGGCCAGGCGCGCGTCCTCCGCATGGGCAATGCCGGACTCATACACCAGGTCGCACGCCCAATCGATGGCCGCAGCGACCCCGAAAGGCGCCGAGCGATCGACGGTGAAGGTGCGCAGGTCCCGGCTGTTGATCCCCACCAGCGGTGGGGCGGCGGCGCGGATGCGCTCCACCTCTTCCCGGGAGTGGACCTCCACCAGGGCGGCAAGGCCAAGACGTGCTGCTTCGGCGAGCATGGCGCGCATTGTCTCGGGATCCAGGATGGCGGCAATGAGCAGGACGGCGTCCGCGCCGGCGCGGTAGGAGACATCGATCTCATCCACCTCGAGCAAAAAGTCCTTGCGCAGGACCGCGAGGTCGGGGTGTGCCCGCTTGACCTGCATGAGATCCTCGAGGGTTCCGTCGAAGTAGTCGAGCTCGGTCAAAACCGAAACCGCGCCGGCGCCGTGGGAGTGGTAGAGGGCCGCCTGCGCGACCGGATCCCCAATGGAACCGATGAAGCCCTTCGACGGCGACCGACGCTTTATCTCACAGATGAGCCCGGTCGGCCCGGGAAAGGGGGTAATGGGGACCTGCCGCACCTTGGGTATGGCACTTCCGAAGCTTATGCCCTGCCCCGCCATGCGTTGGCGGCGCCGTGTCGTAATCTCTTGCAGAATAGTTGGAGCTGCCACTACGCGACCTCCTGTTCCTTCCCCGCCGTCGCCGCAACGACGCGCCGGAGCTGCTCCCCGACGCGGCCCTGCGCCAGGGCTGCTCGCGCACGCTCCACGCCGTCGGCAATGGTTTCCACAACGCCCGCCACGGTGAGCGCAGCGGCGGCGTTGAGCACCACGGCGTCACGGATGGCCGCCGGGCCGCCGCCGGCCAGGATCTCCCGGGCAATGGCGGCGTTCGCCTCGCCGTCGCCCCCGGCCAGGTCGCTGGTCTGGTAGCCGGTCATGCCGAAGTCGGCCGGGTCCACGGTGCGTGTTTCCAGGCTGCCGGCCTCATCGACCGTCACCACCGTGGAGGGCGCCGCCACCGATAGCTCGTCGAGGCCGTCATGACCGTGCACGACCATGACGCGCTTCACGCCGAGGAGGTGCGCCGCCCGGGCGACCGTCTCGGCCAGCGCCCCGTCGTACACTCCAATAATCTGGTACGCCGCTCCGGCGGGATTCGCCAAGGGGCCGAGGAGGTTCATAATGGTCTTCACACCGAGCTCCCGCCGCGGAAGCGCCGCGTGGCGCATGGCGCCGTGGTAGAGGGGGGCAAAGAGGAAGACGAAGCCGGTCTCCCGGAGCACCCGCTCCGCCTCAGCGGGACTCACCTTGATGTCAATGCCCAAGGCGCTGTAGAAGTCGGCGCTCCCACTTCGAGAGCTCACCGCCTTGTTTCCGTGTTTTGCCACCGCCACGCCGCAGGCGGATGCGACCAAGGCGGACAGGGAGGAGATATTGAAGGTGCCCAGGCCGTCGCCTCCGGTGCCGCAGGTGTCGAGGAGCGGCGCGTCGGCGGAAATCACCACGCGCTTGCGCTGCAGCACCGCGGCGCAGCCGGCTATCTCTTCCGGAGTAATGCCGGCGGCGTTCATGGCCACCAGAAAGCCGGCAACCTGTGACGGCGTGAGGTTCCCTTCGGTGAGCTCTTCCATGAAGCTCTCCGCCTCTGCCCGCGTCATGGGCGTTCCCTCGAGGAGCTTGGACAGGGCGGGACGAGGCCGAAACGGCTCGCGCCGATAGTGGAGAAAGTTCCGTAAGAGCTTCTTGCCTGCATCACTGGCCACCGACTCGGGATGGAACTGCACTCCCTCGAGCAGGTGCTCTTTGTGACGCAGGCCCATGATCTCACCGTCGTAGCTGCGCGCCGTGATTTCGAGCTCGTCGGGAACGCTCGCCTCCTCGACTGCCAGCGAGTGGTACCGCGTGAACGATGCGGGAGAGCCGATTGAGCGGAAGAGGCCGTGGCCATCGAGATCAATCTCCTCCGCCTTGCCGTGGACAATGCGCTTGGCTTGGACGATTTCCGCTCCGAAGGCCGCGCCAATGGCCTGATGACCCAGGCAAACACCGAGAATCGGGATCTGTCCGGCGAAGCGCCGAATGAGCTCCACGGATACGCCGGCGTCCTCGGGGCGGCCGGGTCCCGGCGAGATGATAATGCGCGTCGGGCCCGCATTCGCCACTTCCTCGGGGGAGATGGCGTCGTTGCGGACCACGCGAATCTCCTCAGGCGTGAGCTCCTGCATGTACTGATAGAGGTTATGCGTAAAGGAATCGTAGTTATCGATGAGAAGAATCATGTCAGACCTCCACTCCTATTGCCGCGGCCAGGGCGCCGAGCTTTGCTTGGGTTTCCTCGAACTCCGCTTCCGGGACGGAGTCGTACACAATTCCCGCGCCCGCCTGCAGAATCAGGGCGCCGTTCTTGCGCATGGCGCTGCGAATGGTAATGCAGGTATCCAGGTTTCCCCCGGGCTCGAGATAGCCAACCAGGCCCGCGTAGAAGCCGCGGGGGTGCGGTTCCAGGGCGTCAATGGTCTCTATGGCACGTATTTTGGGGGCTCCGGACACCGTACCGGCGGGGAAGGTCGCGCGAATGGCGTCGATGCCGCGGCGCTCGTCGTTCAAGTTGCCGTGCGCCTCGCTCACAATGTGCATGACGTGGCTGTAGCGCTCGATCCCCATGAACTCCTTCACCGCGACGCTTCCCGCCTCGCAGACGCGGCCAATATCGTTGCGCGCCAAATCCACCAGCATGAGGTGCTCGGCGCGCTCCTTGGGATCCGCCAAGAGCTCCTTCTCGTTGGCCAGATCGAGCTCTCGAGTCTCGCCGCGCCGACGGGTGCCCGCAATGGGGCGAATGCGCACCCCATCGTCCTTCACCTTCACGTGCATTTCCGGAGAGGAACCGAAGACCTGGAAGTCACCGAAGTCCAAGTAGAAGAGATAGGGCGATGGGTTCGACATGCGCAGTCGGCGGTACGCCTCAATGGCGGGAATCTGCGAGTGCACGTAGAGCCGCCGAGAGAGGACTCCTTGCAGCAGGTTGCCCTGCACAATCTCGTCACGGACCGCCTTCACGCCCTCGATGTAGCGGGTGCGGTCACCCTCTAACCGCTCAATGACGCCGCTGTACTCCGAGTCGTCGGGCTGGAGGTAGTTGAAGTTCATGTCGTTGATTTGCGCCTCGGTCCGTGCAACCGCCTCGGCCAGATCCACCTCGTGCTCCTTGTAATTGAGGCCAATGACGTAGAGCAGATCCGTGTAGTGGTCGAAGACAACAAAGACGTGCCCAAAGAGAAAGATGCCGAGGGGGGTCTCCAGCGGGTCGGGACGGCCGCGGAAGTGGATGGTATCACACTTCTTGGCAAACTCGTAGGAGAGAAAGCCGATGCCGCCGGAGGGAAAGGGAAAGTCCTGGTGCGGTTGCGGGTGCTGATTGGCAAAGTAGAGGAGCACGTCCAAGATATCGCCACCCTTGGATCCAACGCGAAAGCGCTTCCCGTCCCGCTCCATGACAATGTCGTCCTCGTTTTGCTGGACCCGAAACGCCTCCTCCACCATGAGGAGGGAGTACCGCTCCCGCCCCTTCTGATAGGATGATGATTCGAGCACCGCGAGGGCGCCGAGCTTCTTGGCTAAGGCAAAGGGCGTGAAGCGCTCCCCCGGCAGGATCTTCACAACCGTATCGTTTCGTCCCACCTTCTTCCTCCTTCCTTCGTCCCGTTTGGACATAAAAAAAGCCGCACGATCTTGCGGATCGCACGGCTTCTTCTTCCACCGCAGCGCCCGTCGTTTTCACGGGCCTGCAGCACTGTACACAGTGGGGCCCGTTACGTGGCCCACCACCATGCTGAGATTGCGCTATGGACTGTTACAACCTGCGCGCGTTTCATTAGGGCGAAGGTTAGCAACACTCCCCGGAATGGTCAAGCGCCTTTGCGCCTAAAACGGTACCTCCGCGGGCTCCCGCTCTTCGGCCACCGCCGCGCTCTCCTGGCCCTCCTCGGCAATTGCGACAGCATCGGCCTCTAAATCCTCTCCCTCGTCGAGTTGCGGCTGCTCCGCCTTCCTGAAGTTCGGCTTGAACTCCACATGCTCGGCGACAATTTTGATGCGAGACCGAGGCTTTCCTTCCGGGTCGTTCCACCGGTCCTCCCGCAGGCGGCCCACGACGCGGACGCCGCGGCCCTTCTCCAGGTACTCGCCACAGCGGTCGGCCAGCTTGGACCAGCTCTCGACGTCGAAGTAGGAGACCTCCTTCTGCTGCTCATCATTCTGTTTGTAGAAGCGGTTCGAGGCAACGCGAAAGTTGCACACCGTAGTGCCTTTCGGCGTTTCGCTGACCACCGGATCCTTGGTCAGGTTCCCCTCGACGAGAATTGAGTTGAGACTGTTCATCTCCACCCCCTTGCGCAAAGCTTCGCCGTTCCACGAGCGGCGCGACAAAGCCACTATTCCGGCTTCATCTGCTTCGAGTCACGGCAATTGCCGGCGCCATGCTTCAACGGGGCGGGATGCGCACCGCCGCGGAGCCCAGGCGGAGATAGCTACCCAGCCACGCCCTCGCCTCGGCGGGGCTGTTTTTCCCGGCCACGGGCAGCGAGCCGCCGACTGAGAGGCCCAGGACACCGCGGGGAAAGAGCTCGTAGGAGGCGTCCAGTACCAAGGAAGATCCGAGCGCGGCCACGTCGGTGTCGGCCACGATCGTCCCGTCCACCCCGGGGGCCTGCCGGAACCAGCCATGGACACCGGCCGAGCCCTGAAGACGGAAGCTCCCCAAGCGCCACGCCGTTGACCCGCCGAGGGCGCCGGATGCGCGGTTCCGGTAGTCAATCCGTTCATGCGGCGAGGTGCCGCTCGCTTCGGCGAGGGCGGTACGCACCTCGTTCCGCCGGTACGCCTCCAGGCCGCTCTCCTCGTAGGGCATGGGGAGATATCGTTCCCAGCCGGCCCGTCCACGGAGCTGCCACTCATCGTGCTCACTGAGCGCCACCGGCAGCGTCCATCTTAGCGCGCCCTCCACCCCGAGGGCCCAGGCGTGGAGGTCGTGATTGCTCCCAATGTAGAGCTCTCCCGCCTCCTGCTTCTCCGCCTGCACAGCGTAGTCCGGGTGCGGAAAAGGAATGGTGAGCGTCGGACCGAAGAGTGCCACGAGCCGCTCACTCTCCAGGACTCGGCTCACGGGCCCGGCAATCTCCACACCCACCGCCACCTCAAGGTCCGACCAGGGGTCCGACGCACGCTTCGCGTCCTTCTCATAGCCGGAGAAGAGGACGGCACGGGGGATCCAACCGGGGTCCCATTGGAGCCGCGCGTACCCCACTCCCGCCCACCGCGCCGTAAGCCGCGAGCCGAAGCCGATCTCGTTGTAGCCAACTTCGGGAACGCTGCGCGTGGGCTCTCCGGCGGCGTCGTAGTACCGCGCGGCCCCCGTGAATGAAGGGACCGATTCAATCAGCAGTCCAAGGGCGGGGTCTTCTCTGTCCGTACGCCGCGCCTCTGATTGCCCGAGAAGGCTCGCGGCCACAAGCGTAATGAGGCCAAGAACAAGAGCCGGTTGACGGAAACTGCCCGGGATTGAAGACAGGATTGTGCGAGCGGTCATGGTCCAACAAGATAGCACAAAAAAAGGCGCACCCGCATGGGGTGCGCCTTCGAACTTACCGTAGTACTTCGTCTGCTTAGAAGCTGACGGAGGTACCGAGGCTCCAGCTGGCGGTGGAAGCCTCATCAGCAGCAGACCAGCTGCGGCCGACGGAAGCGGACACCGTGGCAATTCCGTAGCTGTAGGAAAGGCCGGTGCTCCAGTTGATGTTCTCGGTGAAGTTACCCGCAACCTGGTCGCCGCTGAAGCTTGCGCTTGCGGTGAGGCCGGTGAGCGGAGTAACGGAGAGACCTGCGCTCCACGCCATCTCGAGGCCACCGCCGGTGGGGAAGCCCATGTCGAGGCCGGCATTGATGCTGGACGCGATCGGCAGGAACTGACCGAGGTCAGCAGCCAGGCCGAGGTCGGCGCCGAAGCCGCCGGTTGCCTTGAGGTTACCAAGGACGGAGGTCGGGGTTTCGGCATACGCAAGAGCGTTGTCGCCAGTCTCGCTGATGAAGTGGATGGTAGCGGTCGGGGTGATCCCCATGATGCCGTAGGAGAGAGCCGCCTTCGTGTAGAAGAGGTCCAGACCGTAGGCAATCTCGAGATCAGCAGATCCGCCCAGACCGGAGACGCTCGGCATTACGCTGAGTGCCCACGCGGGGGTACCAAGCAGGTCGTAGAGACCGAATGCCAGGTTACCGCCTGCGGTGAGGCCTGCAACTTCGGTGCTGTAGCCGCCGCCGATGGTCGCGCCGTAGACAGGATCCACAACTGCCTGGCTTTCATCGAGCCAAGTGGTGAAGTCGTCGCTGGCACCGCTCTCGACGCCGTTGTCGTCAATGTAGACGCCGACGCTGGCGTTGGCGCCTTCAACCACTCCGGAGGAGAGCCCGAGAGTCATGCCGTGGTAGGCGTCAACCGCGTCCTCGATATGACCGGAGCCGTCCACGTTGATCGAGCCGGCGCTTACGTGCTGTTCGCCAAAGAGGAAGGTCGCGTCAACGACGCCGCCAATCTTGTTGAGGCTCAGGGTCGCGC
>CAYPTH010000137.1:0-5442 GCA_964413635.1 uncultured Spirochaetaceae bacterium
GAGGCGAATTGACCTCTCCCGGTCAACTGCCTACAGTGTCCAGCACGATGAGCATTGCCGCGTTGCCGCTGTCAGTTCATGGAGGGATCTTTGCCGTCGCAGCCCTTCTGGTGGCCCTTGTCGGGACCCGCCTCGCCGCTTCGGCGGCGGAGTTGGCGCGGCGAACTGGTATGGGCCAGGCGGTAACCGGTGCAATCTTCCTCGGCGCGAGCACCTCGCTGTCGGGGATCGTGACATCCGTCACGGCGGCGGCGGGGGGCCATCCGGAGCTTGCCGCCGGCAACGCCGTTGGGGGGATTGCGGCACAGACGGTATTCTTGGCCGTGGCGGATCGCCTCTACCGGAAAGCCAATTTGGAGCACGCGGCCGCGTCGGACGAGAACATGCTCCAGGGGGCCTTGCTCATCGGCCTGCTATCTCTTCCCCTTTTGGCGGCCTTCGCACCCAGTGCGACTGTGTTTGCGGTTCACCCGGCGAGTATTGTGATCTTGCTATCCTACCTCTTTGGACAGCGCTTGGTGATCGTTGCGAAGGGGCAGGAGATGTGGCAGCCCCGGATTACCGAACAGACTCAACGTGAGAAGCAGCGGGGCGCGGATGAATCGGAGGCAGATTCGGGCCGACCGCTTGCCCTAACCTGGGCGATCTTCGGCGTCTCGGCGCTGCTGGTTGGGGTTGCTGGGTTTTTCTTGGCGCAGTCAGGGGTTGCCATCGCTGAGCAGACGGGTCTGAATGAGACGGTGCTCGGCGGAATATTCACCGCGGTAGCCACCTCCTTCCCGGAGCTCGTCACCGTCATTGCCGCCGTACGGATGGGAGCGCTCACCCTGGCCGTGAGCGACATCATGGGCGGCAACGCCTTCGACGTCATTTTTCTTGCCGTCGCAGATTTCGCGTACCGAGACGGCTCTATCTACCACGGCATGGGTCCACGGCCGACCTTCCTCGTGATGCTGACCATCCTGCTGACCAGCATTCTCCTCATGGGCTTGATTCGCCGGGAGCGCCACGGAATTGCGAACATCGGCTTTGAGAGTTTTCTCCTGCTCGTGATCTACGCCGGCGGCTTTGCGGTCATTGTGACGACAATGGGGTGATGGGAGAGGGATACGGAACCGGTCTGTGTGCCCTCTTCATCCGACAGGTGTTTTGCTTTCAGCCGCGGCGATGCTGGTTGCTCCCGGCCACGGCGCATGAGTACCGTTGAGGGAGGCGTCTTCGCAGGGAGGTTTGCAATGCGCTACGCAATTTCACTGGTACTCGTGCTTCTCTTTACCGGCTGTCTCAGCTTCGGCCAGGACGGCCCGGAGGTTGGAGAGGTCCCGCAGGACGTGGAGACTCGCTTCATTGGGGAGCCTAAGGACCTCCGAGCGGAGTCCTGGGTCGAGGGCTTGGTTGCGCCCTGGTCGCTCAAGTTTCTGCCCGACGGGCGCGCCCTGGTGAGCGAGCGCCCCGGGAGGATACGTCTCATACGCGACGGTGAGCTGGTCGAAGAGCCCTACCTGCAGCTGGACGCCGCCGCAATCGGCGAGGGCGGGCTCATGGGACTCGCCGTGCATCCCGACTTTCCCGATTCTCCCTACATCTACGCCATGTACACCTACCGCGACGGCGGCCTCTTCAACCGCGTCGAGCGCTTCCGGGATCAAGGGACGAGTGCGGTGTCGGATCGGGTGATCATCGATCAGATTCCCGGCTCCCGGTACCACGACGGCGGCCGCCTGGCCTTTGGGCCGGACGGCATGATCTACGCAACTGTTGGCGAGAACTTCCAGGCGGAGCGAGCTCAGGACCGCGACATTCTCTCCGGGAGCATCCTGCGGGTGGCGCCGGACGGATCCATTCCCGAGGACAACCCCTTTCCCGGCTCGCCGATATGGTCCTACGGCCACCGCAACCCGCAGGGCTTGGCGTGGCACCCGGAAACGGGAGACCTCTTCTCCTCTGAGCACGGGCCTTCAGGAGAGTTCGGCGTTCGCGGTCACGACATTGTCAACGTCATTCAGCGCGGCGGGAACTACGGTTGGCCCCGCGAGATCGGCGCCGGCACGCAGGATGAGTATCTCGATCCGCTGATCATGTGGGTCCCGGCGACACCTCCGGCCGGCATGGCCTTCTGGCGCGGGGAGCTCTATCTGGCAACGCTACGCTCGGAAACGCTCATGCGGATTGCCCTCGAGCACCGTGGGCAGGGTGACGGCGGCCCCGGCGGCGACTATACCGTCACACGCATTGAGGGGCTCTACGCGCAGTCGCGCTACGACGGCAGCTACGGACGTCTGCGCGCCGCCGTGGCCGGCCCCGACGGCGCCCTCTACGTGCTAACCAGTAACCGCGACGGCCGCGGCAACCCCCGGGAAGGGGACGACCGAATCCTGAGGATCACTCCGCGGTGAGCCGACATCCGGCGACGCGACGCCCGCCGGCGGCGCCCACCGACGGGCGCCCGTTGGCGATGCCCCCATTCCCCCGCCAACGTGAAATTTCGGGAGAATAGGATATACTTCTTGCTGACGCACCGTTCCGGGTTCACGGGGCGGAACGCGGAGCGTGAAGAACGGGGGGCAGGAATGGCGCGGAAGTATTGGCATGGGACGGTCTCGGCTCTCGGGGCTGTTCTTCTGCTTGTCGCCGGCGGGTGTGATCTCGGCCGGCCGCAAGACACCACCGCCTATGAGCTTGACGGAAATCCCGTCGGTGTCACGCACGGCCTCATCGACTTCCAAGATCTGGAGACGTGGGAGCGTCATCCCGACAATCCGGTCTATCGCGACGAGATTCCCGGCTACGAGGTTGCCTCGGACGGGCACGTCTTCTTTGATCCCTCCGGGCAGTTGCGGATGATCTACACCGGAGACGCGGACGATCACACCTCAATCAAGATGGCTACCGGCTCCGCCTACGACTCCTGGACGGAGGTCGGCACGGTCCTGCCTGGAGACCAAACGCCGAGCGGCGAGGACTCGGGCAAGGAGACCGCCTTCTACCACTACGCCGAGGCAGTCGAGAAACACCAGATCTACTACATTGCCTACGCCGACGGCGACACGGACACGGCGTACGAGGCGGAAATCTATCTGGCCCAGGCGGACGCTGTGGAGGGACCGTACGAGATGCCGGATACGCCTATCGTTCCCAAGGGAACGTACGCCGGCCGTGAGGTGTATTTGATGACCTCTCCGAGCGTGGTCGAGCACGAAGGGGATCTCTACCTGACCTTCATTGGCTGGGACGCCCCGCCGGACCGGGTAAGCGCGATCTGGCTCCTCGGTGCGGTATCCACGGACCACGGGCAAAGCTGGGGACCGGTCGAGGAGGTCGAGACGCCGATCGGCGCCGAGGGACAGGTCACCAAAGGGCCGGACGGCATGTATTACGCCGCCCGTACCGGGGAGTATGGCAACGATGAAGCCATCTATCTTGCCCGGGCGGAGCATCCCTTTGGTCCCTACGACGAGATTCCGGAGCCGATCCTTACCAAGGGCAGCTGGCGCTGGGAGGGAGATGAGATTATTGCGCCGCAAGTGACCTTCGATCCGATCCAGAAGCGCGCCTTCCTGTACCACACCGGCGCGCGCCACATCAAAGGCTGGTGGATGATGGTTTCCCAGACGGCGTATACGACGGCCGACTGATTGCCTGTTCGACGGGCACCCTGCGCCTACCGGCGACGCCCGCCGGCGGCACCCGTCGGCGCCGCTACTCGGACTCGTCGCGAATCGAGAAGTGCTCCGGATCGAAGCGCTCGCCGCCGAGCCACAGGTCGATCTTGGTACCGGAATCCGTCGCCTTCACATCGGCACCCTTGACCTGCCATCCAATGAGATTCAGCCGGGCGCTGCCCAAGCTATCGTAGCCCGCCATGCTGCCGTAGTATCCTGCAAGCTCCGGCCGCCGCGCGTTGTTCAGCGCCGCCCGGATCGAATCCAGTTCTTCGGGGTTGCGCATTACGCTGTCGATGACCGCCAGGTGCACGCCGTCAACCTCCTGGTGGAGGGAGATCACCATGCGGCTCGGATCGCTGTCCAGCACGTAGTGAGCCATTTCACCGATAAGGTGAAGGAGAAAATCGGTACGATTCATTTTGTGTCCCTCTGTTGCCGCCGGCGCTGTGTGCCGGCGCCGAAGGGGCCGCCCCAGCTCGATTTGCGGCTTGCCCGGTACCACTCAATCAGGGCGACGAGCAGCGTAGCCGTCAATCCGCCGGCGAAGCCGTTGTTGTACAGATCAATGCCCGCGTGCCACTCCCCCGACCGCAGCACAATCGTTAGGTGGAGAAAGCCCGCAACGACACCGGTCGGGATTCCGAACTCGCCGGTTAACGGCGCCAGCGTCGTTCCAAACAGCGCAGCCAGAATTACCCCCGGGGCGCTCAGTTCTCTGCCGAACAGCAATGCTGCCACAACGATCCCCGCGAGGACGGGGAGGACGTTGCGCGGGTGTTTGCCGAAGGCGGCAAAGCCCATGACGGTAAAGAGTCCCCCGAGGACGGGGCCGTTCAGCTCCGCACCGACGCCGATGGTATAGGCCCAGAGGATCAGGCCGGTAATCCCCATGTTCACGAGTGCGCCGGATGTGGACGCCATTTCCATGAAGTCCGAGGGCAGGCGCCCGGGAAGCCGCAGGATGCGCAGGAAGCTCTTCAGGGTCCCGACTCGGCCGGCGATCACGCCCACCGAAATGAGCAGCACTGCGACTGCCGGGACGAGCAGTCTGAGAACGAGGTCCGGTTCCGTGTTCCACAGGTTCGCCGGCGCCGGAGAGCTGCCGTCGCCGAAGACAATGGCGGCGGCGAAGAGCGCCACGAAGCCCGCGGTCAAACCCATGTTGTAGAGGTTGTAGCCCTGGTGGAGGCGAAGCATGACCATGGCGACCGCGGGCAGGACAACACCGGCCGCCACTCCGGCGAGGATCGCCACCGCTATGCCTAGCACCGGCGGGAGCGCGAGCTCCACTGCAAGCAGGGTGACCAGCGGGGCAACGGCGGTGCCGAAGAGCGCGATGAGGGTATATTCGCGAAACTCGCGCCCTGCAATCCGAGCAGCCAGATAGACGCCGCCGATCACGGGCAGGATGTTTACCGGCGTCTTGCCGAAGAGGCCGAAGCCGAACATGGTGAACACGGCCGCCACGGTCGGTCCCGAGAGCCGTACGCCCAGCAGCGCCACCAGCCCCAGGCCCATGAGGGCGACAGCGCTCGCGTTTGCGAGAGCCGCCCCGGTTCCGCCGGCAAGAGTGAAGTCGTTGACCAGACGCGCTGGGTGGCGTTGGAGCTCCAGGAAGCCGTGCCACAGGTCGGCCGGTCCGTCGAGCAGCACGCCGAGGGCAATGAATCCGAGAAAGACACACATGAAGAGCGGATAGAGGTAGCGAGTCGTGGCGTTCATGAAGGCACCTCTGGTGGCGGGAGTCTACAACGATTCGCCACTGCTCGGCCACCGC
>CAYPTH010000137.1:5542-7085 GCA_964413635.1 uncultured Spirochaetaceae bacterium
CGGTCGCCGGAGCTGCGGCTGCGGCAACCGTTTTTCAGCGACCGTTCTAAAATGTAAGAATCTGTGGCGCTACGGCAAGAATGCCCCCCAGGAGAATCATGACCGTGGAACCGGCGAGCTTGAGGTGGCGTCCCTGCGTTATGGACATGCGGTCCGACCGGAAGGTGATGACGAAGTTCACCAGAATCGCAGCCATTGGCAGCACGTAGATCGCGCCGTACCAGAGGGTCCAGAGCACGTGGGCGACCCCGATTTGCGGCCCGAAGCTCGAGATCAGAGAGCTCATGTAGACCGCCGGCAGGATTGCCGTGCAGCCCAGCTCGACGCTGTTGACTACGACGGCAAGAACCGCTGTGGCGCCAAGCGCCGCGACGCGGGCAGCCGGCGTTTGCGCCTCGGTGAAGCGTCGCACCACCGCCGCGGCGCGTCGGCTCAGGCCGGCCTTGTCGGCGGCGGAGAGGGAGGTCACCGGCGAAGCCGAGGCGGGCCTGAGGATCTCGTAGATGCCGAGGGCTCCCAAAAGCACGACGACGCCACCGATGGCCCGAAGCACCCAGGTGCCGACGTTTGCCAGCGCGAATGATCCAATGGTAATGATGGCAAAGATGAACGCCACGTAGACGGCGGCGGAAGCGGCCACGAAGATGCCTCCCACGGCAATCATGTGGCCTCTGCGCTGGGCGTAGGTGAGCAACGATAGCAGGATGAACAGCACGGTGAATGCGCAAGGGTTGAAGCCGTCCAGTAGCGCGATCGCCGTGACGAAAAGGGGGAACGGTAGTTGCCCGACCGCCTCCGCAATGGCTCCCTCACTGGTGCCGGTCAGAACGGCGAACAGGCCCAGCACGGCGAGGAGCACGCCGCCGCCGATCCATAGCCTACGCCGCTGTTTCGACGCGTTTCCGCGGCGCCGGTGGATGACGGCTGCAATGATGGCGTAGAGGACCAGGACGGCAGCAACAATGATGCTACGCAGGCCTACGCCCCATCGCAGGCCGCCGGCGGCCCATGGGACGCCCCGCGCCGAAGCGCGCTCGGCACTACTTCGGATGGGCTCGATTGTCAGGTCGGTCTCTTCGACGACGGGGGGCGTCGTGCTGCCACGGCGTCCCCCGCCCTCAGTGCGCGCCACCTTGGCGTGGAGACCCTCGAGCGCTTCGGCAATCTGATTCCGAAACCCGGCGTAGGCCTGATGAGACTCCATCCACTGAAGGGGGCCGTCGCTTTCGGTGAATCCCGCGAAGACCCGATCGCCGACAACCAGTCTTGGGTAGCCGCGCGCCTCGCTGTCGAGCCGCGACATGACCCGGCCGAAGTACGCCCGGTTGGCGAAATTCGTGGTTTGCCCGACCTCAATGCGCACGAACGTGATCAGCGGATACTCCCCGACCACCGACTCCAAGTAGTTGATCGCCTCGTGGCAGTGCGGGCAGCGCTCGCCGTAGAAGAGGACGACGGTGCGCGAGTAGTCAATGGGATTGGCCGGAGTCGTGTCCGCGTCGGGCACGGAGGGCGCCGCCCCGGCGTGCGCCGCCGCCGTCGC
>CAYPTH010000138.1:0-7034 GCA_964413635.1 uncultured Spirochaetaceae bacterium
ACGAAGTACTCGGAGTACTTCGCGTGGAAGAGGACTCGGCCCTTCAACGACAGCGAAGGCCGGGCAATGCACTGCGCAAGACTCGCCTTGCTCTTGACGTCGGTGAGGCGAACCGAGTTGGAGACGACCCGCAGGGTCGATTCAATCCACTGTTCAAGAAGCCCGGACTAAGAAGCCCCTCTCAATTATAGGGCAATGCGTGGGGAAAGACGGGGTAAGCGGGCGTGCGGCGTGCCGATGAAGCTGCCGAGCGTCGCTATCGTACATACCTCTATCACACCGGCCGGCGGCGGAATTGGAGACTTCGGTGTGTGAGCTGAAACCGCGTAGCGCATTCAAGACCTCCCTGCGCAATCAATGTGAGGTCTATCGCGCTAGTTCGAAACCTCCCAAGCGCCGATTTCCATTGCATTGATCTCTCTCGCCTGGCTTGCGCTTGCGTCGTAGGGCTCGCTCTCGCTGGTATTGCCGTCCGAATCAACGTCTATCTCGTCAGCAAGAAGGAACGTTCCGTCTCCTCCGGCGCCGAGAAGCGGGGAGCCGGCGGCGGGGCGTAGATCTCCGTAGTCGTCGTCAGTTCCCAGGTTTCCCCCGCCGACGCTGCCGTACGTCCCGTCGGCTCCCGTGCTCGGATCCCGGACAAATTCCGGGTCGGCATCGATCGTGTTCTGGTTCGTCACGCCCGGAGCGATCGCGGTATTGATGATCGCGAAGTCCACCGGGTTAAAGGTGCCGTTCTTGAACGCAGAGTAGCGGAGGTTTCCCGAGTAGTTAGGGATTATGGAGATCGCCCCGGTTTCGTTCGCGCCAAGATTGTCGTTGTCCGCGAATGACGAATACTGGATATCCGTTGTGCCGGCTTCAATGTAGATCGCGGTTCCGGTAGCCGCGTTGGTTGTTGAAAGATTCCCCACAAAGGAAGAGGAGTTGAGTGTTGTCTCCTCCGCATCCGGGCCGCTGTAGATGGCCGAGCCTGTGTAGTCCGCCCGGTTGCCGTGAAACCGGTTTCCGTATGAGATGAGCGTCCCCTGGTTTCGGATGGCTCCGCCAACGTCACCGCCTCTGGTGGTGGAGCTCCGCGCCGCCTTGTTCCGCAGGAAGAGACTGCCCGCAACTCGTAGTGTGGAATTCTGGCTGACCGTTATGGCACCCCCGCCGTAGAGACCGCCGTCATCCACGAGTCCTGAACGGTTTCGGGTGAACTCGCTTCGGACAATATCCATGCTTGCGCCGTTGAGCACGGCGATTGCAGCGCCGGACTTGTGGGATCGGTTATCAATGAAAGTGCTGTCGGCAACGCTAGCCGTGGCGCTGGATCCGGTAATGGAGATAGCGCCGCCGCGGAAAGCTGTATCGGTCAGGTGATCGGTTGCCCGGTTGGAGTCGAAGATGGAGTTTCTCACGGTAAGGTCGGTGTTGGATTCCGCGTATATGGCGCCGCCTTCCCAGTCGGTGGTGTTCTCCGTGAACGTGGAGTCCTCAATGATGGCAATCCCTCCGTTGGCCACGAAGATTGCGCCTCCTGCCCGGTTTCCCTCGTTGTTCTCGAACGTCACGTTCCGTGTTGTCAGCGTCTGGCCGTCGCTAAGTTTGACGGCGCCGCCCTTGGCGCCGACCCCGATGCGGGCCGAGTCCCGAATGGTAAGATTCTCCAGGGTCAGCTCCGCCGTCCCCGAGAGAGTGAAGACTCGCTTATCCTCACTGCCCCCGGCACCCACTATCGTCACATCAAGCGGCGTGCCGTCCTCTGCCACTCCGTTAATGGTCACGCGTTTATCCACGGTCCATTGCTGATCGCCTCCAGTAGTATCGATCTCTATGGTGTAGTCTCCGTCGAATCGGATCTCGTCTCCGTTCTCCGCGGCGGAGAGCGCCTCATCCAGGCTACCGGTTCCGGTAAGATCCTCCGTGGTGACAATGAAGCCGTCTACCACCTCGTAGCTCGCCTCACTGATTGGGCTCGTGAGAAAACCGGTGGCGTACGCTCGAGCGCGAAGCTGCGTGACGCCCAGGTTGATCGTAATGGGAGTTCCGTCGTACTCGAGCGAGAGTTCCGTCGGCTCGGTTCCGTCAAGCGTGTAGTAGACGGTGGCGCTCGGCTCCGCGATCGAGAGCGACACATCTACCGAACCGAAGTACTTGTCTCCCGGCTCGGAGAACGAAGGGGCGGCGAGTTGCGGAAGCGACGGTGTGGCCGTAACCGTCCTCGCGTTCGAGAGCCGAGCGCTCGTGTCCACCGCCACCACCGCAAAAGTGTATTCCGTTCCGCCGGCCAGCTCCGCCACTACGAGCTCCTCCAGCTGCGGGGCCACCTCAACAGGCGTGCTCCCGTCGGGAGTCCAGGTGACCTCAATCCGCGCCAGGTCGGCGTCGTCGGGGTCGGTCCACGTCAGGGTCACCGAGGAGATACCGGCAACGGCCGCAAGACCGCTCACGGGCTGCGGCGCCTGGTCGTCGGCCGCGGCGTCTTCCGGAGGGGGCGTGTCCGTCGTTCCATTGTCCTCGTTGAAGGGGGACGAGCACGCAACGATCAGTACGACGAGGCCTACGAAAACGGCAATTCGGCTTATGATTCCAGGTAGTAACTTCACTCCACCTCTCCTTCCAGCGCTCGCGTATGCGGAGCATGATCGGTCGACTCAAGTATGGGGTGGCAGAGCGGCGAAAACCGTACAACTTTCGTATGCTTTTTCGCCCGGCCGCGCGAACGGCCCCGCTCCCGGCACCTGGGTCACGCAACAGGCTGGGAATAGTACCAGCGGCTGAGCTCCGTGCGGTTTCCGAGACCGACCTTTCGCAGGATTCGATACATGTGCGTCTTTACCGTCGCTTCGGAGACATGAAGTCTCGCCGCAATCTCCTTGTTGCTCAACCCCTGGGCAACCAGGGCTGAAATTTCCGTCTCGCGCCGGGTAATGCCGAACTCAGCGTGGAGCCGTTCCGCACGACGGCCGGCTTCATCGGTATCCACTGCCCATGCGCCGGACGCGTCGGCGCCCTCCACGTTGCCCTCCCGCTCCTCGATCACCAACAGGGAGCGGGAACCTCGGACGGCCAGGAAGTTGGCCACCACAAAGACGAGTACGAGATTGATGCCGGCGGAGATCAGGTAGAGTGTCGACTGATTCAGCGAGCCGCCGGTGACCATGGAGATGATAAAACCGAAGGGGGCGAAGTCGCGGGAGACAATCCACCCCTGGTAGTGGATTGTCTCTCCTATGGTAATGAGAAATGTAATGGCGACTGCACAGATTCCGGCCCAGGTTTCTCGACGGCCGCGGAACAGCGACGCCACAAGCAGAATCAACTCGATTGCCAGCACGCCGATCATGGCGTAGACGTAGAGCTCCACCAGCCGGGAGTAGACGAGCACCGGCATGATGAGCACCGATAGCGAGTTACCGGCCGTCAGGACACCTGCAGCGATGGTGATCCAACGGCCGACTACCTGTGGGTAGATGACGTGCAAGATGAGTGTCAGCGCCAGCAGCGCGAAGTGGGCGGTGAGATACTCGATCCGCAGCTGCGCAGCCCAGGGAAATCCGGGAGCGAGGTTGGTCACCATCATCTGGCCCATCATGGAGATTCGAACGGCCAGCACGGCAAAGAGGATGGCCAAATAGAGCGGCGCCCAGGAACGCTTGCCGGCGGTACGCCAGACCAACAGGTTGTACACAATCAGGCCGATGAAGCTACCGATAAGCAAGAGATCGTAGGCGTTTTCGAGAGCGTGTTTCGACTCGATCCGTGCGATGGATCCCATCTCTATCGGCCGCCACATGCCGCCACGGCGGTGGTGAAAGTTTGCAACCTGAAGCACCAGGTCCAGCCGGCCCTCCGGCGCTTCGTAGCGAGCCGTCGTCATCCGATAGTGCGGTCTCGTCGAGCGCCGGTCGGTACCGGGTTCGCCGCTCTCGGCCAGCAGCTTGCCGTTACCCCAGAGGCGGTAGGCGGTTGAGGCGTTGGGAATCCGTAAAGCGCCGCGCCGCAGCTTACGCGGCAGGAGGATTTCCGCACGAAAGGTGGCGTATCCTGTGCCCCCCACGCCCTCCTCAACCGACGGCCAGTCGTTCCAGATTCCGGGCATCTCGAAGCGACCGGTCGGAGCGGGCGCGGCGACGTCAGACCCAACCGACAGTGACGAAAGCTCCCGTGGCTCCAGCAGCTGGCCCCAGTAGATATCCCACGCCGCGGCGAGGGGAGCGATTGGCGCCTCATTAAAGTCCCAGTCACGCAGGTCTATGACGGCGGGTGAGGCCTCTACCGGAAGCAGAGCCGCGACTGCCAGCACCGGCAGCACCAGGAAAACGCGGAAACACGGCCTTGGGACTCGACGCATCAGCACCATCGTCAACTCTTGTGAGGACTATACTGCAAATACGACAAAAGTTGTAGGCTATTTGCGTCTCAACTAGTGCCAAATGCGCGCAATCCGTCCGCGGTTAATCCCGTTGTAGGAGGTGAAGGCGCCCACAATTATGATGCGCTGATTGCCCGGTTGTTCGATGTCCACCACAAGCGGGTTGGAGGCGTTTGTGCCTGGGTCCGGGGCAAAGCTTGTATCCCGGCTGCCGTTGCTGTCCACGCGAACAATGCCGTGGACGGTGTTGCCATCGTAGGCCTTGAACTGTCCACCGATCAACAGATCGTTTCCCCCCAGCGGCACGATTTTCGAAACCGAATTGCTCGGACCATCGGACGGATCAAAGGTGCCGTCGATCGTGCCGCCGCTGTCGATGCGGGCGAGCTTGTCTATGAGCGTGCCATTGAACGCCGCAAACAGCCCGCCGATAAGGAGCTTACCGTCCTCCTGCGCCGCTACGGAATAGACAACGTTGTTGGCGCCGGAGGAGGGATCGAAGGTGGTGTCCAAGCCTCCATCGACCGGATCGATCCGCGCTATGAAGCCTCGCGATACGTCTTCATATGAAAGGAAGCTGCCAACAATGACGAGCTTCCCGTCGGATTGAACGGCAATGTCCCGGACGGTGTTGCCTGCACCCTCCGGATCCGGTGCAAAGGTTGTGTCGAGGTCGCCGTCCGTTTCTACCCGCGTCACGTAGTCGACATCGGCGCCATCGTAGGAAGTAAACTCACCACCGATTACAATTTTGCCGTCCGATTGAAGCGCCATTGCAAGCACTGAGTCGTTCGCACCCGCCCCCGGCTGGAATGTTTCGTCCAGGCTGCCATCGGAGTTCAGGCGCGCGATCCTCACCCGTGAGGTACCGTTGTACGTGGTGAAATCACCGGCGATCAAGATCTTCCCGTTCGAGTCGACGAGCATACGGTAGATCGCCGGCGAGCTTCCACCACTGATGCCTGTGCCGGGGTCAAAACTCGTGTCGAGGGAGCCGTCGGGGTTCAACCGCGCGATCCCGTTCCGCCCGGTGCCGTCGTAAGAGGTGAATTGGCCGGCGATAAGGATTTTGCCGTCGGACTGAAGTTCTACCGCGCCAATCACGTCGTTGGCTCCCGTTCCCGGGTCGAAATCAGAATCCAAGCTCCCGGAAGCACGCCAATCGGCATGCAGCACGACGTCCGCACCATCGATCGTAAAGGTGTCACCGGCTGAGTACCCGGCGCCGCTCCCGTCGGCTGCGGTATTCCAATGGGCAAAAGCGTAGCCGCTGCGCGCGAGAGCCCCAGTATTACCGAGAACTGTTACCTCATCGCCGGTACTGTAGGAGTTTGAATCCACCGGAACCGATCCGCTCGTGGCTCCGTTCTGCGCGTATGTTACGGAGAAGGTCTCTACGGTATCTCCACCCGCAGGATCAGACTCTCCACCTGCGGGATTCGTGCAAGAGAGAACCACCAGGCACATACCCCACACCACAGCTCGTCTGCAGATGCTCTTCATCGCCGTCTCCGCCCCTCCTCCAGGTCTCCTATTCCAGGTCGATCCGCCCAACGGCCACGGCGTAGCTTTCGCTTGCATCGGTTGAGAGGTCGCTCGACGTAAACGCCCCCTCGCCATCCCCAAGGTACAGGCGGTTTCGATCTCCACTCCGATTGGCAACCACGACATCAAGATGACCGTCGCGGTTAAAGTCGTTCAAGGCAACCGCAACGCTGGTGTTTGTAGACGCCGAGGCGTTCGAATTGGCAAAACCTCCGCTGCCGTTTCCCAGCAGGATTTGATTCTGGGAATCCTGAACGGTCACGAACGCATCGAGGGCGCCGTCACTGTCGAAGTCCCCGAGGGCGACATCGGTTCGGATGGAGCCGTAGAGGGGTCCATCCGAAGCCGAGAAGGTGCCTGCGCCGTTTCCCGCGTAGACACGGTCGGGTTTCATCATACTGCTAGTGACAACATACGCGTCCAGATTCGCGTCATCGTTGATGAAACCGACGGCGACGGCGATGCTATTGCTCGCGTCGGAGGATGCATTGGTGGCAGTGAAGTTTCCTTCGCCATCTCCTAAGAAGATGCGGTTGTTCTGACCGCTGAAGTTTGCAACAAGCGCATCGAGATGCCCGTCGCCGTTGAAGTCCCCCAACGCGACGTCAACGCTGGCGTTAGCGTCCGTGGATGCGTCGGATACGGTGAAGGTCCCGTCACCCTTTCCCAAGTAGACGTTGTTACGTTGTCCTGCGTTTGCGACGAAGGCGTCTAGATGCTCGTCGCCGTCGATCAAGCCGACAGCAACCGCACGGCTCGAGTTCGTGTCCGAGGAGGCGTTTGAGCCGCCGTCGAAGGCGCCAGATCCGTCGCCGAGATAGATGCGGTTCTCAGCGCCATTGACGGCGACGAAGGCATCAAGGTGACTATCTCCATTGAAATCGGCCAGCACTACCCCCTGGCCGGCGAGCTCATCGTCGCTCGCTTTGGACCCCGTGAAGCTTCCGGCGCCGTCTCCGAGGTAAACGCGATCTACCTCGTTTTCGTTCACCACATAGAGATCCACAGCGCGGAACGGAGCGGCGTCTACCGTAACACCGGCTGAGGTATTTCCTGCGGTATCCACGGTTCGCACAGTGAATTGGCACTCAAGATCATTAGTAATGATCAGTCACCGTATAGAAACCGG
>CAYPTH010000139.1:0-7019 GCA_964413635.1 uncultured Spirochaetaceae bacterium
GGTTACGGGCGGGCGGCTTTGGCGGGGCGCCGCGCGAGATAGATGGCCTGTGTGTAATCGCGGTTTTGCAGGGGATTCTTGAAGGTTACCGTGCGGGCGTCCGCCTGGGCAAACACCTGCCGGAGGCGGTCGGTGAAGGCGTGTTGCGGCGGATCGTTTGACCACAGGCCGAAGACTCCACCGGGCTGGAGATGGCGCGAGAGCTCCCGGAGTCCCTCTTCCGTATAGAAGCGTTCATTGCCCGAGTCGAGGAGCATCTCCGGGGAGTGGTCAATGTCCAGGAGCACGGCGTGGAACCGCCGCCCCGGGTGCTCGGGATCAAAGCCGTCGGCTGAGTCGGCGAGGGCAAAGAAGTCCCCGACGACAAAGCGGGTCCGCGGATCCCCGCTTACCGCTGTGCCCAGGGGAAGAATCCCTGCGCTGTGCCATTCCACGACGGCGTCAAAGAGCTCCACCACCAAAAGGGAGCGCACCGCGGGACTGTCCAGCACTGCTTTGGCCGTGTAGCCCAAGCCGAGCCCTCCCACGACCACGTCCAAGGAGGCCGCCGTCTCTGAGGCGGTCTCTGCCGCTGCGCTACCCGAAGCGGAGCGGCTCTTGAGGCACTCCTCAACTCCCGCGGCACCGAGGGCCTTCTCGGACTCGGTGAAGAGGCTCGACATGAGATATTCGTCGCCGAGCTTCACCTCGACCACCTCAATGCCCAGGGATAACACGGTGCGCCGACGCAGGCTCAGATCTCCGAGATGCGTAGGCTGATGGTCAAGCTCTTCGAAGCGCCGCTGCATTGGGCGAGGGTAGGTAGTTCCACCGAAATGGTAAAGCGGGTTGCGGGAGCAATTCCAGCTTTAGTCGTACCGATGGTTTGGTACGCATTTCTTCTCCTCCGGCCGGAACTGGATCCGTCCATTGCCGTGGGCGTTGCCGGTGTTCGTGTGCGTCCTGCGTGTGGCTCGCCATTGATCCGAACGACATCGATGTATAATCTGGTCGCAGTACCGGACGCCTCCCGGGCCATCAATCTTCTGGTACAATGACCACCATGAACGTACACGAAGCAATTGCAACGCGAAAGAGTGTCCGCTCCTGGGCGGACAAGCCGGTAGAAGAGGAGAAGCTCCACCGCGTCCTGGAGTCGATGCGCCTGGCTCCGTCGGCGAAGAACGTCCAGGAGTGGCGCTTCGTCGTCGTCACCGACGCGGATGCGCGGGCACAGCTGACCGAAGCGGCCTACGGCCAACGTTTTGTCGGCGAGGCGCCGGTTGTCGTGGTGGCCTGCGCAGAGACAGACCGGCGCACCATGCACTGCGGGCACCTGGCCTTCTTGGTGGACGTGGCCATTGCCATTGATCACCTGACGCTCGCCGCCACGGAGGAGGGACTCGGCACCTGCTGGATCGGCAAGTTCGATCCCGACCGGGTCCGCGACATTCTGGGCATCCCGGCCGAGATCGAGGTGGTGGAGCTCATTCCCCTTGGGTATCCCGCGGATCCTTCCCGGACCGAGAAAAAGCGGCTCCCCCTCGCGGAGACGGTCCACCGGGAGCGCTGGCAATAGAGGGGGTGTCCAGTCGCGCACGGCAATTGTTCAGGCCACGGCGGGTGCCCTATAATAGCAGTGGGTACTATCGCACCACGTTGCCGACCGAACCGATCCTAGTGGCTGCTACCGTCGCGTCCTTGTGGTTTCTCCTGATAACGATCGCCAACATCCGCCATCTCCGGTGGACTGGACGGGCACCGCTGGTGAAGTACGGACCACCGGTAAGCGTCGTCGTGCCCGCCCGAAACGAAGGCTCGAACATCGGCCTCTGTCTTGATGCGCTGCTGAGTCAGAGCTACTCGGACTTCGAGATCATAGTAATAGATGATAACTCGGCCGACGAGACGCCGAGCATTGTCGCCGGGTACGCGGAGCGGGACAGTCGTGTTGTCCCCGTCGAAGGACGCCCCGTCCCGGCGAGGTGGAACGGGAAGCAGTACGCCTGTCATCAGGGCGTGCAGCGGGCACGGGGAGAGTTGCTGCTGTTCACGGATGCGGACGTGCGCCACCATCCGGACAGCATTGCCAGAGCGGTGGGGCCGTTGCGCCAGAGCCGTGCCGAGTTTCTCTCCGGCTACATCTCCCAGGAGCTCGGCTCTATCGGGGAGCTCCTCATTGTCCCCATGACCTATATCATGACGACGCTGCTGCTGCCGTTACGCTTCTTCAAGACGGGGCTTTTCCCCTCCTGGGGATTTGCAATCGGGCAGTACATGCTCTCCACGCGGGAGGCCCTCGAGGCGGTCGGCGGGTACCCTGCAATCAAGAATTCCGTTGTCGAGGATATGGCGCTCTCCCGGGCCATGCGACGGGCGGGGCGCCGCACCGCCTTCGTGGACACCCGGTACTCGGCGACGTGTCGCATGTATTGGGGATACGCGGACGCCTTTCGCGGCTTCTCGAAGAGCGTCTTCGGCGCGGTGGGCGGACGCGCCCTGGTCATTTTCGGTCTCACGGTGGCCATCTTCGTGTTGATCCTCCTGCCCTTCTGGCAGTGGTGCGGAGACATTGCCGACGGCGGGCTCCGGTACTATCCGAGCGCCCTTCCCGTGCTGCTCTTTCTCGGCATGTGGTCGGCCGCCCTGCGAGATCGAGGCTTGCCTCCGTATCTGGGCCTTGTGTATCCACTGGCCTTTGCAAACCTGTTGTTTCTCGGCCTGGTCAGCACCCTGCGTACCGGCTTCGGCGGCGGAGTGGAGTGGAAGGGACGGCTGGCCCGAGTCGAGAGCGGAGACCTTCCCGACCCCGATATCCTCAACGCCGTCGTCGTGGTCTATAACAAGCTCGTCTTCGGCCTCAAGGTATACGGACGGGAGCATCTCCGGGAGATCCACGGGGGCTTCTTTCTCATTTCCAACCACAGCCTCTACCTCGACCCCGCCGTCATTGCCCACTCGGTCTTTCCCCGGCGCGTCTACTTTTCGGCCATGGCCGCCACCTTCGAGCGTCCCATCCTGGGCGAGTTCATCCGGCTCCTCGGCGCCTTCCCGCTTCCCCGGGAGTCGTGCCTTCGCCGCATCATGCCGGCAATCGAATGGGCACTACGCCGGGGACGCTGAACCACCACAATCAGGATCCCGCCGAATTTCACGAAGGTGTCTTCTATCTCGCCGATCGTTTCGATGTTCCCGTCGTCCCCATTACGGTGATCGTCAGTGACCGCCGCATCCTTCGCCACACCTTGAAGCGTCCCTTCGTCCAGGTGACGACGCAGATCGGGCCGCCACTGTGGCCCGGGGAGTTTGCGGACGGCTGCACGAGCCGGCAGGCGGTACGGAGGATGGCGACGCAGGCGCGCCGGGAGATGGCTGCAACGATTCGGGCGGAGGGGTAGGGGAGCTATCCGGCGCTGCCGGCCGAGCGAGGGCTCGGCGTTGCCCGCCCGACCGGTAAGGACGGGCCAGATCGGCGAGGCCGCACGGGCCGACCCGGATTCCTCAACGCCGTCCGGAGTGTAGAGTACGAGACTGCAATGGAACAGCTCTGGCTCGCTTTCAGTGTACTGAGCGTGGTCACCGGCTTTGGGCTATTGGTAGCGGTCGTATTCATGATGCGCCTTGCACCAACCGTGTCACCTCCGCCGGTGCTTCCGGTTCTGGCGGCCTTTCTTCTCATGGGTTTCGCGTCGGTGGGTGGGGTGTATCTGCGCGTGCTGGATATTGAGCGAAGCGTCACTGGCTACCGGATGGTGAATGCGGCGGCGTGGGCGGCGAGGTCCCGGCCGTACCGCAGCAATGGGTCGATGTCTACGGCATTACTCGGCGGCAAGAGTGACCGGCAGATCGCCGAGGAGCTCTACCTCTCAGCGCGCACCGTGGATACGCACCTGCGCTCGATTTTCCGGAAGTGCGGTGTCCAGTCCCGAATGCAACTCAGCCGGCAGGTCGGCGAGTATGGCGCATAGGCTGTAGTTGGGCGCCGGCCAGCGTAGTGTATTCCGCAGCTTGTTGAAAGGCGAGCGGCCAAGTTCAGACCACGCTGGGATTTCGGTCGCTGCCACAGCTAGATTTCTCGTCCTCACGCTCGAGATACGGTAACTCTCCACTGCGCCGTCGTTTACGCGTGTTTCTTCAACAAGCTGCGTAATACATTCCATCCTTCCCATATGAACATGAACAACATTCACAGACTGTACCGACCGGTGCCCTTCTTCGGCATCGATTTCGTGTTGACCTGGGGGCCTCTGTGGATCTTGGCCGCAGGCCGGCGGGGAGGCCCTGATGATTGCCGCCGGGGTGAGTTCCACAGTGTCTGCGCTTGCCTTTGTCTACGCAACGCGGGACCGGCAATTCATCCGGGATTTCTGGATTCGCGCAATCGATCCGACGCGGATCGGCGGCGTGTGGTGGCTCGCAATACTGGGTAGCCAGGTCCTCATGAACGTGGTCGCCATTATGCTTTCCAGCCTCGGGGGCGGGGCCTGGGGAGCGGCCTGGCCCGCGGTGGGCTTGGAACAGCTCGCCCTCTCGGAGGAGTTTCTTGCGGCACCCATCGGCTTTCTGCTCTTTATCCTCGTATTTGGGCCCATCCCTGAGGAGCTCGGCTGGCGAGGCTGCGGCTTGAACGCATTGCGCTCCCGCATGAATCTGCTGCAGGCAAGCGTGATTCTGGCCGGTACCTGGGCGGGTCCTCCGAGCCCCGGCGGCTTTCCGACTCCACCGCAGGCACGCTGCCGTAGTCCGGTGCCGAAAAGAAAGGCGCCGCCGAAGAGGATGAGCGCGTCGAGATTCATGCGCGCGAGTCTCTCGGAGCGTAGCCGAAGGCGAGGACCGATTGCGTAGAGTATGTCGCACTTTTCGAGGAGCCGCCCGGTGCGGCAGTATACTGCTCAGGAGGAGGAACCATGCCCGCCCTCGAGAACTTCGCCTACACTGCCCGCACATCCCCCGCTACGAGCTCGCTCGGCTCCGCGCTCGCGCACGCCGGCGTAATCGCGCCGCACACCGGAGAACCCTACACCGACGCAATGCTCATGGGGATTTCAGGTGGCGCCGCCTTCGGCTACTTCACCTTCGCCTACTCCGGACACGACCCGCAGGCCAACATCCTAACGCGCAATTCATTTCACAGCTACGGCTGGGATGCGATCTGCGAGCGCCTCGGGCTCGTCCAGGATGTGATGCACTCAACATCGCCCGACGCTGCGCGCAAGAAGCTCGTCGAGGTACTCGAGCAGGGAGCGGTCCCCATCGTCTGGGCCGACGTCTTTACGCTAGGGTACGAGGTGAGCGAGTTGGGCGAGGGGATGTGGGCGATGCAGCCGCTCGTGGTCACCGCCTATGCACCCGACGGCGAGGCGGAGATCGCCGACCGCGCCGGCGCACCGATCCGTGTCGCTGCGGAGACGCTCGATGCGGCGCGAGCGAAGGTAAAGAAGGAGAAGCACCGCCTCGTGACCGTCGACCTTCCCGAGCCACCCGAGCTCGCCGCCGCAGTTCGCGACGCGGTCGGGTTCTGCCGCGAGCTCTTCACGGAGAAGCCGCCGCAGGGCTCTGCCAAGAACTTCGGACTCAGGGGCATGGAGCGCTGGATCGAGAGGCTCACGAAGCCGGGCGCGAAGGAGAGTTGGGCGAAGCTCTTCCCCTCCGGGCGTGCGCTCTTCGCCGGGCTCACAACGGCGTTCAGGTACGCGCTCCTCTTCTGGAAAGACGGGAGCCTCACCGGCGACCGTGCGCTCTTCGCAGACTTCCTGGACGAGGCGACCACGCTGGACGGGGTCCCGGACCTCATTGATTCCGCAGCGCGGTTTCGGCGGTCCGGCGCGCTTTGGCGCGAGCTCGATGATCGGCTCCTGCCGACGGACATCGCTCCGCTGGCGCGGGCGCGTGAGCTGCTCGTCGCGCGGCACGAGCTCTTCCGGGAGAGTGGTAACGCGAAGCTCGAGCGGCTGTACGAGATTGATGCCGAGTTCACTGAGCTGAAGGAGCGCGCCGACCACGATCTCGCGAACGCGGACCCGGGCGACCTGTTCGAGAAGGTCGCCGAGCAACTGGGGGCCATCCGGGAGCTCGAAGGAGAGACGGTCGCAGCGCTCCGCGAGGCGCTGGAGACCTGACGTTGCGGACGTCGTCGTCGCCATCCATGGCTCCTCGCACGGGGGACACGAAGCGCCCGGTCAGGACCGCCGGGCGGACCCTTGGGAAGCGCACGCTTCACAGAGGTGTTTGCGACAAACCTCTTTGACGGCGCGGTATTGCGGTGTCGGTCCCCGCGCAGGTGGGGAAGGGGGCGCTCTACAACTCGGAACCCAGCGCTTGCCGACGTCCCGGTTTTGCCACCCAAGAGCGCGGGAGCCTGACGATGCGGTCCTGCCCGCCGCCAGCCTTAAGGTGTTCCCCACTGGGTCCAGTGATCAGATGAGTAAGCCTGCCGTTTCTGCTCCGACTGATCGTCGCGCCCCAGGTAGTCGCCGATGACCCCGTCGTCTGGATAGGAGACGATGGTATCCGAATGATTTCGGGTGTATCCCGGCATAGAGCAGCAAGGAATCGATGTCCGAGAAGAGCGAGTCCAGGAAGTAAACGCCGACTCCCTGCCCGTGACGTGAGTAGAATCTCCTGCTACGCTCGAGCTCCTCGACGGCAGACTCAAGAACCTCTCCGTGCCATGCAGGTGATTCGGAGGCGGGTTCTTCTTTTGAGATCTCTTGCCGGAGCGCTTCCATGGCGCCCGGCCTCAATCTGTGGGCGCCAACGCGCCAATCCCCGACATCAAGAAGCCTTTGCCAATCGTCCGGGAAGCTCCATATCAAGATCTCCCGCAACGTGATGTACGCTGCGATACCGACACACATAGTCTCACAGCATCGAGTCACGAGATTTCTTGTTCCCTACCGTACGGTCAGAGTCCCACCGTGGTCGGATTCGTCGACCTCGGCAAACCTGACCGCGTTATCCTTTCTTTCATCCTGATCGTAGACAAGTAACTCATATGAGCCGCCCCGGAAGAGCTCGAGAGTTGCCGTCGAGCTCGGACG
>CAYPTH010000140.1:0-3979 GCA_964413635.1 uncultured Spirochaetaceae bacterium
ATGTCCCAGAGCTTGAGGTTGGCAATGTAGCCCGAGAGGGAGCCGAGGGCCAGGTGGGCCATTGAGTAGACGGCGGAGCCGTTGGCGTGAACCTGTTCCGGGCCGGTCACGCCGCCCCGTTTGGCGACGTCCTGGGACACGCTGATGACTCCACGCGAAACGTCGAGCTCTGCCGGGAGCGTGAAGGGCACCATCCGGTCCGGGTCCCAGTCGACGGGGACTGGGCCGAGGCGACCCAGGTATACATCCGGGCCCTCGGTGATGAGGAGGTCGCCGCTGGTCGGGAGGAAGAGACCCCCCTCCTTCAGAAAGCCGTCCTCGGCATAGCCAATGGAGATGCCCCAGGTGGGAAAGCCGTGGGCGAAGGGCAGTGTGCCGTCCACGGGGTCGACAATGAAGGCGCGACCGTCGAGGGCGCGGCTCACGTAGTCCTCGTTGTGCTCGGCAACGGTTTCCTCCCCAATGAAATAGACACCCTCTCCCGGTCGTGCGAATCGGCGGATGAGGCGTTGCTCGATCTCCTTGTCCGCCTCGGTGACCAGGGTCATGTCCTGCTTCATGGATATCTCGGGCCGGCGAAAGTGCGCCAGGGCAACACGGCCCGCGTCCAGGAGCGCCTCGGCTAGCTGTGCCCGCGCCCATGGGGTCTGACTTCGATCCTGCATTGTCACTCCTGCGTTTCCGTCGGCAGCGCCTCGAAGGCGCCGGCCTCTTTGTTTTTTCTCACCGCATCCCAGGTGAAGACGCGGCCGTGCATGGCAATGTAGACGCCTGCGGGCACCAGTTGCGCCGCGGCAATGGCCGAGCCAAGATTGAAAACCGCATCCGACTCCGACATGGTGTAGGGCACCATGGCACCGGTCAACACAATCGACTTTGGGAGCTCAGCGACGCCGATCATCCGCGCCGTTTCCACCATGGTGTCCGTGCCATGAGTAATCACGATGCGATCTTCCTCCGCACTCGAACACGCCTCGAGTATGGCCCGGCGGTTCTGCTCCTTCATTTCCAAGCTATCGATCAACTGGTTGATCTCCAGCTCGTACGGCACCGTGCACCGCACCCGGCTCAAGATGGCCGGCAGATGGGTGTCGGTGAAGGTGAGCTCGCCGCGGATTGCATCGTAGGCTTTGTCAAAGGTTCCGCCGGTGATGATGATTCGGATGCCCACGGCGCCAGTGTATTGGAAAAGCCGGCCGCTTGACAGTACGTTGACAGACCGGGCGGGGGCCGGTAGCGTTCGCAGCATGCTCGCCCCCATTGCCACCGCGGTTCTCAGGCTCATTGTCCTCGCCGGCGTCGGCTACGCTGTCTTTCGGATCCGCTGGATACAGGAGCGCCTGCTCACGGCCTTCGTGTTCTTGGCAATGAACCTCTTCTTCCCGATCTTCCACATCCAGCTCCTCGGGGCCAATTGGGAAACCGCCGTGGACAGCGGGTGGGGCTGGATGCTGGGATTCTTCATCGGCATTCTGGTTCTGATGGGTATCCAGGCCTTGCTCGGGAACCGGCTGATCTCTCGGACCAACCTGTTGCCCACGGACCATCCCCGGCCGCTTATTGCGCTCTTTGCCTGCCAAAACGCCGGCTTCCTGCCGCTGCCGCTCATCCGTGCACTCGCGCCGACGGAAATCCAGGTCTACATGTTCTTTCTCATCCTGGCATTCAACCTGGTCCTGTGGACATTCGCCGTTTCGCTCCTGAGCGCCCACGCGGAGCTCAAGGTCGTGGTGAACGCGCCTCTTTTGGGACTGCTGGTCGGCTTGCTGCTGGCAGCCACCGGGCTCTATCAGCGGCTGCCCGAGTTGGTCCAGACCGGATTCGAGTGGATCGGCGACATTGCCCTGGATGTGGCGCTGGTGGCCTTGGGCGGCATTCTTGCCACCATTCCGCTCAGTCGCTTCCGCCTGCGCAAGGACTACTTCTGGTTCACCCTCATCCGGCAGGTGCTCTATCCTCTGGCGTGGTTCCTGGTCATCTGGGCCCTCCCCCTCGACGCCTTGCGTCCCGAGATGCAGTTCGGGCTTCGCCTGGCAATCCTGATCCAGGTGGTTGCGCCACCGGCGACGAATCTCATGATCATTGTGAAGAATTACGGAAGTCCCGAGCAGGTAGCCTACACCGGGGGCGCCATGCTCTACTCCTACGCCGCCGCGGTGGTCACGCTGCCGGCCTTCTTGCTTGCGGCGGGAGTGTTTTTCACGTCGTGACGGGTGGCGCGAGAGCGATTCGCCGAGACCGTTTCGCCGGGGCGCTCACCGTTTGAAGGTGCGCGTCTGCCAGCCCTCTCGCTCGGCGACGCGGCGCAGCCTTCGGTCCGCGTTGACGGCAACCGGCTTGCCCACCGTCCGCAGCAGGGGCAAATCGTGAGAGGAGTCGCTGTAGAAGGTGCAGTCACTCGGCTCCGTCCCGGCGCCGCGGATGAGCTCCAGCACCTGCTTCTCCTTCTCGTGCCCGAAACAGGGCGGGTTGGCCGCGTGCCCGGTGGCGACGCCATCCTTGAACTCGACCCGCGTGCAGATCAAGTCGGATACGCCCAAGTATTCCGCCAGAGGCTCAATAATGATGTCCAAGGACGATGTGCCCAGTACCACATGCCGCCCGGCCTCCCGGTGCTTGGCAACTTCCGCCTCCGCCTCCTGGTAGATGTCCGGCTTGATCCGGGCATGAAAGCACGCCGTGGTGAGCTCCATGAGGGCATCCCGGCTCATGCCCTGCAGAGGCAGGAGGTACTTCATGAGCTCCTCCGAGGCCAGGCCGCCGTAGCGGTAGCGGATGTAGAAGATGGGGACCACCAGCAGGCGATACCACGCAAAGTAGCCGCTCTTCTGCGCGCACTCGGCGAAGCGCCGCCCCGTGGACTTGCTCGTTATGGTGTGATCGACATCAAAGATCACCATGACCCGGTTCCGTCCTCTCCCGTGAGGCGCCGCACGTCGCCGAAGAAGCCGGGATAGGTGACCGCGGCTGCCTCGCTCCCCTCGATCTCCACTGGTCCACCCGCCGCCAGCCCCGCAACGGCAAGGGCCATGACAACGCGGTGGTCACCGTGGCCGGAAACCCTGCCACCCGTCAAGCGCGGCGTTGCGCCGGTCGTCGACCGTGGACGCACCACCAGGCCGTCCGGCCGCTCTTCAATGTGCGCGCCCAGCGTGCCGAGCTCTTGCGCCATGACGGCGACGCGGTCGGTCTCTTTCTCCCGCGCCTGCGGCACGTTTCGCAGGGTGGTCGGCGTGTCGGCGAAGCAGGCGGCGACGGTGAGGGCCGGCAGCGCATCGGGAATGGCGTTGAGATCGAAGCTTCCGCCGATCAGCTCACCCGGCGGCGGGCCGGCCAGTGTCACGGCACCGGGCTCGGGGCGCTCCACCCGGCAGCCCATTTCCTTCAAGATATCGATGACCGCCTTGTCGCCCTGGGGATCGTCTTCCTGTAGCCCCTCGAGCGTCACCTCCCCGCCGGTGATTGCCGCGGCGACCATGAGGAACGTGGCCGAGGAGTAGTCTCCGGGAACTTCGGTGGTAAAGGCGCGGTAGGACTGGCCTCCGGGGATCCGGTAGTGCTCCAAGCCCTCCCGTTCCACCGTGATTCCCTGGGACTCGAGCCACCAGAGGGTCATTTCCACGTAGGGCCGCTCGTTCAGGAGGGGGACGGTGATTTCCGTGTCGGCTGTCGCGAGCGGCGCGGCCAGAAGCAAGCTGGACAGGTACTGACTGGTACGGCACTCAATGCTGGTGCTTCCCCCGGCCAGCGGCCCTCGCACCGCAATTGGCGCGCAGCCGTTGTTGCGGGAGCTGAAGGCGCGGGCGCCGAGGTCCTCCAGGGAGGCGAGGAGGGGCGCGGCACTGCGGCGGCGGATCTGTTGGTCGCCGGTGAAGAATGTCCAGCCGTCTGCCAGCGCAGCCGCGCCGAGGGCCAGGTAGAGCGTGGTGCCGGAATTGTTGACGTCAATGACGTTTTCCGGCACGCGGGGCCGGCCGGC
>CAYPTH010000140.1:4079-6927 GCA_964413635.1 uncultured Spirochaetaceae bacterium
ATCTCCGCGCCCAAGGCGCGACACGCGGCAATGCAGGCATCCGCATCTCGCGAGTCGAGGGGACTTACAATGCTGCTCTCCCCGTCGGCGAGGCTTGCAATGACGAGGGCGCGAATGGTGTGCGATTTCGAGGCGGGAACTCGCAGAGATCCGTGAACTGTGCCGGGCCGGACGGTCTGATTCATGAGAGCCTTGAGTCTACTAAAGCAGACCGTTGAAAGTCAAAATGATGCGATACAGTACTTTGAGCCATGTAAGAACAATTCGCGCTCATTCCGGTCACCTCTGCGCGTCGAGAATGTGAATATGATGAGAAGCTCAACCGATATGAGGGGCTTTGCGTCCCGTACCACTCTCGTGCTTGCACTCACCATCTCGGTGGCCGTTTGCATCGCCCTCATCCCTCACAAGCTCTACGCCGCCGAGTACGCCAACACGGAGCTCGGCTACACTGTCGATGCCCCTGTGGACTGGCAGGTCATGGACGCCAGCCGCGCCGACTACGTCTCCTTTGTGGATCCCCGCGGCATCGCCGTGTTTCAGATCATGGCCTTCCCGGGCGGAAAGTTCGAAAAGGCTCGCGGCATTGCGGACTTCATTGTGGAGCGCTTTGAGGCCTCCGGTGACAAGGCGGACTTCACCTTCTCCGGCCACGACGCCGTCTTTGCCGACCTCACCTTCAATACCGGTCGGTTCGACGTTCGCGGCTACAACGTCTTCATTAACGGACAGCAGAACGACTTTGCCGTCATGTCCTTCACGGGCATGGAATACTACGAGGAGTACCACGACTTTCTGCTTTCAGCGCTGGACTCCTTCAAGCTTGCGCGCACCGGCCGCCGCGTTCCCGGTCCGGTGAGCCAGTTCTACTACGCCTTTCCCGCACCCAATCCGCAGGAGCAGAGCGCCCAAATTGGCCCCGCCACCATTTCCTTCCGGATGGACGGCAAGGAGCAGGACGCTACCCAGGTGCTCATTGAGCGGGAGGCGCGGATCCTTTCCCAGTACGCACAGAATGCCGATGCCCGCTGGTCCGGCGGCAGCGATGTCTGGCAAGAGGCGTGGCGCCGCTACTACCGCGTCATCTATCGCGATAACTACGCCCGCCTCAAGGGCCTGGCCGACTCCATCCACGGCTTCTACCGCAGCGCCCGCTTCTCTCGCGCCGAGATTCCGCCGCATCTCCTCAACTGGCTCCAGAGCTTCGAGTACTCCCGCACCGGCACCCTCTCCGATCTCCTCTCCCCCGTATCCTGCACCCTGACCGGCTCGGGGGATTGCGACGCCCTCGGCCTCACATACGCTATACTGTTAGAACACATTGGCTATGATGCGATACTGTTAGTATCGAGCGAGTACAAACACGCCCTCGCCGGCGTGGATGTCGATGGGCCGGGCGCCCGCTTCGACTTCGAGGGCACCAAGTATCTGCTCGCGGAAATGACCGAGGAGGTCGATCTCGGACAAATCCCGGCACGCATGGCAAACCCCAATGGATGGATCGGGGTTCAGGTGGGGGAGTGAGGATCGGCATCCGGACTTCGCCTCGAGTCCAGATTCTTCCGCTCGGCCGTAGCTGTTGTGTCTGTCAAAACGTGCATCTGCCCACAGCACATTGGTCAATACGGAGATATCGAGCGCCCTCGTCACTAGTGCGGGACACACTGACAGGCTGGGTGGATGAATCAGTCGTCGAGCTTCTTCAGTGCCGCGGAAAGCTCGGTGTCAAAGGTTACGACTTCGGCGCCGGAGGCCGCCGCTCCAATGAGTAGGCAGTCGACAAAATCAAGCCGCGTGGCTTTGTACCGCTCGAGAGCTGTCAACGCCGCCTCCGTGTCGAGGCACCGCACCGTTCGATAGCTCAGAAGCTCTTTCAGACTCTGTGCGATGTGCCGCCGCTCGGCGCGGTACACACCGGAGAGCACATAGACCACCTTGGCAAGCACCTCATTAAGTATGGTGACCGGCTCATTCTCTATGATGGAGGCGGCGTATTCTGCCTGGTGCGGCACGTCATTGAGCAGATAGCGCAAAACGACATTGGCGTCTATAGCTTTCATCTACTCAGACGTTCTTTCGTGAGCTTCCGCGACCAAGTGCGGCCAGGCCCCCTCCTCGGCGCGGCGAGCCCGTGGATCTGCATACTGCGAGAGTGAACCGCGAACGGAACGACTGCCACGCAGAATGACCGTATCATCCTCGAGGACGAACTCAACCTCCTGAGTCTGCAGGACATCACGAACGCGTTTGGGAATAGTAACCTGGCCTTTCCTTGTCACTCGTGCTCGCATTACTTCTACCTTACGCGTTGCGTTGTATCTAACACAATGCAATTATCCCTCGCAAGGCGCTTCTTAGTACATACCCAGATGAATCTGCAGTGCTTCTAAGCAGACTTCCTGCAGGTCCGGCGAGGTGAGCCTGCCCGCGCGGCGCTTGATTCTGTGACGGGAGATGGTGCGAATCTGATGGGCCATGACGACGGACTCCACCTCGAGTCCCGATTCCTCAGGCGAGAGGAGAACCTCCTTGGGATAGACCGCCCGTCCAGGCTTGCGCGAGGTAATGGGGAGTACCGTGACGACCTCCATCGACTGGTTGAAGGTCTCGTCGCTTACAATGAGCGCAGGCCGGTTGCCCGCCTGCTCGAGATACACGTAGACGATGCTCCACCGTAGCTGTTCCATCAATCGGGATATGCCCGTGTCGTCTCCCGGACATCCTCGACGAACAGAGGGTCGGCGGCCGCAGATTGTATGCGGCAACGGATCTCATCCCGCCGCAGCTGCTTCAGGCGCTCTCTGAGTGCCTCTTGAACGAAGTCGCTCATGGTCTGCGCCGCCCCTCC
>CAYPTH010000141.1:0-6857 GCA_964413635.1 uncultured Spirochaetaceae bacterium
CAAACGCCGGCGCCGGCGCAGTCCCCGGAGCGGCGCAGGGGCCACCCCCGGCGGCGCAGGGGGGGCAGGGGGTTCACGCGGCGCCGGGGTCCGCCATCTTCCGTGAGAGCGGTATTATCCTGAGCACGGGCTTTCGCTCCGCCCGGATCCGCCGCCTCGCCGTCGGCTCGCTCTCGCTCTATCCCGACCGACTGGTGTTCCGCGAGTCGGCGGGGGAAGAGCGCCACTTCTTCCTCGCCGGGATCAGCGGAATCAACATTCAGTTGGTACGGAAACTGGAGCTGTACTATCAGGATGCGCTGTTCACCTTCGACCCGCGCTCTCCGCGGGTGAATATGTACAAGTTTTACGCCGCCCTGGAAATGCTAACCCTTGCACAGGCCGCGTCCGGACGGGCATAGTACACCCGTATCATGAGTGAACGCATTGATCCCCGCGTTCTCAAGGGCTTCCGGGACTTTCTTCCGGAGGACGAGCTCGAACGGCGCACCGTTTTGCAGACCTTGGAACGCAGCTTCCGCAGCTTCGGCTTCGTACCCATCGACACGCCCATCCTGGAGTACACGGAGATACTCCTCGGAAAGGCGGGCGGCGAGACGGAGAAGCAAGTCTACCGCTTCGAAGACCACGGCGGCCGCGACGTTGCCATGCGCTTCGATCTGACGGTCCCCTTTGCGCGCTTCATGGCGCAGCACCGAAACGAGCTCTACCTCCCCTTCAAGCGCTATCACATTGCCAAGGTGTTCCGCGGAGAGAACACCCAACGGGGACGCTACCGCGAGTTCATGCAGTGCGACTTCGATATTGTCGGGACCGATGCCGCCTCCGCCGACCTGGAGATCATTCTCATGATCGTGCGCTCTCTGGAGGCGCTGGGCTTATCGGCCTTTCACGTGCGCATCTCGAACCGCGCCATCTTCAACCGCTTCCTGCAGCATATCGATGTCGCCGAACACTCCGAGGAGATCCTGCGCACCGTCGACAAGCTGCGGAAGATCGGGCATGAGAAGACTCACACCGCCCTGGCGGAGCTCACCGGCGCCAAGCGGGCAGACCAGATTCTGTCCTTTGTCGGCGGCGACCGCGACAACCAGCGCACTTTCGAGCATATGAGCGCGCTCGCCGGCGGCGAAGCCGAAGACACCAAGCGCGTTGCCGACATTCTCCGCCATGCGCAGGAGGCGGGCATTGCAGACCGGATTGTCCTCGACCCGTCGATCACCCGCGGTCTCGACTACTACACCGGCATGGTCTTTGAGACCTTTCTGGACACCGAAGCGGGAATCGGCAGCGTCTGCTCCGGCGGACGCTACAACGACTTGGCAAGCCTCTACACCAAAGAGCAGCTACCCGGGGTCGGCGCATCAATCGGTGTCGATCGCCTCCTGGCCGCTGTCGGCGCACGGGGCGCCGGGGTGAGCGCGGAAGCCGCAGCGAACGTCCTGGTGCTTTGTTTAGACGAGAGCCTCCTAGGCCGCTACCACGCAATTGCAGATGCCTGCCGTAGCGAGGGGGTGAGCTGTGAGGTCTATCCCGAGGCCAAGAAACTGCCGGCGCAGTTCAAATTTGCTGAGAAGAAAGGGATTCCCGCAGCCATCATTTGCGGGCCGGAAGAGGCTGCCAACGAGCTCGTCAACGTGAAGAACCTCGCGACCCGAGAGAGCCACGACGGCGTTTCCCTGCCGGAGGCCGTTCAGCTCGTCCGAGGCATCGCCGCAACGAATCGCACAACGGCCGGCGGTAATGCAGCCCCGCAGCGCGGTGTGGACACCGGCCCCGACGACAAGCCGGCCCCGGAGCGTAAGCCCCATGCAAGCCCATGAGCTTCCCGTCTACCGCCAGAAGGATCGAATCCTCGACGCCTTGGCGGAGAACCAGGTAATCGTTGTCGAAAGCCCCACCGGCTCCGGGAAGACAACCCAGCTCCCCGTCATTCTCCACGAAGCCGGCTACAGCAGCCGCGGCGTGATCGGGGTGACGCAGCCGCGGCGGATCGCGGCGGTGTCGGTGTCGGAGTACATTGCCAAGCAGCTCGACGCCGTGGACCGCAGCAAGCTGGTCGGCTACAAGATGCGCTTCGAGGATCACACCACCCCGGAGACGCGACTCAAGATCATGACCGACGGCATTCTCCTGCAGGAGATCAAGGCCGACTACATGCTCTCCCAGTACTCGGTCATCATGATTGACGAGGCGCACGAGCGAAGCTTGAACATCGACTTCATCCTTGGCCTCTTGAAGCGCATCCTCGAGGCGCGGCCGAGCTTCAAGGTGATCGTCTCCTCGGCGACGATCAACGCCGAGGTCTTCTCCCAGTACTTCGATTCCTGCCCCGTTGTGCGGATCGAGAGCGAGATGTACCCGGTGCAGGTGGTCTACGATCCGCCGCTCGTCGAAGACGCCGGCGAGGAGCTGGTGCGCAAGATCACCGAGATCGTCGGGCGGATCATGCAGGAGGAGCGGGAGGGGGATATCCTCATCTTCCTCTCGGGCGAGAAGCTCATCAAGGACAGCATTGCAGAGCTGCGGATGCAGTCCTACAACCGGAAGCTCGAGATCCTCCCGCTCTACGGGCGCCTGAGCAAGGAGGAGCAGGACCAGGTCTTCCCGCCGCCGCCGAAGGGCAAGACCAAGGTTGTCGTCTCGACGAACATTGCCGAGACGAGCATTACGATTGACGGCATCACCTCCGTCATCGACTCCGGCCTGGCCAAGATGAGCTACTACAATCCGCGCTCGTATACATCGTCCTTGGTCGAAGGTCCGATTTCGAAGGCCTCTGCGAACCAGCGCAAGGGGCGCGCCGGCCGCACCCGGGAGGGCACCTGCTACCGCCTCTATCCCCGGGAGGACTTCGAGACGCGGCCGCTGTTCACCCTGGAGGAGATCTACCGCACGGACCTCTCCGAGGTCGTGCTGCGCATGGCGGAGCTCGGCATTCGCGACTTCGAGTCCTTCGACTTCATCTCTTCGCCGGGGAAACAGAACATCATCAGCGCCGTGGAGACGCTGCTCCTGTTGGACGCCCTGAACGGAGACAACAGCCTCTCCGAGATCGGCCGGCGCATGGCGCAGTTCCCCCTCTTGCCGCGCCACTCCCGGATGATCGTGGAGGCAATTCAGAGCTACCCCAACGTCATCCGGGAGACGGTCATTGCCGCGGCCTTTTTGACCACCAACACGCCCTTTCTCCTGCCCGAGGGTGAGGAGCTCGCCGCCCGGAAGGCGCACCACCACTACCGCGACGACATGGGCGACTTCGTCTCCTATCTGAAGCTCCTGCGCGCCTACGGCGACGCCGAGGAGAAGAAGAAGTTCTGCGACCGCCGCTACCTCGATCCCCGGACCATGGCGGAGATCTGGAACATTCAGGAGCAGCTCGGCGATATTGTCGGCGAGCTCGGCGTGCCGGTCCTCGAAGGCGGGCCCATGCCGGACTACCTCTGCGCCGTATCCCGCGGCCTCATCCAGTTCGTCTGCGTCCACACCGGGCGGGGCAACTTTCGCAGCCTCACCGCGGCTCGCATCATGATCCACCCCGGATCGGTCATGTTCCGGGAGCAGCCGGAGTTCATGGTCGCCGGCGAGATTGTCCGCACCAGCCGCACCTACGCGCGCTCGGTTTCACCCCTGGAGCGCTCCTGGCTCCCCGCCATCCTGGGCGAGCTCACCGACGACCTGCTTGCCCTCACCCGCCCCGGAAAGGGCAAGTCCAAGAAGGGCGCCAAGCCGGAGAAGCGGGACACCACCTGGCAGATCCGCATTGCAGGACAGACCTTCCAGCTCGAGGCGCAGAAGGGCAAGAAGAAGATGGCAGTCCTCCCCTGGCGACAGCTCCAGAAGCTCCTCCAACGTCCCGACCTCGAGCTCCTCCCGCAGCACGCCAACCTCAAGGGCAAAGTCGTCCTGGACAACGCGGAGATCCTCACGGGCACCAAGCTGGGCGAGATCTTCAAGATCGCCCCCCACATCGACCCCCACCGCGACTACACGACGAGCTGGCCCAAGAAGCGCTCCTACGAGGTAGAGATCGATGTCGACGGCCTCTGTGCCGACCTGCACTACGCTCTCAAGCTGGTTAAAGGCAAGAAGAGCACCAAGTCCCTCTCCTTCCTCTCGCTCCAAACCGACGGCCGCGGCACCTACTGGTTCAAGCCCCAGAAGAACTACTACACCGCGGCCTACGAGACCCTGGCCGGCCTGGACGCCATCTCGGACGAAGTCGATGCCGCCGGCGAGGAACTGGACGCCGAATGTGCCGACCGCCTCGGGGCGTTGTACCGAAAGCTTACGGCGGTGATTGAGACGTACTGAGGGGTGGGTGCCGCGGCGCGCGCGGCGCTGTAGTCGAGAAACAACACCCAACCGGGGTGCCCCCGGTTGGGCCGAGTAGGGTAGCTTCCGCTACATATCCGGCGGAAGAATGACGGCGTCGATCACGTGAATCACGCCGTTGGTGGTGAGAATGTCCGTCTGCACGACGGTGGCAGAGTCGTTCAATATGACGGAGCCCATGTCGACCGAAACCTGGATATCCGCGCCTTGGACCGTCGTAGCGGCGTCTAGGCTCACGACATCGCCGGAGAAGACGCGCCCGGGGACCACATGGTAGGTGAGCACGTTGGCAAGCTGGTCCGGGTTCTGGAGCAGACTGTCGAGGGTGCCCTCCGGCAGCGCGGCGAAGGCTTCATCAGTCGGTGCAAAGACGGTAAACGGTCCCTCGCTCTTGAGCGTCTCAACCAGACCCGCCTCTTGCACGGCCGTCACCAGCGTCTCGAAGGAGCCCGCCGCGACTGCGGTGTCGACAATATCGGAATCCGGCGGCATGAGGACGCTGTCAACGACATGGATTACTCCGTTGGACGCCTCAATGTCCGGGATGATGACCTCAGCATTGTTGATCCGGACACCATCGGAGGCGTTTACCACGACCGGTTGTCCAAGCAATGTATTAGCGCTGGATAACTCGACCACCGCGCTGGACGGCACTTGACCATCGACGACGTGGTAGAGAAGAATGTCGGTCAAGGTCGGGATGTCGTCCAAGAGCGCCTCAACGGTGCCCTCGGGCAGCGCAGCGAAGGCGTCATCGGTGGGAGCAAACACCGTAAACGGCCCGTCGCCTTGCAGCGTCTCGGCGAGATCGGCCGCCTCCAAAGCGGCTACCAACGTTGTGAACCGGCCATCTTCTTGTGCTACCTCGACGATGGTCGGTTCACTCTCTTCTACGAGAGGCTCTTCCTGCTGAGCCGCAGCGAAAACGCCGAAGCTGAGAACAAGAAGAAACACGCTAACAAACACAGTGAACCTCATGGGTCACCTCCTAAAGAATTATGTACTCTGCGAAAGTATGGTTCTCTCAGCGAAACCGGCAACAGTTTTCTGAATAATTGATGTCAAATCAGTGTATAGGTCAACGGGGGGACAACGTAGCGCTCCAACTTGTGGCTGGATTCTCTCACGCCAGGGGATCGATAATATCCAGGTCGCGGCTCAGACGTCGGAACTGCTCGACGTTGGATGTAGCGATTGCATCCACCCCCGCCGCTTTGAGAATCTCGATAATGAAGGCGTCGTACGTCGCGCCGCCGGCTGCCGGCATCTGACCAATTCGATCGAGAACATCCCACATGGCCGCACCGTCAAAGGGCGCTATCGTCGCGTACGCTTCCAACGTCCCCCGCAGTGCGCGGTCGGCTTCTGCCGGCCCGAGTCGGTACGGCGCAGGCAAACGCGTCAGGACGGCGTAGGATTCCAGCACGGTGTGGTGGGCAACCACGATGGCGTGCTCGTCGAGAGCCGCGTCCAACCACCCGGCCATGGACTTGTGCAGCGGATGATTGGCGTGCACGGCGGCCACGATGATTGACGAATCCACGCCGACCGTCATTCGGAGAAACCGCCCTTGCGGTCGAGACTCTCCGAACGCGCGGGGCTTACGTCGAAGATCTCCGCCGGCGCCACTCCGGCGCCAGTGTCGATTGCGACGACCTTGCCGCGACGCACGACGCGCCGTTCCGTTTCCTGCTTGGGAATGAGCGCTACGCCGTCTGGGAGCGCGACGATTTCGATCTCTGCTCCGGGCCCCAGACCATATCGGTCACGGAGCTCTTTCGGAATGACAACGCGGCCGGCACTGTCGACTTTGGTATGGGTCATGGCTGGATAATACCATGAGAAATGGCATTTGTCACGATAAATGGCATTACCACGTACGATCGAGTCACCCGCGTGTGAGACGGCGGAGAAGTGGATCACTTCCTTGGTGCGAATCGCGTACCATGCAAGAGCTATGGATCCTCCCACAAGGTAATGACCGAAAGACCAGCGTCCCGATCGGCCACGTATAGCTTTGACCCACGGACTCGGAGATCTGTAACATACGATCCGGAGAGCAGTTCGGCTGGGAGATCTGGTGTCGACGGTGAAGATACATCGATTACCGATATCCCGTTCGTGTCGTGTCCGTGTCCGAACAGGATGAAATCACCGAGGTACGACGCGCTGCTGGAAGAGCCGAAGTCTCCCACCGCGAGCGGAGACCCTACAGGCGCCGCATTGTCCGGATCGGAAATGTCGTGCACTGTCAACTCACCCGGGACGTTGTCAAATGAGAACAGATGATTCCCCCCCGTCACCAGCTCACGACCACCCGCGGAGACAGTGGCGATCGATAGCGGTGCCGCCGGGTCAGTACGATGCAAGATCGAGATTGTGGAGCTAAAGCCAAGGTACAGATACCAGCCGCGGAGCTCTACGTCGTATGGACGCGAGATATCGATCGTGGCAAGGACTTGGGGATTCGCGGGCTCGGCGACATCCACGACCACCAGTGAGTTCGCTACGTCGTCGGTGAC
>CAYPTH010000142.1:0-5598 GCA_964413635.1 uncultured Spirochaetaceae bacterium
GAGAGTGAGGCAGGCGCGCAAGCGTCCGGCGCAGGGGAGTCCGGCGCATCGGCTATGGCAGCCCCAGAGGCCGCGAGCTCGGCTCCGGCCGCCGGTGAAGCACAGCCCGCCCCAACCGGGGAGACCGTCCACCCGCGAAACCAACCGGTCCCGGCGGCGCCGTCGACACGCATGTTGGCCCGGGAGCTCGGTGTCGACATCCACACCGTCCCGGGCAGCGGTCCGAAAGGCAGAATCAGCCAAGAAGACGTGAAGGCCGCGGCCAAACGCGCCATTCAATCAGGCGGTGCCGGCGCGGGCGCCACCGCCGCCGGAGGCGGCGGTGGTGGAGCTCCCGCCGGCTACGCTCCACTCCCTGACTTCTCGAAGTGGGGCAACGTTCAACGCGAGAAGATGAGCCAAGTGCGACGCATCACTGCGGAGAACCTTACCCAGTCCTGGGTGCCCCAGGTTACCCAGTTCGACAAGGCGGATGCGGCCCAACTGGAAGCGTTCCGACAGCAGTACGCCAAGACGGCGGAGAAGGCGGGGGTGAAGCTGACCGTTACCGCAATTCTGCTGAAGGTGGTGTCGCAGGCCCTCAAGCGATTCCCCCATTTCAACGCCAGTCTCGACATGTCCACCCAGGAGATTGTATACAAAGATTACGTGCATATCTCCGTCGCGGTGGATACGGATAGGGGCTTGCTGGTACCGGCGGTCCGAGATGTCGACAAGAAATCAATTCTCACCTTGGCGGAAGAGCTCGGAGATTTGGCGCAACGCGCCCGCGCCAAGAAGATCAAGCCCGACGAGATGGAGGGGGGAACCTTTACCATCTCGAACTTGGGTGGTATCGGCGGCACGGGATTCACTCCGGTTGTCTTCTCCCCGCAGGTGGCAATCCTTGGGGTTTCCCGAACTCAGACGGAGCCGCACTGGAACGGAAGCGCCTTTGAGCCTCGCCCCGTTCTGCCGCTTTCGGTAACCTACGATCATCGCCTGATCGACGGCGCCGACGGCGCCCGGTTTCTCCGGTGGATTTGCCAGGCGGTGGAGAATCCGCTCTTCATAGATCTCGAGAGCGTACCTGAATAGGAGGATAGAATGCTTCGAAACGTAGACCATCTCTCGGGCTTTGGGCTCGAGGCGCAAGACGGCCCGCTAGGCAAAGCGGAGCACGTCTTTTTTGATGACGATGATTGGACCATCCGCTACCTGGTCGTCCAAACGGGTAACTGGATCCGCCGGAAGCACGTTCTCGTCTCTCCGATATTCATTACCACCATCAACTGGCCGGAGGAGACTATCTCGGTGAATCTCACCCAGGAGCAGATCCGGCACAGCCCGGACGTCAACATGAAAGAGCCGATTTCCCGGCGTCAGGAGCGCGAGCTCCACAAGCACTATCAGGCGCCGGCCTACTGGGCGGGCTACGGACTCTGGGGCACGGGCATGCATCCGGAAGACGTGTTCGCCATCAAGCCTGCCGGAAAATCACCGGCGGAGGATTCCGCTGAAGGAAAAGAGGAGGGAGCCGGCGAGGTGCACCTGCGAAGTAGCGCCAAGGTGACCGGCTACTCGATACTCGCGCACCGCGGCGAGATCGGTAAGGTAAGCGACTTCATCTTTGATGATCGTACCTGGGCCATCCGTTACCTTGTGGTGAACACTGGTCGGTTCTTGGGCGGCAGGCAGGTCTTGATTGCTCCCCGCTGGACCAAAGAGATCAGCTGGAAACGGCAGCAGATGTACGTGGACATGGAGAACAGCAAGATCGAGGATGCGCCGGAGTACTCCCCCGACGAGCCGATCACTCCTGAATACGAGCAGAAGCTCTTCGAGCATTACGGCCGCCGCTCGCCATGGAAGGCGGTCTGAGGACTGAAACCGACAGGTGCCTGTCTATACATCAGCGGCCCGTGAGTACCTTCGCGAGGTCGCCCAAGCGTATCACAATAGCCCCGGAGAGGTCGCCCTTGTTCTTGCCCTCTTCGGGGTTCTCATAATTGGGCTGACGGCCCACCTCGTACTCAATGGGCGCCGCAACGCCCGCCGACGCCGCGAATGGTCCGCCGCAGAGTACCGGCGAATCATTGAAGAGCGAGAGGTTCCTCCCTCAGCCGTCGACGCCCTCGAGAAATTGGCGGCAGCCCTCGACAGACCACAGGAGAAACACCGACTGGTCCAAGAGGCTTCCGTCTTCGATCGTGCCGCCCGACTCGCCGCAAAGGATGGCCTTGTGGGGCCGGAGACGATCAGTGCACTCCGCGTCACCCTGGGCATCACCCACCAGAACCGGGCGGTACCGCGCTCCACTACTGAGTTGCCGGTCGGTAGTACGCTCTCGATGCGCCGCAAGGACGGCAAACCCGTCAACGCAACGGTCGCCGCACACCGGCCTGAGGGTTTCACCGTAAACGCCGGGGCAGCCGCCTCGCGCTTTCCCGTCGGCGGGATGGTTGATCTCCTCCTTACCACCTCCGCCGGCGTCTTCCGCGTGCAGACCTTTTCCCAGGGCTTCTCAGATGGACAGGTGCACCTGCGCCACCGGGAAGGCGTCAATCGCAAACAGAAGCGCCGCCACTACCGGCGGTCTCTGCGAATGCAGGCGCGTGTAGTGCATCCCTCCGGAGCAAGCGAGTGGGTTCGGGTACGCGACCTCGGCGGGGGCGGCGCCAGTTTCCGCGATCCCTCCGGCTCGCTGAGCGCGGAAGACCGGATAGTTCTGGTGATCCCCGGTGCCGGCGCCGAGGGAAGGGAGCTCTCACTTCCGGCACGCGTCGTCGACCGGTCGGAGGAAGAGCAACTGTGCCGCATTGAGTTCGCCGATGTGCCGGAGTCCGACCGGGATCGCGTTTACCGCCTTCTCTTTGCCCGGGATGCGGCACGAGCGTAGGTGCCGGCTGCGCGGCCGGCCCACCGAGAAGTACCGGGAGGGAACGCGCCTCGTTGTACGCAGGGATGACGACCGAAAGTGCTACCGCCACCTAGTACACCAGCGTCACCGTGGCATCCGGCTGGAGGGACTCGGCAATCCCCGCGACGCACACCGTCACAGTCGCCGCGCTTTCGCTCCGGGAGGTACAGTGGACGGCATTTCGGAGAACTTCGACATCGATCTTTGCTCCGAGCACCTCCACGTAGAAGCTGACCCGCTGCCAGCCCGCCGGAAGGGTGGGCGCGAAGCAAAGGGTTCCATCATCGACCTCCATTCCCACAAAGCCGGCCGTCACAATCTGCCACGCGACGCCGCAGGCGGCCGTGTGAATGCCACCGATAAAGGTGCCGCCACTTACCGCCTTGTTCGTGTTGAAGAGGTCCACGGTGCAGCTTCGAATGAAGTAGTCGTAGGCGGCGTCGTGATTGCCGACCCAACTGCTGACAATACCGTACACCGATAGGCTCAGGGATGAGCCGTGCTGTGTCCGTGGCTCGTAGTAGTCCAGGTTGGCCTTCATGACGGCGGGATCGTAGGCCTTCGGGTGAAGCACGAAGAGTTGGGCAACATCCGCTTGCTTCGAGACCTGCGTTTCCACGGCAATGCCGTTTGGCCATCCCCAGTACTCGTCGGATCGGATCAGGCGCTCGGCCAGCTTGTCAGGGTCAATATCCTCCAGGCCGAAGAAGCCGTCGAACTGCTCGATCACCTTAGCTGCCGGGGCGGACGCAGAGGCGCCGTCTTCACCCGGCCGCTTTACGTAGATGAGCTCGGCCATCTCCCGCCACGCGGCAACATCGAGCTTCAGCCGTCGCTGAAGCAGCTCCAGTGAGTCCGGAGCCTCGGTCGCCAGCAGATCGTACACCGTGACTGCCGTAGCCACGGCAAAGCGCGCCTGGTAGTTCGTGAAGAAGTTGTTGTCCACATTCTCGTGGTACTCGTCGGGGCCGAGGAGGCGAATGAACTCGTAGCGATTCTTGTCCTTCTTGAAGTGCACCCTGGAAACGAGAAACTGCGCCACCTCGAAAATGACCTCCGCACCGTAGTCACGAAGGAACTCGAAGTCACCGGTGACGCGGTAGTAGCGCCAGGTCGCGTAGGCAATGTCGGGTGAGACGTGGATCTGCCAGTCGTTGAAGTGGTTGTGGATGTCGCGACCGGTAAGAACGTCCTTGAAGAAGAACGAGGGGCAGACCTCTTCTCCGGTATCGGCACTGACCCAGGCGTAGAAGGCCCCGGAGAAGCCGAGATCCCGCGCCTTCTTCCGTGCCCCGCCAAGCGTCTTATACCGGTACATGAGAATGTTTCGCGCCACCTCGGGACGGGTGTAGAGGAACATGGGCAGATTGAAGATCTCCTGGTCCCAGAACGCCGATCCCTGGTAGGCCTGGCAAGAGAGGCCGCGGGCGCCAATCGGCAGATGGTCGGTGTGCTGCGGCGTAGCAATGATGTTGTGATACATGTTGTAGCGCAGCAGTGCCTGTGCCTTCTTATCGCCCTCGATATCGATGCCGGAGCGGTCCCACATGGCGTCCCACACCGACTGATGCTCGGCCAGCAGGGCATCAAAGCCACGTTCCAGGCAGCCGCGTACATCGCGCTCCGCTGCTTCACGGGGGCGAGGGACGTCGTTGTCGGTGTACACCACCATGTACTTCTCAAAGACAATCGACTCTCCCGCGGCAAGGTCGAAGTCGAGGTCGCGAAAAACCGCCCGCTCACTTTGGTGGATCTCGGAGCGCACCGGACTTCCCTCGAGGAGCGCAATGCCCTCACCGACGATCACCTCTACGCCTCGCTCCTGCGTGACGGTCCGCATGAACAGCGCGTCGTGCTTCTCCATTGCTTCGTAGGAAGAGAAATGCTCACCATTGAGACTCCAGACCCACCCGTCAATACCGCTTCGCATTCGCACCGTGCAGTCGGAGCGAACCGTGCAGTGGTGGCGTGTCGCAACGACGTGGAGGTTTCCGTAACTGGCAAAGCGCTCGTCCGTCAGCGTGACATGCGTGTCCCTCGAGCTCCGCCACTGCATGGAGCGCGTGTGGAAGCCGTAGCGGTAGTTGAGCTCCCGGCTGTAATCATCCAGCTCGGTTCCGAGGGCGCTTACCTTCTCACCGTCCACCTCAAAGACGGTATACAGCGCATTGGGGACGTTGCAGAGCTCCGTCCACTTGCCGTCGGCATTGTCGTAGGTATCCACTAGCGTACAGCCGACGTACTGTTCTTTGGTCCACTCCGGGAAGGTCCCTCTATACCCGAGGTATCCGTTCCCGGTCATGTAGTTACTGCCGTTGGTAACAAGGAGCTCTTCGTTGAACCGGCCCTCTCGAATCTCCCAGCCGGTCTCGGTGAAGAGGTTTTTCCGAAGCTCCATGAGCGCTCCCCTAACAAGAGTGTGCGTGATGAGGACCTATTGTAACGGGAGGGCGGGAGAGTTCAAAGGGCCGTCTCTACTCCGAAGTGCTAAAACCCCCAGTCGTTCCACAAGAAGCGCTCCGGGAACCACGCCGATAGGAGGTCGGTGGCGGCGCCGGGCTGCGCGCGGGGGCCCTCGGCGGCCGGCTGCGTTCCGTGCACCGGACGCAAGATCTCGTCGGGCGGCGCGGTACCATAGAGCAGCGCTGACAGCGCTTCGATCGAGAGCGATAGCTCGGTATCGGCCGTTGCCGCGGCGC
>CAYPTH010000142.1:5698-6848 GCA_964413635.1 uncultured Spirochaetaceae bacterium
ACTCTCGGCCCACCCGCTCAACTGCAAGGCGCGTGCCGTCGCAGGAGAGGCGATACGGCCCCTCGTTCCAGGGTCCGAGCTCATCCGAAACGCGGATGCGGACCTCGCCGGGCGTTCCAGCGGGAATGCCCTCGAGTGCGCCGGCGACATCCACAATCCGCACCATCCATGGCCGGCGCATGGGCGAAATCTTCACGTATCCTTCAATGTCGCCGGTATGGCGGAAGATCCGCCCCCTCCGACTTGCCGGTGCAACGTTCATGACAACGGTATCGCACTGATCAATGTGGAGGGCAATGAAGCGAAGCACCGCCGCAAGTCCCTCCGGCTCGCTGAACCGATAGCTCGCCAGGCGGAGGGTGCCGTCAGGCTCGGCTCCCTCCTTGCGGAAGACGGCTGCCGCAACCGGCTCTGCACCGCGACGAAAGACCACTAGCTCCTGGTCGTCCATGCGGCGCCGCCACAACTCGCCTCCCATGCTGGACACGAGGACGCTGCCGTGGCTCTTCCCCGCCGTGGCGTCGTCCAACTTACAGAAAAGGGGCCAGCCCTCTTCGGGTGGCATCCGCTCCATGGTCAGCGCCGCGGCTGCGGGATCTCGCGCCCACGCCTCGAAGGCGCGGGTCGGATACTCGGCAATGAGGTGATCGTCGGCCGTCACATACGCAAACAGCCGGTAAAAAGAGACCTTGAAGGGGTGGAGCATGCTCACGGCCACGCCCTCCTCGTGCATCTCGGACAAGCTTGCCGCCATGAGCCGTCGGACAATACCGCGACGGCGCACCTCCGGGTAGGCAGCGACTCCCGCCACGCCGCCCATGCGCTTGGGAACGCCGCGGACCGCCTGTTGAAACCGGTAGGTGTGCACCGAGGCAACGAGGCGCCCCGCCACAAAGCCTCCCAGAAGCTCTTCCGGCACCATGCGCTTGAGGTCCGCATCCGGAAGCTCCTTAGGCGGATAGTCGGCGAATCCGTAGTACCGGAGGCGCAGTTGCGCCTCCCGCTCCTCTTCAGTGATGTGTCGTATTTCTGGGTTCATTCATGCTCCTTATGTGTGCCACCGTCGTCGGGGGGGGCGGCCCGGGGCCCGGGGGCCGGGGGCGGCCGGCCCCCGTTACGTTGCCGCGAACCGGCTCTCGTAGAGGGAGGC
>CAYPTH010000143.1:0-1315 GCA_964413635.1 uncultured Spirochaetaceae bacterium
ACGCCCGCCCGGCCGGCGCCGCCACGCCTGGCGCGGCGAATACCCCGAGCGCCGGGAAGAACCCGGCGGTGGAGACGGGCGCCCCTGGCCGCGGCCCCTACCCAGGCGAAGTCGTGCGCTTGCCGACCCTCGCCGACTCGCTCCAAGCCTTCGCCGATGAGGGGGCGCAACCTTTCTACGACGGATGGATTGCTGATCGCATTGTGCGCGCCGTGAAGGCCGCTGGTGGCCTTCTTTCCCGGGATGACCTGTCCCGGCATGTCAGCGAGTGGGTCACGCCCATAGGCGTCGACTACGGCGATTTCACGGTCTGGGAATGCCCGCCGAACGGCCAAGGTATTGCCGCCCTCATGGGCCTGGGGATTCACGCTGCGGTTCGCGGTGGCGTGGGGCAACACCCGCACGGCGGCGAGCACGGGGCCGGCGCAGGGGAACCACGCCCGGACGCCACGGACGACACCGCCGAAGACGCGTCCTCCCCGCCCCTCTCCGCCGGTGACTACCACCTCTTCATTGAATCGATGCGCCTCGCCTTTGCGGATGCACGGCGCTACGTCGCCGACCCGGCGGCCTCTCAGGTGCCGGTGGACGGCCTCATCGACCCAGCCTATCTCGCCGGGCGGGCAGTCCAGGTGGATCCCGCCCGGCGCAGTCAGGTTGCCGAGCCCGGCGTGTCCCCCGGCCTTGCCGGTGACGACACCGTCTACTTCTGCGTTGTCGATCAGGAGGGGAACGCCTGCTCCTTCATCAACTCCAACTTCATGGGCTTTGGTACGGGGATCGTCCCCGAGGGCTGTGGGTTTTCCCTGCAGAACCGCGGCCGCGGCTTTGTCTTGGACGAGGAGCACCCGAACTGCCTGGCGCCGGGCAAGCGGCCCTACCACACCATCATTCCGGGCATGATCACGCGCCGCACCGGCGCGGGCGGCGGTGCCGGCAGTGCGGGGGGCGCCACACGCAGCGCCGCGCGGGCGAACGACCGCCCCGCCGGCACCCCCGTCGGTCCCGTGGCTGCCGCCTTTGGGGTCATGGGTGGTATGATGCAGCCTCAGGGCCACCTGCAAGTCGCTGATGCCTTGATTCGCCGGCGCATCGATCCCCAGGCGGCGCTGGATGAGATTCGCTTCCAGGTCGCCGACGGCGAGCCGAACGGGCGGGTCCTCTTCGAGGGGGTGGGCGCGGCCCGGGAAGCACGCGCCGACGCGGCGCGGGAGCCCGACGCCGCCGCGGGGACGCCTAACACCGCGGAGGGGACCGCGGCCGACCCGAGGGTGGCCGCCCTGCGCGAGCTCGGCCACGAGCTTGAGGTCGTATC
>CAYPTH010000143.1:1415-6785 GCA_964413635.1 uncultured Spirochaetaceae bacterium
CCGACCCGAGGGTGGCCGCCCTGCGCGAGCTCGGCCACGAGCTTGAGGTCGTATCGGGGTCGCGGCGGGCGTTGTTCGGCATGGGGCAGGTCATCTGGCGGGAGCCGGACGGGGTTCTGTGGTGTGGGAGCGACCCTCGGGGCGACGGATGCGCCCTTGGGCAGTGACACCCCAGGCATTTTGCGCCTGCCGATACAGTTCGTATGTTGTACCGTAAGGAGCACGTTCATGGAGTTTCCCGGCTTCGACCACTACTACACCGGCGTTCTTGTGCCGGTGGCTGCGCTGCGCTCTGAGCAGAGCTGCGGCGTTGGGGAGTTTGGAGATCTCCCCGAGCTGGCCGAGTGGTGCCGCGAGAACAGCCTCGACATCATTCAGATCCTCCCCGTCAACGACACGGGCTACCAGTCGAGCCCCTACAGCGCGCTGAGCGCCTTCGCCCTGCACCCGATCTACCTCCGCATTCGCGATATGCCCGAGTACGCATCGCTGCCGGCTTCACGGAAGAAACAGGTCGATGATGCCCTCTCCGAGCTCCGGGAAGCACAGGAGACACGGACGCGCTTCCAGTACGAGGCGGTCCTCACCGCCAAGCAGACCATCCTGCGGCGGATCTACGAAGCTCACCACAATCAGCTCGATGAGGACGCCGCCCTCTGGGCCTGGGTTCACGAGAATCCCTGGGTGCGTGTCTACGCCGCCTACCGCTGTCTCAAGGATCGCCACGACCAGCGCGCCTGGATGGAGTGGGCCGAGCATCGGAATCCCGATGCAAGCGATATCGATGCCCTCTGGTCCCGACCGACCTTCAAATCGGACTTGGTCTTCTACGTGTGGCTGCAGTACCGCTTGGAGGAGCAGCTCACGACGGCGGCCCGGGCGGTGAATGACCTGGGCGTCGAGCTCAAAGGGGACCTGCCGATCCTCATGGATGAGGACTCCGCGGACATCTGGCGCCACCGGGAGATCTTCATCCCGGAGCTCCGCGCCGGCGCGCCCCCCGACATGTTCAGCCGCACCGGCCAGAATTGGGGCTTTCCCGTCTACGACTGGGATGTCCTGGCAAGGCAGGACTATGACTGGTGGAAGCGCCGCCTCAGGCAGGCGGACAAGTTTTACCACGCCTTCCGAATCGATCACGTCCTCGGCTTCTTCCGGATATGGGGCATTCCCGCCGAAGACGTGGCCGGTACCATGGGCTACTTCTACCCGGCGTACACGCTTTCCCGAGAGGAGCTCAACCAGGCCGGCTTCAATGACGGGCGAATTGCCTGGTTGGCCGAGCCACACATCCGCGGCGAGCTCCTGCGAGAAGAGTTCTCCGGCGAGGCGCAAGACGTCATCGACCTCGCCTTGGATCAAGTCGGAGATGAGGACCTCTACAAGTTCGGCGGCAAGATCTCCGGGGAGCGGGAGCTCTTGAGCCTCGACCTGTCGGGAGAGGCCACGGAGAAGCTGCGCAAGCTCTACTGGGACCGCGCCCTCATCCGCACTGACCCCGACGCCGACCGCTACTATCCGGCGTGGGAGTACAGCTCATGCTCGCGCCTGCAGGAGTTCCCCGACCACGAGAAAGAGGCCTTCGAGTCCCTGGTTGCCAAGGTGAACCGGGTGAGCGAAGAGATTTGGGAGGAGCAGGGCAGGCGGCTGCTGTCCTTCATGAGTAACACCGTTCCCATGCTGGCCTGCGCTGAGGACCTCGGTGTTATTCCCGAAAGCGTGCCGCGAACTCTCGCCGACCTGGGCATTCTGGGCTTGCGCGTTCCGCGCTGGGCCCGCGAGTGGAACCAGCCTGAGCAACCCTACATTCCCATGGAGGACTATCCCTTCCTCACCGTCTGCGCACCCTCGGTCCACGACACCAGCACGGTGCGTGAATGGTGGGAGAAAGAGGATGATGCCGATGGTTTCTGGAGCGCCCTCGGCTTCTCCGCAGATGCACCGGCGACCTTCACGCCGCAGACGGCGGAGAAGGTGTATCAGCGCATTGCCCGGACGAACGCGGCCATTCTGGTCTTTCAGCTCCAGGACTTTTTCGTCTTTGACACATCCCTCGTGCCGGAGGATCCCGCGGACGAACGCATAAATATTCCCGGCACGTCGAACGACTTCAACTGGACCTATCGTCTACCGGTGACCCTGTCCCGGCTTCGCGGAAACGACGCCATCAACAAGGGCATTCAGGGCGTCACCGCGCTTCGCATCCAGAAGAAGGTGCCAAGTCCGGTCCAGTCCCCCTAAGGAAAGGAGCGCTTCCATGCAGACACGACACCACCCAATTCGACCCGTGGTATTTCAGCCGGCCCGGGGCGCGTTTCTTCGGCTGCGCCCCGTCGGCCCGGACGCGCCCACCGGCGCCTTCGAGTTCCATGTGTCCCGGAGCTCGCGGGAGCGCTATGACTTCGACGACGCGCTTTTCTCCTCCACCGGGCACGTGGTCTTTGCCGACTTCCCGGCGGCCCGGCGCTTCGCCTACCAGATCAACGCAAGGCGAGACCCCGAGCGTGAGGGAAGTGCCCGGGCGAGCGAGCTGAACGCCATGGCGCTCTTGGATGAGCTCATGCACCACGTCGTGCGGCAGTACCGCGAGCAGGTCGGGAAGAGCATCTTTCAGGAGGCCGAAGAGAGCCTCCGCGGCCGCCTCGGCGACGAGGCCGTGGAGGCAACGTTGACCCGCTTCTGCGAGCTCTTCCCGCCCCGGGACGTCTACCGCGGGGACCAGAGCGTGGAAGAGTACCTCGACTCCGAGGAGGAGGGCCTCTCCGGCCGGGAGCGCGCCTTCGAGGAGCTGCTCTTGCTGTGGATCCAGAACCAGAATCCCGCGTATGAGGCCTACAGCGAGCTCTTTGACGACCAGGATCTCGAGACCGGCACCGCCTACCGGCAGGTCATTGACGGGATATCGAGCTATATGGGCGACCAGCCGGCCGTGGCCGGGACCGGCATGACGCTCATCGACATTCTCATGGCGCCGGTCAAGGCGCACCCCTACTCGGTGGAGGCGCAGCTTGGCTACGTGCGCAGCCGCTGGTCCGGCTTCATCGGCCGATATCTCTTTCAACTGCTGCAGAGCCTGGACATGATCCGGGAGGAGAACAAGCCGGGATTCGGCGGCCCGGGCCCCGCGGAGGTCTACGACTTCTCGGGCCAGGCTGAGGAGCTGGAGGCATTTACCCCGGACAAGGACTGGATGCCGAAGGCCGTGCTTCTGGCAAAGAGCACCTTGGTGTGGCTCGATCAACTGTCCAAGCGCTACCAGCGCGACATTCATCGCCTGGATCAGATCCCCGATGAAGAGCTCGATACCCTCGCCTCCGCGGGCTTCAACGGGCTCTGGCTCATTGGCCTGTGGCAGCGCAGTCCCGCCTCCAAAACGATCAAACGCAAGTGCGGCAATCCCGAGGCGGAGGCGAGCGCCTACTCCCTCCTGAACTACGAAGTAGCCGATGAGATTGGCGGTTGGGAGGCCTTGGACCACCTGCGCCGCCGCCTCTGGGCGCGGGGCATCCGCATTGCCAGCGACATGGTCCCGAACCACGTCGGCATTGACGGGGACTGGGTCATGGACCACCCCGATTGGTTTATCCAGGTGGAGCATTCGCCCTTTCCCGGCTACACCTTCGAGGGGGAGGACCTCTCGCGACGGGACGACGTCGGCATCTACCTGGAGGATCACTACTACGACCGCAGTGATGCCGCGGTTGTCTTCAAACGGGTCGACCGCAACTCCGACCAGGTGCGCTACATCTATCACGGCAACGACGGCACCGGCCTGCCCTGGAGCGACACGGCGCAGCTCGACTTCCTGAAAGAGGAGGTGCGCGAGGCGGTCATCCAGACCATTCTTCACGTGGCGCGGAACTTCCCGATCATCCGCTTCGATGCCGCCATGATCATGGCCAAGCGCCACTTCCAGCGCCTCTGGTACCCCGAGCCGGGAAGCGGTGGCGACATTGCCTCCCGGGCGGAGCACGCCATGCCGGCGCGGAAGTTCCACGAGCTCTTCCCCGGAGAGTTCTGGCGGGAGGTGGTCGACCGCGTCGCCGAGGAGGCGCCGGATACGCTGCTCCTCGCCGAGGCCTTCTGGATGATGGAGGGCTACTTTGTCCGGACCCTCGGCATGCACCGGGTCTACAACTCCGCCTTCATGAACATGCTCAAGGAGGAGGAGAACGCTAAGTATCGCCAAACCATCAAGAACGTTTTGGAGTTCGACAAGGACATTCTCAAACGCTTCGTGAACTTCATGAACAACCCGGATGAGGAGACCGCCGTCGCGCAGTTCGGCACGGGGGACAAGTACTTCGGCATCTGCACGCTCATGGTGACGCTGCCGGGGCTGCCCATGTTCGGTCACGGCCAGATAGAGGGCTTCGCCGAGAAGTACGGCATGGAGTACCGCCACGCCTACTGGGACGAGGTACCTAATCAGGAGCTGATCAAGCGCCACGAGCGTGAGATCTTCCCCCTCATGAAGCGCCGCGAGCTCTTTGCCGACGCCCAGTCCTTTGTCCTCTTCGACCTCTATGGCGATGATGAGCGGGTGAACGAAAACGTCTACGCCTACGCCAACGCCTATCACGATCAGCGCAGCATGGTCTTTTTCAACAACTCCTACGAGCCCGCCTGGGGCTGGGTCCGCGGCTCCACCCAGTTCGTGGAGAAGGTGGCCAACGGCGACAAGCTCTCGAAGCAGGTGGTTCTCGGCGAGGCCCTCGGCCTGCACAAGGACGATGAGCACTTCTGCATCTTCCGCGAGCAGCGAAGCGGCACCTGGTACATTCGCCGCTCCTACGAGCTTTTCCAGGACGGGCTCTTTATCCATCTCAACGGCTACGAGAGTCAGGTCTTCATGGACATCTACGAGGTCGCCGAGAACGAGTTCGGTCACTACGCAACGCTCACCGACACGCTCGCCGGTCGCGGCGTCGCCGACATTGAGCGCGCCCTCCAAGAGGTGGTCATGGAACCCCTCCACCGTAGCGTGGATCAGGTCCTCCAGAGCGATGCCATGCGCGAGCTCATTGCCTCAGCCGCGACCCAAAGCGCCTGGCCCGGAGAGGGCGACGGCGCCGACGGCGCAAGAGCGGCTTCCGCCCCCGTGGACACGCGGGAGCTCCGTCAGGCCTATCAGAGCTTTCTCTATCGCGCCGCCGAGTACTGCGAGTGCTCCGTCGACGGACAAACTCTGGCCGCTGAGTTCGAAACTCACCTGCGCCGCATCTTCACCCTCCTGCAAGAGGCGGACTCACTGCAGGTGCCCCTGATTCGCGAGTCCTCCGCCGCCGCCGACACCGCGCCCGGCGCGACCGGCCCCACGCCGGAGCCGGGCGCGGTGTCGGCGGATCGGAAGAGCACACGTCCTGAACT
>CAYPTH010000144.1:0-6774 GCA_964413635.1 uncultured Spirochaetaceae bacterium
ACATACGCCATTCTACCATGAATCGAGGTCGCCACCCGATACGACCGCCGACACGGCTGCCGACTGACAATTGCCACACGGCATCCCATTGAGTACCATCCGCTCGTGAAGCGACTCGCCATTATCCTCATCTGCGTATTCACGGGATTGCAACTCTTCGGCGCGGAAAAGGGCGGGGCGCCAACGCTTCGCGGTCCCCTTCCCCTGCGGCACACGCACCCCGTTCTCGTCCCATTTCACACGGCGGAGACCGCATGGCTCCCAAGCCATGAGGGTCCGCGAATCTCAGTTGAGGAGCTTGTGACGGCCGCCAACACCTTTATGCTGGACCTGGCCTTCGTGGACGAGAGCTTCACAGCCATTGTCGACACGGAGACCTACCTGGCGACGGCGGCCTTGACCGTTCGCCCGTGGCCCCGCCTTACGGGACGGATCTCAGTCCACGGCCTCGGTGTAAGCGGCGGAGTGGCCGATTCGCTCATTGCCGGACACCACGCGCTCTTCGGTCTCCCGAATGCAGGACGGGAGCATCGGCCTAATAACGTGAGTGCCCTGTTCATGGAGAACGACGGGGAGATTTGGGTAGACCACACCGGCCCGGCCTTCGGTTTGTCTCGGCTGGATCTTACGGGACGGGCGCGGCTCTTTACACTGCCCTTCCCCGATTCCGCACTGGCGGGCGGGGTCCAGGGGGTGCTCTCGCTTCCGCTTTCGGCACGAGACTTTGTCACGGGAAGCGGGGCGGCGGACGTGGAGGCCACGGCAATCCTGCAGCTCGAGAATTACCCCTGGGAGATCTACGCCAATCTCGGCTGGATACGGTATGGCAAACCGTCCACAGCCCCGGTCGTGCCGGTCGAGCACCACGCCTACCGTTACGGCATCACCTGGGTCTGGTCGGCCTGGGAGATCGTGGCACTTCAGGTGCAGATCCTGGGCCAGCGAAGCCCCCTGCGTGTTGACCATCCGCGCCTTGGAGGGCATATGTCCATTGCGGGCTTCGGCTTTTCCATGCACCCGACGCAGTGGATGAGCTGGTACTTCTCCTTCGTGGAGGAGTTCTTCACCTATGCCGCCGTGGACATGGCAATCCATCTGGGCGTGCGAGTAGAGGTGCGCGATTAGAGCTGCGTAAGTGAATCAGGCGCTAGGGCCGCGCTTTACAGTGTGAAGAAGCATCGAATACCATACGGCAGATCTCCAGGAGGATGAGCATGTCAGACCGTCGAGGACGCTCCCCACGCATTGGGATTGCAGCTATCTGGATGTCCGTCGCCCTCATGGCGCTCGGCCTCGTATCACTCGCACCACAAACGCTGCCGGCGCAGGAGCGGGATTTCCTGGTCCAACCAAGCCCACTCTTGTGGGGTGCCAAGCTGCAGCTCGGCCTACAGAACTACCTCCAAGTCGATGAACAGCTCAACACCACCGTATGGCTTCACGCCGGCGGCTGGTGGGGAAGTGACTCCTATTACCGCACCCCCGAATGGGAGATCTACACCGGGGATTTCGGTGACCCCGACGACATCACCTCCTTCAATGAATGGGGTGTGTTGTGGGGCCTCGGCTTCTCGCAGGGGCTCGTGCCGAGTGCCCACGCCGGGCGCGACCTTCTGCGCGTGGAAACGTGGTACCGCGCCGTCTACGAGTCGCACCTGCTAGGAGATGAAACGGATGATCTGATTGCGCGCTCGGGTCTACCGGACGCGCAAGGACTCCTCTTGAACCAGCTCTTCCTCGGGTTGATCTACGACTCCTCGGCAACGAGCGCGACAACGAAGCAGAGCGACGGCGTCGAGGCCGAGCTTTCCGCCGAGGTCGCCCCGACCTTTCTGGCCAATAATCTGGTGGGCGACAGCAATTTCGGGAGAGTGAACCTCACGGCTCGCTACTACAGGAGCCTCTTGGACCGGGGCGAGCAGGCGCGTGCGGTACCGACCCTGGGTGTTGCAGCCTTTGCGTCGGCGGATCAGCTCTTTTCTCTCGGCGGCGACCACACTCAGATCCCCGCCGACGCGCGGCAGTCAATCGGTGGTGTGTCACCACGGAGCGGACTCGGCGGCGCGGTGCGTGCCCTCGACTCGGGCCGTTACGATGGAAATACAAAGATTGTGGGAAACATGGAGCTCCGCGCCTTCTTTCCCTACCTGATTCCCGTCGATGTGACGCCGGGGCTCGTGGTCTTCCTGGATGCGGGTTACTATTCCAACCCGGCGGGGGCGCCGGCAACGAGCGCAAACTACGCAGGCTTCCTTGCCGGCACGGGACTCGGAATGAGCATCAACGTCTACGACGTGGCCAGCCTTGTCGGATACACTGGGTACAATCTGACGGGGACCAACGTGGACGGCAGCTCCTGGATGCCCTTCTTCCTCGGCTTCGGGCTCCACTACTAGGGGAAGCTTAGAGGCGCTCGACCAAGATGCCGCCGGCCAACTCAAAGCCGACGGTAAAATCGTCCGTGCTCTCAGGGTGGCGTACTCGCACGATGCCGGCGGTTGGGTTTACTTCCTCGACGCGCATTCGCTGTCCCGGGATGACGGAGTTCGACTTCATGAGGTCCAAGAAGCTCGGTCGATCGTCGAGGAGGCGCACGACCCGCACCTCCCGGCCGGGGTTGCACGCATTCAATGGAATTGCCTCCGGAGCGTCAATGACGCCCTCCGCAGTGGGTATGGGGTCACCGTGAGGATCCACCTCGGGGTAGCCGAGGTAGCGGTCCAAGCGCTGGACAAAGGTGTCTGAAACGGCGTGCTCGAGGCGCTCCGCATCACCGTGGACTTCGGTCCAATCATACTGAAGCACCTGCTCGAGGAAGGTCTCAATGAGCCGGTGGCGCCGGAGCATGGTAAGCGCCAGGGCGCGGCCCGTTCTGGTGAGTGACACCCCTTTTCGCGGGGTGTAGCTTACGAGGCCGAGCTTGTCGAGGTGCTTGACCATTGACGTCGCGGTGCCCGGCGTGACCTCCATGGCCACTGCGAGGCGCTTCATCTGCACAACGCCCTCGGCAACGCCCTCGGCCTGGGCGTAGATGGTTTTGACGTACTGTTCAACCGTGCTCGTGGGCACCGTCACCTCCCTTCACGTGCAGGTCCACAACATTCTCAATGTGATAGGTCTGCGGAAACATGTCGACCGGCTGGATGCGGCGGATCTCATAGCGCTCGGTCAGCTGTTGGAGGTCCCGCGCCTGCGTTGCCGGGTTGCAACTCACGTATACGATGTGTTGCGGCTCGACAGCTCTGAGTGTCTCGAGCACTTTCGGGTGCATTCCCGCCCGGGGTGGATCGAGAATGACGACATCAGGAGAACCGTGTTGTTGCACGAAAGCCTCGTCAAGAAGGTCCTTGACGTCGCCAACCAGGAAGCTGCAGTTGTCGGCCCGATTGGCCGCTGCGTTCTCCCGGGCGTTCGCAATTGCCTCCGGGACGCTATCGACCCCGACGACCGCACCCGCCGCCGGAGAAACGAAGAGCGCAATACTCCCGATTCCGCAGTAGAGGTCGTAGACGGTCTCCTTTCCAGTCAATGCCGCCATCTCGCGGGCAAGCTCGTACAGCTTCACAGCCTGTGCGGGATTGGTTTGGTAGAAGGACTTCGGATGGATCTTGAGCTCCAGGTCACCCATCTTCTCCCGGATGTGGTCCTTCCCTGCGTACACGGTCGCCGGGTGGGGCAGTGTCGAGTCGTTCTTCGTGGTATTGATCATGTACGCCAGGGAGTAGATCTCCGGAAAGGTCGATGAGAGGAAGTCCATGATACGATTGCGGGGCTCCGCTTCGTCCCGGGCGAAGACCACCATGACCATGGTCTCTTGAAAGAGGGAGGTCCGAATCACCAGGGACCGCAGGAACCCCTCGTTGGTGACGGGGTTGAAGAAGGGAATATCCTGGCTCTTGGCAAAGTCGCGGAGGGCGTTCCGGATACGGTTGGACGGCTCGGGTTGCAGCCAACAGTGGTGCACATCCAAAACGCGATCGAAACGGCGCCGAACGTGAAAGCCCAGACCGCGACGATCCAAGTCGGCGCCCGAGTCGATCTCACCTTGAGACAACCACCGGGACTCGGTGAAGGAGTAGTCCAACTTATTGCGGTAGTACCGGTCGCTGTCGCAGCCAATGATTGGGTCAATTACCGGATCGGGGATCTTGCCAATGCGCGCAATGATCTGCTCGACGAAGTACTGCTTGTACTCCAGTTGCCGATCGTAGGGAAGGTACTGCCATTTGCAGCCCCCGCAGAACTCGAAGTGGTCGCAGAAGGGCTCCACCCGGTCCTCGGATAGGCTGTGGTAGGCTGTCGGGGAGGCAAAGGCGTAGTCCTTCTTGTTTTTGAAGATACGGACATCGACCTCTTCCCCGGGAAGGGTGTCCTCGACAAAGAGCACCTTTCCCTCCGGCTTTGCAATGCCGTAGCCCTGGTACTCGAGGTCCTCAATGTGTACGCGCTCATACTCTTTGCGACGTCTGGCCATGGGTGAGACTTGCGCGCATTGCACGGCTCAGTCAAGCCGCGCAGGGTGGCCGCGTATTCTCGAAGCGCTGCGAAGCTAGGCCACACCGGCAACTTGAAACAGGAGCGCCGCCACTCCCCAGAGGGTGACGAGTGCGGCAATCGCCGCCCAGCCCGGAGCAAAACGGCGTCGGCGCCCCGACCCGGACTCGTGGTAGGCGTCGCGCAGTCCCTGCCGGTGTTGTTGCGACAAGCGCTGCGATCCGTAGCCGTGGGCGGCGGCGTCATCCCCGAGAGAGCTCACTCCGAGGCGAGAGAAGGCGAACACTATCAGCGCCACGCTCGGAATTGCGAGCGCCCCAGCAAGGGATACGCCCTCACCGGGCCAAAGAAGCCACACCACCCCGGCGAGGACTGCAGCAGCAACACCGAGCACAACGTAGTAGAAGAGAAAGATCCGGACGGCCATGCGTCATCCTATCACGACCTGTGGCGGGTGTGCCCGCCGCGACTCAGCCACCCCTGCGTCCGGGCGAATGAGAGAAAGGTGTTCAAATCTTCCGCGGATGGAAACGCGGTCTTCGGGATGAAGACAAACTGCCGCCGCGTCACGTAGACAAGCAGATACTCGGCGGCGTTGCGAACGCGAAGGACCCGGTCCCACGGCACGGTGTCGGTAGTGCCGTCGTCAAAGTGGACCGAGAGCCCTTCGTCGTCGAGGGTAGCCTCTCGCTCTTCGAAGAAGGGCTGATTGTCGCTTTTGAAGGCGAACCGGTAGAAGCGGAAAACGTAGAGCCCGGGAAGGCCCACAAGAATTGCAACAGCAACGTAGTGGATGAGCGTAAGCGCTTGCGGGGCCCGTATCAGGATGAAGACGAAGAACAACAAGAGCACGAAGCCCAGCAGAAGTGTCCACCACCGGCGACTCATATAGCTTCGCAGGAGGATGCGGAAGTACAGGTTCCTGTCCAAAGCGTAGCGCTTGAGCTGAATCCTCATGCCGTTACGATATCAGAGATCCGAGATTCCGCACCAGGGCAACGGTCAGTACGCCCGCTCCCGCGGCCACCAATAGATTCTTCGTCCTCGCCATGAGGAGAAGCACAATGATCGACGCCGCCCATCCGAAGGGACCGGCGCCAATTGCTTCAGGAACCACCAGCGCCACCAGGAGCGCTCCGGGCAGCGCCCGCAGGAAGCGGGAAGCCGCTCCTTGGGTGGGCAAGCGGTCCGAAAGTGCAAGGCCGCCGTAGCGCAGGAGATAGGTTGCCGTTCCGGCGAGCACGACGGTGAGCACCGCCGCAAACAGGTCGGGGGTCGCGTGTTCGCTCACGCCACCTCCCCTCCCCGTCCGGGAAAAGCAGCGGCCACGGATGCACCCACGATTCCGCCGATGATCACGTACCAGTTACCATCAATGAGATAGCTCGATCCGGCGGCGGCGAGGGCCGCCGCAATCCACGGCACCAGATCGTTTTTGCCGCGCCAGAAACTCACCGCCAGCGCCACGAATACGGCGGCAAAGGCAAAGTCCATGCCGTAGACCTTCGGATCATGGATGAGGGAACCGAGTTGTCGACCGAGCGTGGTCCCGAGCATCCAAAAAGAGTACATGGACAACCCGCCCCCGAAGAGGAACCACGGCGTCGTACCCCGTCGACGATACTCCGCCATTGCTACCGCCCAATTCTCGTCTGCAACCAGGTGCAGGAAGGCGAAACGCTGCCACCTCGGGGCGTCATGAAAGATCGGACGGAGGGTGGCGGTTATGAGCACGTACCGGAGGTTGATGGCCAAGACCGAAAGCACGATCGGCGCAACCGGGAGCGGAGCCGACCAGGAACCCACCATGACAAACTGCGACGCCCCGGCAAAGAGCACCGTGTTCTGAAGCCACAGTATGCCGAGTGAGATTGAACGCTCCGCCGCCAACGCACCGAGAATGATCCCGTACACCCCGGCGCTAACTGCGGCAGGAAGGGTTGTGACGAAGCCGTGGCGAAGGTGGCGCCCCGGAGTATGAGGGGTTCTTTGAAGTGCCATGGCTGAACTACTGCGCATCTAAGACAGTTTGAGCTCCCACACGTAGAAACCCCGGTCTTCCCAGCGAAGCGTGAAGCCCACGGCGCGGTGGAGCGCGACGGCCCCGCTGTTCTCCACCGCCGTGCGGCTGTGGACGACGGAATTGCCGTTGCCGCGAAGCTGCGCGAGGGCGTGAAGGAGAAGCGTTCGTCCAATCCCGAGACCACGCATCTCGGGATGGACCACAATGTCAAAGATGTGCGGTGCCGGTCCACTCTCGCCCTCGGGCATCTCGCGGTC
>CAYPTH010000145.1:0-6760 GCA_964413635.1 uncultured Spirochaetaceae bacterium
GCCGAAGGCGCCGGCGCGGTCGCGGACTTGGCCCGGGTCACCCGCTCCTGGATGGACTGACCGGCTCGTTGCGTCGGGCCACGATTCCCCGTAGAGTTTGAGAGTCATGGAGGGATCCCTGCGGCCGGTATTGGCGGTCTTCGACTTCGACGGAACACTCACGACGAAAGACTCCCTCCTGCCCTTCTTTCGATCACTCTATCCCACGGGTCAGTGGCTGGCTCGTCTGTCGGCGTGCGTGCCCGCCATGGCCGGCTACGCGACGGGGCTGCTGTCAAACCATCAGATAACGACCGCCCTAACTCGTCGCTTCCTGGCCGGCGTACCCCTCGACACCGCGGAGGAGCGGGCGCGCCGTTTTGCGGTGGAAGAGCTCACAGCTCTGGAGAACGATGAAGCCATGCGCCGCCTTCGGGAGCATCAGAGTCAGGGACATCGAGTTGTCATTGCCAGCGCGAACCTCGAGCTGTACATCCGGCATTGGGCGTCCCTCCGGAACGCGGGGGAGGTCGTTGCCACGCGCTTGGCCGTGCACGCCGGCGCGGCCGGCCGCACGGCACGCCTATCCGGCGAGCTCGACGGACCCGCCTGCCACGGGCCGGAGAAGGCGCGCCGCCTCGCTGCGCACGTCGGAGACACGTCCCGGTACGAAGTCTACGCCTACGGCGACAGCCGGGGCGATCGCGAGCTCCTCGCTCAAGCGGACCACCCGGCGTACCGCAGCTTCACGCGGGGGCGCGGGCCGATTATTCGTTAGTCGTTCGCCGGGACGGGGCCACGACAATACACCCCACACTGCCGCGGCTCACCCCTCCTTAATGCCCCGGAAGATCATCCAGATCGCGAAAACCACTTCGAACAGCCCGCCGGGGACTATGGCGTACGTGCTTAGTGTACTCCCCGACAGATCCAGGACTGCGCTTGCGCCCAACAGCGCATATCCAACGATTCCCCAGAGACCGAGCCACGATGGGAGTTGCTTCCCCGCACGCATCGACCAGAAAAGTAGAATACTTCCGATTCCCAGGGAGAACATCCCCGTCTGGTATGCCGCGTTGTTGATCGTTGAGACCGCGCTTGCCAGGGTGCCGTCGGGAACGACCGCTGCGAAATACAGAAGTATTCCCCCAAAACCCAGAAACGCCCCTTCGAGGATTCTCGTTCCCAGGTAGAGCAAGCTGATCACTCGGCTCCTATCGTCCAACAGCACGACGAACAAGTATCCGAGCGATGTTACCACCATCGAATTGAGGATGATAATAAGCAAACCGAATCCGCCGGCGTCCTGCACCCTCACGCGGGGGTACCGACTGATCAACCGTTCGTCATCTGCCGCGACGAATCTTCCCCACGCCGTGGTGATGAGATACTAGTGCTTCCACGATGTCCTTGATCGTCGGTCTCCGGGAAGGTCGGGTCTCAGTCGACGGGCGCCGTGTTCAGGGGATCAAAGACCCGCTCGAAGCCGAAGCTTTCGAAGTCCGCCGTGTTCCGGGTCGCAAGCTCCGTGACCCCGGCGGCACGGAGGGTGAGCGCGAGTCGCGCGTCTATGATTCGCCTCCGGGCGAAATCGGGCGTCCTTGCAACATCCCATACACCATCCATCACGGGCCGGCACTCAACGATTCGCCAGTTGGGGTTCCGGCCGAACGCCCGGCACGCCTCGACCGCTTCCGGCGCAGCGTAGGGATTGGGAAAGATCACCGGGTTCCGGATGAGGAGATAGATCTCTACGAGGATCAGCTCCGCGATGACGACATCCGTCCGCGATGCCAGCGACTGAAGAAAGCTCCTCGCCGGCTCATGAGCGTCGCTGTTCCGGTTGAGGGCGTACACGAATATGTTTGTGTCAACGGACAGGGACATCAGGCGCCGGCCTCGTCGGCGGCGAGGATTTCCCGCCATCGATCCGGGTCAACTCGTGGCTCGCCCATCTCACGCGCCTGCGGCAGCGCCCATCCGCTTCGCTCTCCGGAGTCCGGGACCTCGGCCACGTACTCCTCCACCGCCCGCCGAAACACCTCGGACACGCTCCAATCGCGACGCTCGGCGATTCGTTTGATGTCTTCATAGAGTGGATCCGGAATCTGGACCTGCGTCCGCTTCATGATGTGAATCATACAGCGCTGTATGATTGATGTCAATAGTATGGGTCCGCCGTCAGTCCCCGGCGCATACGTTGTTGCCGATTGCGAAGACGTTGTTCGGATCGTAAGTTTGCTTCAGTGCACGGATGGAGGCTGCGGCGAAGTCGGGCATCTCCTCGTGGAGGAAGGCGCTGCGGATCTTGCCGACGCCGTGGTGGTGCGAGAGTGACCCTCCGTGCGCAATGACGGTGCGCCGGAGCTCATGCTCGATCTCCGCCAGGACGCCGGCCGGGTCGTCGAAGCCCTTCAGATAGAGTCCCATGGTGAAGTACACGCACACGCCGGATTGATAGAGTTGTGTTATCCGGTAGGACAGGAACGGCTTCCCCGGCACGCCGTGCTCGCTGCAGAGCTCGTTCAGCCTCGAGGCAACCGCGGTGGTGACGCTCGAGACCTTGGACCAGGGCACGGTCGTCTCGAAGGTCTCTCCGAGAATGTGCATGGCGGTCATGAAGTCGCGGATGTAGGCAATTGCAAAGGTCAACATGTAGCCCTGCCGACCGTTGGAGGGACCCGCGGTGAAGCCTCGGTGGCGCCGGGCAATGCGCGTGCTCAGCCGCTTCTGAAACCGCACCTCCTCGCGGCTTCCCTCCATGACAATGGTGGCGACGACCATCCGGTAGGGATCGAAGCGCAGGACACGGGTGATCATGAGCTTCTGAAGGCGGCTCACGAGCCGCTTCCACGCGCGCGGCGCCCCCTTGAGCGACTGAGCGAAGCGGAACTGCTCGTTGTCGACAAGGCGGACGCTCGCCGGCGCACCGCCGCTGTGGGCCAGCTCGTTCATGAAGGCGAGTCCCTCCTCGACTGAATGGAAGAGGAAGGAGTTGTACTGCTGCACCTCGGGGAGTGCATGAATGCGGATCGTCGCGCGGGTAATAATCCCGAAGTTGCCCTCGCTCCCGAAGAGGGGCGAAATGGCCTGAACCCCGTGAGAGTAGCGTGGGAACACGCGCCGGTGCTCCACGACGCCGGCGGGAGTGACCATTGTTGCATTGAGCACAATGTCCTCGATATTGCCGTAGCGGTTCTTCTTCATGCCGCTCGCGTAGGTTGCAATCCAGCCGCCGAGGGTCGACAGCTCAATGCTGTCGGGCTCGTGTCCGGCGGTGAAGCCGCGCTCGTGAAGGGCGTTCTCGAGGTCGGCACCGTAAATCCCGGCCTCGAAGCTTGCCGTCAGGTTCTCGGCGTCCAGGTGCAGGAGCCGCTTCATCCGCCTGAGGTCGACCGAGACGATCATGCGACGCTCATCCGCGGGAAGGACCAGGGCGGCGCTCACGTTGGTGCCGCCACCGTAGGGCACCAGACAGACGTTGTGCCTGTTGGCCAGGTCGACGAGGGTAAGGACCTCCTCATGCGACTCGCACCACACCACCAGGTCCACCACCCGGTCAATGGTGCCGTAGAGGGCGGGGAAGACATCCTCGGATGTGGTCTGTCCATGGCTGTGAATGAGTCGCTCCACAGGGTCGGAGCTGAAGCATGCGGCGTCGAAGGTCTTCGATAGCTCCTTCATGAATCCGCGGTTCTCATTCGCTTCCGGAGCCGGCGGGTCCGCGCGCTCTGGTCGGGTGTCCCGCGGATCGATATCTACGCCGATTATCTCCCGCGCGAAGCGCAGAAAGTGGGGCATGGTGGTGCCGGATATCGGGTACCGGTCGCCCACGAAGCGCACCGTGTCCCGGTCGATAACCTCGAACTCACTGTCCGTAAAGCCCCACCGGTGGTGGCGCCGCTCGCCGCTCGGCCAAAGGTCGCCGCTCTGTTCCGCCATGTCTCAGCCTCCCGTCATGTGCCGACGTTGATGCGAAGTATACGGTCGCGTATGAAAGGCGGCAGAAGCCCGGCTATTCGAGCCGCCGCTACTTCCTTTCCAATCCCATAGACGGCACGCGGTCTGTGCGCCGTGGCTGCTCGCGCAACGACTCCGGCGACTCGCTCCGGAGAGAGGCCGCGCCGAGTCTGGTCGAGTCCCCATTGTCTACTTGTCGATGTTACCGCATCCGCGTCGGGACTGCGCTCCGCGGCTCGTTCCCACAACGACGAGGTGAAGAAGCCCGGGCGCACCAGGATGACCCGCAACGTCCGTCGCGTGGTCTCCATCCGCAAGGCGCTCATGAGCATTTCCACGGCGGCTTTGGACGCGCAGTATGCGCCGCCACCGGGATAGGCCGTAAGCGCGGACGGCGAGCTTACGGTAATGATCCGCGGGGCGCCGCCGCCACCACCGCCACCGCCGCCCTTGGCGCCACCGGCCGTGCGTGTGAGATGCGGCAGAAAGGCCTTCGTCACGCGAGCCACGCCGACCACGTTGACATCCAGCTGCTGCTGAAGCTCTTCGGGGTCGAGAGACGCGACGGAGCGTGAGACGAGGATTCCCGCATTGTTGATCACGGCGTGCAGCGGCCGGTCCACGAGCCCCACGGCACTCGCCACGCTCTCGGGGTCCGTGACATCGAGCTCGACGGGGGTGACCGCGCTCGGATGGATCCCTTGAAGCGACTGTGCATGAGCGCTGCGTCGATATCCGGCATACACGTGAAACCCGCGTTCCACAAGCGCCGCCACCACCGCTCGGCCGAGCGCCCCGGATGCCCCGGTTACCAGCGCCGCGTCTCTCCTGTTGCCTGTCATGACCCGTACCTCGAGAGGGCGTCCGTTCCCTGCGTCTCCGTTGCCAATCGACATATGGCGTTGTACAACCCGTCGGCAATTTGTCGATAGACGTGACTCCGGCGATCGGTTCCGCCGGGGTCGTAGTCGCCCAAATCGAGGGGCGGGCCGAAGGTGACGCGGATCCGGCTGCGCCGGGGAAACGGCCTTCCCTTGGGGAGCGCCTCATGTGTTCCGGATATCAGTACCGGAATGACGGGCAGGTTCAGACGAGTAGCCAGCAAGCCGAAGCCCGGTTTGAATCGCTGTAGCTGCCCGGTCTCGGATCTCGTGCCTTCCGGGAACATCAACACTACCCCGCCCGCCGCGGTCACCCGGCGACATTCGGCAAGGGCCCGGAAATCGAAGCGGACGCGATCCATGGGAATCATGTTGAGGATATTGCGGGAAACCCAGGCGCCAAGCCGGTTCCGGAAGAAATAGTCCCTCGCGCCGAGCGAGAACAGCTGGTGGTAGTGCCGGCCCCGTGCCGCCGCGACCGCCGGTCCGTCCAAATGGCTGCAGTGATTGGCCACCAGGAGATAAGGTCCCTGCTCCGGAAGGAGTTCCAGTCCGCTGACCTGCAGGCTGAACCATCTCTTGTAGAACACCGAGCCGAACCGCCATATCAAGTGTCGGATCACGTGAGAAACGAGCTCTGGTAGTGAGTGTCTGTTTCCGTTCATGGCGCCATCAATGTTGACTGTGTCTATCAGATACCATAGTCTCAAACGGCAATGTCGTCCAACACGGATACAAATGCAGACCTCAATGAAGCGGAAGTGCATCCGGATGTGGCGAGCGCCTCCGAGTATCTTGCGCGGCTGCAAGATGGCGCGTCGCATCGGGAGGCGCCGGCGGGTCCGCCGCGCGAGGTCTTCCTCACGGGTGCCACCGGATTCCTCGGCGTCTATCTTCTTACCGATCTCTTGAGAAGAAGCTCCGTCCGGGTGACCTGCCTCGTGCGTGCAGACAGCGAGGCGGCCGGTCTACGGAGAATCAGCGAGGCCGCCGCGGCGTACCAACGTGATTCTCACCTGGACTTGAGCCGGATCGAGGTGCTGACGGGAGATCTTTCCAAGCCGAAATTCGCCAACCCCGAGGGCTTTCGCGACGCCGCGGAACGGGCAGACGCCGTCATTCACTGTGCCGCCGCGGTAAACTTCACCGTTCGCTATCCGAGCTTACGCCCAAGCACCGTGGACGGCACCACTCACGTGCTCGAGCTCTGTCTCACAGGCCGGCCCAAACGCCTGCACTACGTGTCATCCGTTGCGGTGTTCGAGTCGCCCGACTTGGCCGGCCGGACGGTAGATGAGCGTACGAAGGCGACACCGTTTCGCGGCGTTGTCTTGGGCTACTCACAGAGCAAATGGGTAGCAGAGCGGATCGTGTGGCGGGCGGCCGAACGCTCGCTCCCGGTCACGGTGTACCGGCCTCCACTCATTGCGGGAGACAGCGTAAGCGGCGCATGGAGCAAGTCCGATTTTCTGATCAGGCTTCTCCGTGGTTGTGTGCAGATGGGTGTTGTACCGATTTTTGATTTCGATGTTGATGCCACCCCGGTGGACACCGTCAGCGAGGCAATTGTCGCCACGGTGACCGCGGCTGAGCCGCCGCAGGTGCTGCACTTGAACAACCACCGCCGACTGCCGTGGGAGCAGTTGCCCGACGTGCTTGCAGAGGCGGGAATCAAGGTGGCGGTCGTGTCCTACGAAGAGTGGATCCGTGTGCTCCGTGACCAGCACGGACGCAACCGGCGCTCGCCACTGTACCCGTTTCAGGGCTTATTCCTCGGCGCGGTCGACGGCACCGGCGTCTTTCTCCCGCAAATCTACCGGCGATCCCAGCGTCCGCACATTCTCAACGAGCGTACCCGCGCCTTCCTCGAGCCGCGAAAGGTCGAGATCCCGGCCTTGGCCGATCTGTTCGGGTCTACCTATGCCGCGCTGCTCGGGGCG
>CAYPTH010000146.1:0-6753 GCA_964413635.1 uncultured Spirochaetaceae bacterium
CCGTCTTCCTCAGGTGCCGCACTCGCCTCGGCGGATTCCGTCTTGAATTGATGAGCGGAGCGACTGATTTCGCCGATGGTTTGCGAGAGCTTGGCGACGGCGCGGTTGAGCTCCTGCATGGCTGAGCTGATCTCGCTCGTGCCGGCATCGATTTCGCTGATGCCGTCGAGGGCTTCGGCGCTGACGGCGCTCACCTTCTCAGCGTGACCGCTAATGAGGCGGCTCCGCTCCGTTATCCGCGTGGTGCTCGTCTCGACGGCACCCGTGGTCTCCCTCAGAGAGACGACGGCCTTCCCAATCTGTTCCGCTCCGGTCGAGAGCTCGTCCATGGCTTGTGTGATCTCGTCAAAGGCGCCGCGCACGCCGCCGATCTGTTCCTCAATGGAGGTGTAGTGGGCAAAGACACTATCCGCAAAGGCCTTCAGGCTCTCAATGTCTTGCGCATTCTTCTTGAGGCTGTCGCCGATTGCCTTTGCGTTCTCGGCGGAGGATTCGGCCAGGGACCGAATTTCCTGTGCCACGACGGCAAAACCCTTGCCGCGGTCGCCCGCATGCGCCGCCTCGATTGCCGCATTCATGGAGAGGATGTTTGTCTGCGAGGCAATGTTGTTGATGACGGTGATCGCCTCCTGCAGCTTGGCGACGGAACCGGTGAGCTCGCTTACTTTTCCTTCGGTGGCGCGGACCTCCTCCCGCCCCTTCTCCGTCGTCGACTGCAATTCCAGGAGACCCTCGCGTTTGGAGCGGGCGGTGTTGGCCACGCTCTTGATGGAGGCTACCATCTCCTCGATCGAGGCCGATGATTCCTCTACCGCGGACGCCTGCTCTCCGACGCTGTTCGAGAGCTCCTCACTATCGGAGGCAATCTCACCTGCCGCAACGCTCGACTCCTCCGCCTCGGCGCTCAAGCGTTCCACCTGCGAGCGCATGGAGCGAACCGTTGCAGCTATCTCGTCGGCGGAGGCGGCGGTTTCCGCTGAGGTCGCCGAGAGCTCCTCCTTTTGAGCTTCAGCGTCGCGGGCGGAGCTCTTCACTCCAGATACGATCTCGCTCAAGGAAGCAACGAAGTTGTTGAACTGACGCGCAACCTCGCCCACCTCGTCGTTGGAGCGCACCTTCAAGCGCGCCGTAAGGTCGCCGCCGCCACCGGCAATCTCGGCAAGCGCTCCACTCGCTTGGGTGAGCGGATTGGCAATGCGTCGCCCGACAAGAAAGGCAATGACCCCGGCGATCACAATCGCCGCAACAAGGACGATGATGCCGTCGCGGGTGCTTGCCGCAACGGATTGCCGGATCTCCCCGCGGAAGGCGTCAACACGAGTGCGAATGTCGACGATGTAGTTCCCCGTTCCCACAACCCAATTCCACGGCTCGAAGTCATTGGAGTAGCCGCGTTTGGGCAAGGGCTCCCCGCCTTCCGCCCGGGGAAACCAGTAGTCGGTAAAACCGCCACCTTCCCGGCGTGCCGCTTCAATGATATCGGCAACCAGTCGCTTTCCCTTGGCGTCTTCGAGCTCGTATCGGTTCGTACCCTCGACGTCGCGACCGAGAAGGACGACGTTGTCGCCCTCGTAGGTGTCGATCCAGAAGTATCCCTCTTCCCCGTAGCGGAGATCGCGAACCAGGTCCGCGGCCAGCGTCTTTGCTTCCGCTTCCGTGAGCTCGCCCGACTGTTGACGCTCGTAGACGCCCTCAATCATGGAGATCACGGTTTCTACCTGCTGCTTGATCAAGGCGTCGTAGTCGCTTCGCAGCGCGGCATCCAAGGTGGCGACGCTGTTTTCCGCTTGGCGTTGAAGAATGACGGCCGTTCCGGCAATGAAGGCTCCCCCTAAGAGGAGAATGCCGAGACCAACCAGGATGAGAATTTTGTTCGTAAGTCGTCGCAAGAGAAACCTCTTTAGATATGGACGAGTCCGAGAATTGTGAGTTTTCAACTGAATTATAGCGCGAATGCCGCGCCGTGACGAGACCTGCCCGGAGGCGTCCCGTTGACACCCCGAAAGCGCGTTTCTATGATCTCCCCATGGCAACACCTACGGCAAAACGCCGCCTCGTGACATCGGCTCTCCCCTACGTGAACAACATTCCGCACCTGGGAAATCTCATTCAGGTCCTCTCGGCGGACGTGTACGCCCGCTTCTGCCGACTGCGCGGCTACGAGACGCTCTACATCTGTGGTACCGATGAGTACGGCACCGCAACGGAGACGCGCGCCCGGGAGGAGGGCACCACGCCGCAGGAGCTCTGCAACCGCTACTACGCCATCCACCGTGACATCTATGATTGGTTCAACATTGCCTTCGACCGCTTTGGCCGAACATCGACTCAGGCGCAAACTGAAATAACGCAAGGCATCTTCTGGAAGCTCTACGAGAACGGCTACATCAAAGAGCACGAGATCGAGCAGCTCTACTCCGAGAAGTCCGACATGTTCTTAGCGGACCGCTACGTCCGCGGAACCTGCCCCAACTGTGGCTACGAGGACGCCCGCGGCGACCAGTGCGAGAACTGCGGCAAGCTCCTCGATCCCACGGACCTCTTGAACCCGCGGAGCATGTTCGACGATTCAACGCCGGTTCTGAAAAAGAGCAAGCACCTCTACATCGATCTGCCGGCAATTCTGCCCAAGCTCCAGAGCTGGATCGATGATGCCGCCCGGCGGGGCAAGTGGGCACGCAACGCCGTCCAAATGACCCAGGCGTGGATCCGGGACGGCCTTCGCGAACGGGCAATTACCCGCGACCTCAAGTGGGGGATCCCCGTGCCCCTCGAGGGCTTCACCGACAAGGTCTTTTACGTCTGGTTCGACGCGCCGATCGGCTACATCTCGATAACCGCGAACCACACCGATGACTGGGAGAGTTGGTGGAAGAACCCGAATGAGGTTCAGCTCACGCAGTTCATCGGCAAGGACAACATTCCCTTCCACACCGTGATTTTCCCCTCGTCGCTTCTCGGTAGCGGAGAAAACTGGACCCTGCTTCATCACATGTCTTCCAGCGAGTACCTCAACTATGAGGGTGGCCAATTCTCCAAGAGCCGCGGCGTCGGCGTCTTCGGCAACGACGCCCAGGATACCGGCATTCCCGCGGATGTGTGGCGCTTTTACATCTTTTACAACCGACCCGAGACGAGCGACTTCATGTTCACCTGGGACGACTTTCAGGAGAAGGTGAACGGTGAGCTCATCGGCAATCTGTCGAATCTGGTGAACCGGGCGCTCTCCTTCATTTCGAAGTACTTCGACGGCGAGGTTGCAACGGAAGAGGAAGTCGCCCATCAGGGGTCGGCGGTCAACGGCGCCGGGGAGACCGTGGAGACCTGGGCGGACTTCTGGACCGAGGTGGAGCGCGCGGAGGAGGAGATTACCGGCCATCTGGAGAACGCAGAGCTCCGAGACGCCTTCCGCAAGACCTTCTTGCTCTCCTCCTACGGCAACCGCATCTTCCAGCAGGCGGAGCCGTGGAAGACGCGCAAGGAAAATCCGGAGGCGACAAAGGCGCTCCTCCATCACCTGGTGTATCTCGTTCGAGATCTTGCCATCTTGATCTCCCCCTACGTTCCCGACACCGGAAAGCGCATTGCCGCCCTCTTGGGCGCCCAGGGCACGGACTGGTCCAATCTGCGCGAGCGCAGCGGTATTCGCACTATTGACCGCCCGGAGATTCTCTTCACCCAGCTCGAAGATGAGCTCATTGCCGGCCTGCGTGAACGCTTCTCCGGCACGCAGGCGGAGCGCAAGGGGCGCGAGGGGCGCGAGCCGCACGCGACCGCACCGACGCCGCCGGAGGAGGGGGCCTCGCCGGACGGCGAGGCGGTGCCGGTGGAGGAGCGCTTTCGCGACCTCGTGGACCTGCGGGCGGCGAAGATCCTGGACGTCGAGCGCCATCCGAAGGCGGACAAGCTCTACATAGAGAAGATCGATGACGGCTCCGGCGAGGAGCGTCAGATCGTTTCCGGCCTCGTGCCCTACTACAGCGAGGAGGATCTGCGCGGCAAGACGATTGTCCTTGTGAACAACCTCAAGCCGGCAAAGCTACGGGGCGTGAAGAGCCAAGGCATGCTCTTGGCTGCCGACGGTGAATACGACGGTGAGCAGCTCATCGACGTCCTCTTCCTGGACGACAGCGTCCCGCCCGGCACCCGAGTGGTCGCCGAGGGCTTCGAGCCCGAAGCAGCCGGCGGCGCCGCCGAGGAACAGTCGAAACGGATCGATATTGACACCTTCTTCTCCATTCCTCTCAGCGTCGAAGGCGGCACCGTCAAGGTTGGCGCCGCTCCTCTGACGGTTCAAGGGAGCGTTGTCACGGCGCCGCGAGTGATTCGCGGAAGTGTAGGGTAGCGCTTCATGACGGCGGGGGCGACCAGTTCGCTCTTCCAAACGAGCTTCTGGGGCGAGTTCAAGGGTCACTTCGGCTGGTCGGCGCGGCGTATTTCGGTCGCGGAAGACGAGGTCCTAATTCTTACCCGGCGCGTGGCGCCGGGCATCGACATGGCCTACGTCCCGCACCCCCCGGCGCGGGTGGATCTCGTGGCGCTGCATGGGAGTCTGGCAAAGGCCACCGGCATGGAGGAAGGTGAGCGGGCGCCGACCTTCCTCCGCGTCGACCCGGTGCCCGGCGGCGCCTCCGCGGCATCCGGCGGCGGTGGCGAAGCAGTGGCCCAAGCACCGGTGCCTGCTCCGTTTCGGAAGGCGCCGATCGATGTTCAGCCGCCGACGACAACCGTCCTCGACATCCGGCCCTCCGAAGAGGAGCTCCTTGCCGGCATGAAGTCGAAGACGCGCTACAATGTCCGTCTGGCCGCGAAGCGGGGTGTGACCACGCGGCAGGCCGAGGCGGAGGACGCGGAGCTGGACCGCTGGTATGAGCTCTATCGGGAGACGGCTGAACGCGACCGAATAGCCATTCACAGCCCCCGCTACTATCGAACGCTGCTCGACACGGCGCGATCCTATCCCGACGTTCACCTCTCCCTCCTCCTTGCCGAGCACGAGGGTGATCTTCTCGGCGGCATTATTGTCGGACGCCACGGCTCGGCGGCGGTCTATCTCTACGGCGCGTCCTCCAACACCAAACGCAACCTCATGGCGCCCTACCTGCTGCAGTGGGAGGCAATTCGAGAAGCGAAGGCCGCCGGAGCGCAAAGCTACGACTTCTTCGGCATCCCTCCGGCGGAGGATCCGACACACCCGATGCACGGCCTCTACCGTTTCAAGGTCGGTTTTGGCGGAGCCATCCGTGTCGGACCCGGTTCGCAGGATGCCCCCTTCCGCCCGCTGCGTTACGCCCTGTTTCGAAGCGCCGAGCGAGCGCGGTACTTCTACTTCAAGGTGTTGCGAAAGCGAATCGGAGGTGGCTCGTGAAGTTGCACCGTCGACCGCTGATTGGACGCGCAATATGCCTGGTGCTTGCCACGGCATTCGCCCTTTGGGGCTGTGCCACGGCGGGACAGCCCGGGGACGGCGGCGGCAGTGAGGCCGCCGGAGGTCCCGACGCCGACCAGGAGACGACCGGCACGCTCCGGGTGGAACCGATCAAGCCCGCCGACGGCGCCCCGGTCACGACGCTTCCGGTGACCATTGTGCTTCGGCCGACCGGGGAGACGGAGATTGTTCCGGGCTCGCTGACCTTTCGGCTGTACAAGGGTGCAGACGCGGATCCCGGGGCAAAGCTCTACGAAAGCGCGAAGGAGAGCCTCGATGGTATTACCGTGCCCGGCCGCCTGCTCCAGGATGGGGCGACGTACGCCTATCGCGTCTCGGATGGTGCCGGGCGGAGCTCCCCGGTCTACAGCTTTCGGCTCGCAGTAGATGCACCCGTGCCCACACCGACCTCGCCGGATGCGGATGCCGGCACCTTCGACCGGACGCCGAGGCTCGAAGTGGCTTCATCGGCTTCCCGTCACGAGTTCCAGCTTGCGAGAGGAGAGGGCGGTCTTCAGCAGTCGGAGGTGGTCGAAGGCGCGGAATCGGTGACGCTCGAGCGCTCCCTCGAGTTCGGCTCACGCTACGTCTGGCGCGCCCGCAGCGTTCTCTCCTCCGGTGTACGGAGCGCCTGGAGCGAGCCTCAAGCCTTCACCGTTTCCCGGGACTTCGTCGTTGAGCCGGTGACGGTTGGATTTGGGCTGCCGACCGTGAGCCTTCGCCCCTACGTCGCCGTGACCCGGATTCCCGGTGCCGTGACGTACCGCTTCGAGATTGTGGCCGGCGAGCCGGCCCTCGACGATCCCGGGTGGGCGTCACCATTCCTGCGCACCGAACGTTCCGAGGCCGGGTTCTCTCTCGGCGAGGCGATGGAGGGCGATGATGGCGCGGACGTCCAAGGTGAAGCCGCACTCTCCCAAGCCGCGCTCTCCCAAGGCGCACGCTACTCGCTCCGTGTAGAGGTGAGCAACGACACCGGGGACCTTCTCGGCTGGTTCGGCCCCTTTGTGTTCGAGGGGGGCACCCTGGAGCTATCCTTCGTGCCGGTTCTGTCGCCCGGTGGCCGGGCGGAGTTCCCTCTCACCCGGGACGCGCCGGGTGTTCCCGGGGGCCTTCCGGGAGCTGTCTCGGCGGAATCGGAAGGGGCGCCCCAGCTCACCAGAGGGGTGGTGCTGACGCGTCCCTTCGCCATGGCGGTCACCGAGACGACGAACGCGCAGTTCGCGCGGCTCATGAACTGGGCGCTGGCATCCGGAAGGGCGCGTCTGGAGGGGGATCGGCTGCGCGCCGTCGGCGCCGCCGGCGACGGTGACAACTCCGGCGGC
>CAYPTH010000147.1:0-6751 GCA_964413635.1 uncultured Spirochaetaceae bacterium
TCTCTTGACCGCGGCCGCACGGAGTGCGGTACATTAGAGGCGGCATGAGCAGGCGGCGGAAAGACCACTACGAGGCGCTCGGTATCTCGCGTGATGCAGATCAGGACGAGATACGTGCAGCCTATCGAAACAAGGCCAAGCGACACCATCCCGACCTCTCGAGCTCCGGTGACCCGCACGCCTTTCAAGAAGCCCAGAACGCCTACGACACCCTGCGCGATCCGAAGTCTCGACGCGCCTATGACGCCGAGCTGCGGAGAAGCGAAACCGGCTTCGGCGCTCGTCCCGGCGGAGCGCCCCCGGGCACCTGGGAAACGGGCGGGTTCACCGGCGGAGCCTACCGGCGCGGCTCATCCACCTCCCCCTTGGACGACCTGGAGGCAATGGTAGAGGAGCTTCTCCGGGGCGGCTTCGGCGGTGGTGGCGGGCCCCGGCGTCGCGGCCCCTTCCCCGACGAAGACCCCATGTATCCACCCGAGGGAGGTGAAGAGTTTAGCTTCTCAGGGGCGAGTGGCCGCAGCGAGCCGGTGGAGTTCGATGTTCACATGTCCCCGGACGAGGCCTTCACCGGAGTCACGGCGCACCTTCAGTTAGATGAAGGTGGCACCGTGGTAGTAGACATCCCCCCGGGTGTCCAGGACGGCCACGTCTTGCGCGCCCAATTCGAGGACCGCTTCGGGGTTCGCAGCCTCCGGATCAACGTCCGGGTTGTCTAGGGGCCCCCTGCCCGAGCCGCCGTCTATCGGTCGAGCTTCAGAGTCTCCGTCTCGCGACGGCGCCGGACCTCCAGGCTCACGTCCCCGCGCGCCCCGTTCAGAGCCTCGTAGAACTCGGCAACTGAGCCAAGGCCCTCTTCGTCAACGTCGGAGATAAGATCTCCACGCCGGAGCCCCGCCTCCGCGGCGGGAGTATTGGGCACTACGCCCGATACCACGACCCCGCGCTGCCAAAAGGGCAGGTCCAAACCATTGCGCATCTCTTCGGTGAGCTCCACAACCGTGAATCCGGGCCAGAGCCGGCTGTTGTCCTGAACCTCCTCGTCCGTTCCGCGCTCGGCTAAGGTCACGCGTACCGTGCGCTCCCGGCCGTTTCGCAGCAGTCCGAGGCGCACCCGAGATCCGACACGTTGCGTTCCAATTGCCCGAGAGAGGGCCGCCGTATTCTCCACGGCATTGCCGGCCACCTGGTAGATAAAGTCACCCGGGAGCACTCCGGCACGATCCGCCGGTGAGTCGAGGTGCACGTTCGTCACGAAGGCGCCGCTGCGGTCGGTGAGCTCGAGCGCCTCGGCGACGCCGGGAAAGCGCTCTTCCGTGAGGTCCGCAATGGCCACGCCAAGCCAGCCGTAGCTGATTCTCCCCTTTTCAATGAAGTCGTTGATGGCCCGCTTTGCGTTGTTCATGGGGATGGCAAAACCCAGACCGACGCTCCCGCCGCTTCGGGAGGCGATCCAGGTGTTGATGCCGACAACCTCGCCGTCCAGATTCACCAGAGCTCCGCCGGAGTTGCCGGGGTTGATGGCGGCATCGGTCTGAATGTAGTCGGTAAAACCGGCAATCGGTGAGCCGGGCTCGGGCTCACGGCCGACGGCGCTGACAATGCCCACGGTCACCGTGGACTCAAAGCCGAAGGGGTTGCCCACGGCCAGGACCCAATCGCCGACCGACAGGGCATCAGAGTCTCCGAGGATCGCAATCGGCACATTCTCCCGCGTATCAAAGGCCACCAGGGCGAGGTCGGTGCGCTCGTCGGCGGCTACCAGACGACCTTCGAACTCCCGTCCATCGGTCAGGACAATGTTGATCTCATCCGCCTTGCCGACCACGTGGGCGTTCGAGACAACGTAGACCGTGTCACCGTCCCTGCGAACGATCACGCCCGAGCCGAGGCCGTCGCGTCGGAACTCCCGCGACTCCCCGTCGGGCTGTCCGAAGAAGAAGTCGAAGGGAGAGCGGAACTGCGGAACCCGCTGTTCCACGACCTGAACGACGTTCACCTCCACGACGACCGGCAGCACCTCGTCCACCACACTGTTGAAGACGTTCTGCAGCTGCCGGGCGACGTTGTTCTGTTGGGCCGCGGGCGACAGAGGCATCAACAGGCTTGTGTATACGACCGCCAGGGCCACCGAGGCCAACTTGAAGCTCTTGAGTTTCCACACCTTCATGACTTTCTCCTGTACGCGTTACAGAGATAGCCATGCCGGGCGCCGGCGTCAACTTCAAATTCGTCGTTGCCTCGAATGGATCTATCGGGTATTCTCAAGAAAACTCATCAGGAGAAGCGCCCCATTTCTGCATCTTCACCCGTATTCTCGACCTCGATTGCATGGCGCCTAACAAAGCAACGCAGCATGAGACTCGGCTTCGTCGTTCTCTTTGCCCTTGCCGTCGGTGAGCTCCCCGGGGCAATCTCGGTTGATCCGGATGAAGCCTTCTTTGACCACTACGGCCGCGAAGAGGGTCTCTCGAGCAGCGCCGTGTCATGCATTATCCAAGACGACGAGGGTTTTCTCTGGTTCGGCACGCAGGGTGGCCTGAACCGTTTCGACGGCGAGAATGTCGTCACCTTCAAGCATGAGCCCTTCGTCGAGAACAGTCTCCCCCACGACCTGATTCAGACCATGTACGAGGATCCCAGCGAGCCCTATCTCTGGATCGGGACCTACCGAGGCCTGGCGCGCTTCAACAGGGAAACCCGCGAGTTTCGCAGCTACCGAAAGGAGATTGGTAACCCCCGGTCCTTGAGCAACGACGTCGTGACCGCAATTGCCCGGGATGAAGACGGCACGGTGTGGGTCGGCACCCTCGACGGCCTCAACCGCTTGGACCCGGAGACGGGAGACGTACAGCGCATTACCACGCAGGGCGGCATCCCCGGCCTCCCGCACGATACCATTCGATCGCTGCGGATCGACGACGAGAACCGCCTATGGATCGCAAGCTACGGCGGATTGGCCGTCATGGAAGCGCCTCGCGATCGCATCGACCTCATCCTCTCTCCCGAGGAGCTCCCGAGTCCCTACGTCATGGCGCTGCACCGGGTCGAGGATCGAGACCAGCTGTGGCTCGGATTGTGGGACGGTGGCCTGGTACGCTACGACGTACCGACGGGCAATACTCAGACCTACTCCCTTCCCGACAGCCGCGTCTATAGCCTCATTAGCCATGAGGGCCGCTACATCTTTACCGCCACCTGGGGCGGCGGCCTCTTTCGCCTCGACACCGAGACCGGAGGAATTGCCGCGTTTCGGCAAGACCCGACGCGGCGCTTTACCCTGAGTCACGACACCGTGTACTCCTTGGCCTTTGACGACGCGGGAGCGCTGTGGATCGGGACCAACGGAGGAGGCGTAAACCGGCTCAGCAACGCGAAACGCAACTACATGCGCTTCCACTTTATGCCCGACCGAGGCGACGGCATTACGCAGGGAAAGATCACGCGGATCTACCGGGATTCCCGAGACACGCTGTGGATCGGCACCTACAACGGTGGACTGAATCGCTACGTGCCGCAGCGCGACGCCATGGTGCACTACCGAGCCGATCCCGACGCCCCACGGCAGATCAGCAACGACATTGTCACATCCATCTTTGAGGACTCCGGCGGAACACTCTGGGTCGGCACCAACGACGGCCTCAACCGCTACAACCGCCAGGCGGACGGCTTCGTGACCCTTCGTCACGATCCGGAGGATCCGAACTCAATTCCCGACGACATTGTTTACGAAATTGCCGAGGACCCCGACGGCAGCCTTTGGCTCGGCACCTACTCGGAGGGAGTTAGTCGATGGAACCGCGAGACGGACACGTTCACGCACTACCCGCACGATCCCGAGGATCCAACGAGCCTGAGCGACAACCTGGTCTACGACATCCTGCGCGACTCTCGAGACCGGATCTGGGTTGCCACGAACCGCGGACTCAACCGCTTCGACCGCAGTACGGGCGAGTGGCTCCGCTACTTCCACGTGCCGGGCACGCCGGGCAGTCTCTCCACCGACAGCCTACGCCATCTCTTCGAAGCCTCCGACGGCACGCTCTGGATCGGTACAGTCAGCGGCGGTGTGAACCGGCTCAATGAGGCCGACAATAGCTTCACCCACTTCACCGAAGCCGACGGACTTGCGGATAATACCGTCGTTGCCATCCAAGAGGACGACTCCGGCAAGCTCTGGTTCGCCACGACGAATGGCCTGTCCGTATTCGATCCCGAGACCGAGCGCGTTACCAACCTGGACGAAGACGACGGGATCGGCGGCATGGAGTTCAATGCCGGATCTCTCAAGGACGATGACGGCACACTCTGGTTCGGTGGGATCCACGGCGTCACGGCCATCAACAACGCGGTGCTTACGGACAACACACACAAGCCCACCGTGCATGTAACCGGCGTCACGGTCATGAGCAATGAGATTGACCCCGTGGGCCAGTCCTTCGACGGCGATACCATTGCGCTTTCCTACCAAGACAAATCCGTGAGTTTTGAGTTTGTCGCCCTCGACTACGCCGCGCCGAGGGGCAACCGGTATCGCTACAAGCTCGACGGCTTCGACGCCGACTGGATCGACAACGGCACGCGGGGATTCACCACCTATACGAATCTGCCGGCGGGGAACTACACCTTTCGTGTAGACGGCAGCAATAACGACGGCGTGTGGAGCGACAACCCGGCAACACTCACGGTGACCGTGGACCGCTCGCCCTTCGCGCGGTGGTGGGCCTTTCTGCTATACGCCGCGGTACTTGCCCTCGCGGCACTCGTGGTCATTCGCCTCCGGGACCGCCGCGTCCTTGCCGAGCGGGTCGAGCAACTCAGCGACCAACGAACCCGACTGCAGAGCGACAACCGGCTGCTCGGGAAAATGTCCGTCACCGATCCCCTTACCGGGGCCTACAACCGCCGCTACTTCGACTGGCGCCTGCAGGACTCGTGGAAGCGCGGCAAGAACGGCGGCTGGACCATTTCCGTTCTCATGGTCGACATTGACCGATTCAAAGAGTTCAACGACCGCTACGGCCATCCGGAAGGGGACGCGGCGCTGAAGCAGGTTGCCGCGACCATTATGCACCGCGTCGCCCGCTCCAATGACGTCGTGGCGCGCTACGGCGGAGAAGAGTTCGCCGTCCTGCTCCACGAAGCGGATGAAGATGGAGCACGACGCGTGGCCGCCGACATATGTGAGCTCGTTGAGGAAGTGCGGATTCCCCACGACGGGTCGGACGTTTCCTCCGTGGTGACCGTTAGCGTAGGCGTCTGCACCGTCTCCCCCGACGGCGGCGGGTCCGCGCCGAGCTTGTTAGCCGGCAGCGACCGAGCGCTCTACCGCGCCAAGCAGGCGGGACGGAACCGGGTGGCTAGCTGCGCCGACACGTAGACGATCGTATTACGCAGCTGAGGCATACATCATACCACCGTCACGAAGCGCCCGAGCAGTGAGATGAGCAGGTAGCTCACGCCGCCGACGACCACCGCAGCGACCAGGCCCGCCAGGAAGGGCTTGAAGCCGAGCTCCTTGAGCTTGCCGAAGCGCGTGCTCAGGCCCACGCCCGCCAACGCCACCACCAGGAAGTTCACCGCCCATCTGCGGATGCCGCCGTACAACGAGGTCCACGCCTCGGCACCGAAGAGGCCCAAGGCGGACCCAGACGCATCCAAGGTCACATCACCCACCGATCGCAGCACGGCAAAGAGGATGAACCCGACAATGAACAGGGGAAAGAACTTGGCAACGTTGAAACGCGGGCGCGACTCGGCAACCGCGGCGCGAGCCACCGAGGGTGCGGCGTCCGCAGCGCTCCGGCTGTAGGCGTAGGCCATCCCGGGAATCACGAGGGCCATGAAGATGTTGCGCACCAGCTTGGTCACCACCGCCACGTTCAACGCGTCCGGGCGGCCGTAGACCTCGGCGTACAGGAGGCCGGCACCGGTCACCTGCGATGTGTCGTGAACCGCGGTGCCGAGGAAGAGCCCGGCTCGGACCGGATCGCCGGCGAAGATTGCGTTGGCCAGATAGGGATAGGCGATCGTGGCAATGATCCCGAAGACGGTAATCACGCTCACGGCGTACGCGGTCTCTTCCTCCCGGGCGTCGATTGCCGGCCCCGTCGCAACAATCGCCGAGACCCCACAGATCGAGGTTCCCACAGCAATGAGCGTGGCCAGCTTTCCCGGCAAGCCCATGAGCCGCGCCAGAAGCAGCGTAAAGGCCAGCGCCCCCACAATGCAGCCGAGCACAATGGGCACACCCAAGGCACCGAGCCTGGCAACCTCCGCAATACTGAGGCGAATGCCCAGGAAGATGATCCCGAGCCGCAGCACCTTCCCCACCGCGAACCGCAATCCCGGCGTCAGCCACTGCGGCAGCGCAACCACATTGCCAATGACCAAGCCCAGCACGATGGCCGTCATGACCGCCGAGATCGGCGACGTGTCCAGATTCAAGAGCTCGAGGCCGATGTAATCGCTCAGCCACACGCTCAAGGCCGCCAGCCCGCCGGCCAGAATGATCCCCGGCACCAAGGTGTGGATCTTCCCGGCGGGCACGCCGAACACGGCCCCGAAAAGCCGATCTCCCCTCCCCGCTGCATTCGCTCGTCCCGCAAACTCTTGCGCCATTCCGCTCCCCACCATTAAGTTTCTTTCAGTAAGAAACCATATTGTGCAGAGAAGCCGCCCGTCCGTCCAGCCGGGCGCGTGGGCGGCGGGCGGCCGTTCGCCGTGTGGGCGCGGGGCGGGCGCGTTCGCCGGG
>CAYPTH010000148.1:0-6730 GCA_964413635.1 uncultured Spirochaetaceae bacterium
GGAAATAAGACAACAGATAGTCCTCTGACGCGCATAGACTTCCAGGCGGCGCGGCCGTGGCGAGCTCTCGTTTCTCCGGCTCTTTGAGAAAACGGAAGGGCACCACCCTGGCGAAGAGTCGAATGACATCGTCCTGATTCATGATCCCTTCACACATTCCGTGCCGATGTTGACCGGCGCCTCTGTCGAGACTAATGTTGCAAGATACCTGTGAGGCACCAAGGTGAACGGAAGTTTGTTCGAAAGCGACATTGAAGAATTGCGCGAGCGCGCCATCGATTCCCTGACGGAGGCGTACTCCCAGGATCTGCTGACCACGAGCGAGTTCGAAAAACGGGTTTCGGTGGCGAACGACGCGGAGTCGGCGCGGGAGTTGCGCTCCATCCTGGCGGACGTCCCAATTGATAGCGGCGAGGCGCCGTCGAGTCCTGAGCGGGCCGAAAACGAAGAAACCGTGTACGCAATCCTCGGCTCGCGAACCTATGCGCCCGCAGCCACCGGACCGACCCCGTCCAGCGCGGTGAGCTTCCTTGGGAGCTTGGTCATTGATCTCAGAGACCTGCCGCCGCAGCGCAAGGCGCACGCCATCAACGTCGTCTCAGTCATGGGAGAGGTGAAGATCATTGTCCCGGAGGACGGTCGCGTAGAAAACCGCATGGTCTCGCTCTTGGCGGATCTGAAAGACAGCTCCGGTGGCGGTGGTTCTCGCGGGCGCGGCAAGCGGGGGCGCGGCACAACCCGGACGCGCCGCCGCGACACCGGCCCAACCGTCCGCTTGCAGGGGCTGTGCCTCATGAGCGATGTGAAGATTGTCTCGGAGTAAGGGCTCTCTCATTGCACGATCCACAGCTGTGACGTGATTCGCCGCGCCTTCTCGATCGCCGCCTCGTAGGAGTCGTGCTGGGTGTACGAGAAGAGATGCTCTTCCACGCTGCGATTGCCGCCGCCACCGTCGGTATCGCCGTCCCTGTCGCCACCGCCGTCACCCTCACCCGCCGCGAATCGGCATATCGGGTTCTCCAGGAGCCCATGTAGGGTAGCTTCGTCAATGCCATGGGCAAAGCAGTAGTTCGCAAAGGATGAGCACGACAGCCCGAGAAACTTTCCTCCGGGGGCGCAGAGGTAACTCCTGGAATCGAGTGCTTGTTCGAAGGGGCTCTTTGAGTAGTGGAAAGCGCGGGTAAAGTGCTGACTCTTCCTGATAATGCCCTCGTCTACCACCGCCTCTCGCATTTGCTTCACGAGATCAAGGAAGTACTCGTAGCGAGTACGAGTACGAAACAACATCACGGCAATGTCGGTGTTGGCGGTGTTTTTGTGAAGCAGGGCGGGGATGTCGTAGTTGACAACGTAACGGTCTGCGATGCGCTTTACCGTCTGCCCATTCACGGTAAGGATCTGGTCCTTCGGCACCCAGGCTGAGAAGAGTGCTTCAGCCTTCATGCGCAGCGCGCGGAGCGCCTCAAAGGCGCCGATCGGACGCTCTTCGTCGAAGTCGACGCCAAAGTGTCGCTCGAAGGCCTCTCTCATGTGCGGGGTGAAGGCCTCGGCCCCGCGCACCGCGAAGGCGAGCTTCACGGCGTAGTGGTGCTCGACGAGCCGGTGGCGTGCAATGAAGTCGCCGGGAAAGTTCGCCAGGTAGACGAGAAACAGCTCCTTCTTGTAGGCGGAGCAGCGTTCAATAACCTTGAAAATGGCGCTTTCCGCAAGGACGCCGTTCGCTTCCGGCCGGAGATATACGAATATGTCGTTGCTCGCGGAGCTTGCGTCGGGGCCGGCGTAGGGAACCAGCACGCGGGGCACCCGCGAATTCTCGGAAGAAGAACTAGTCGATGCGTGCTCCGCCCTGAGCAACATACTATCTAAATTGTCGTCACGAGCACGCAATCCGACAAATGGATTCGCCGCCGCGGCTCAGTGGCCCTCCACCAAGGAGTCGAAGGTCATCTCAAAGACCACGCAGGGTACCTCAATGCCCCAATTCGTCAGCACCCGGGGGTGTATTTCACCGAGGATTCCGACCGCCTCGTCCCGGATTACGACTTCCGCCGCGCGTCCGGGGATGAAGCGCGCATCCTCGGCTGCCCGCAGGGAGTATCCGAGGTTCAGATAATACAGAAACGCCGACACGTGGGAGGTCACGGTGTTGAAATCCGCCTCGGCGTCGGCGGTCATCATACAGAGACTGTTATGCGTCGCCGTGCCCGCGGTGGTGTCCGGGGCGATCGCCACGGTCTTTCCTACCTCGAAAATGTGGTGCGGGTAGACCGCATTTGCGGAGACACTCTCGGCGCCGAGGAGTGAGGGGATCGCGGAGCTCCGAACATACTCGAACTTCTCCGACACCGGATTGGAAATCCGCACGAGTCGGCGGGCGGCTTCATCGTGCTCATCTTGCGGATACATGCGCCCCACCAGCTCATCGAAGGAAGCCAGGTAGTTGAAGACCATCTCCTGAAAGCCCAAGCCGACCAGGATCGACTTGATCCGTCGGGAATAGCGCTCAGTCGCTGAGAGTCGGCCGACGGTGAACTCGCTCGACATGTCGGGCTCGAATGAATCCATGCCGAGACCAATCATGATGTCCTCGATGACGTCTACCGAATGCAGGTAGTCGTTGCGATACACCGGCGGGTAGGCCAGGATCACGCTGTCCTTCGCCTCCGCCTTCACGCCGATGCGGCTCAAGCCCTCGACGCTCTCATCCGCTGTTACTTCTCGGCCGAGGAGCTTGCTCGCGTAGCTAACGTGAGTCTGCTGCGGCTGCTGGAAGTAGAAGGGCGTGACAATCTCACGCCCCAGGGGCGTATCGAAGGGGTAGCGGACGCGGAGGGGGCGAATTTCGAAGCCCAGGTCCGCCAGGTCGGCTGCGACAATTGAGCACGCGAGAGTCAGGGTATAGATGTCGGTTCCGGTGAGCTCCACGAAGAGCGTCGTATCCCCCGGTTGCACCGCGCCAATGTCCGCACTGTTTATGACCGGCGGAAAGCTCAAGACCCCGCCCTCGGCATCCACGATCAACGGATATCGGTCCACCCCGTCGAGAATGCCGCCGAACTCTTTGCCCTTCTCGTGTTCCGCGAGGATGGTCGCCATGTCCATGGGCGCTTCATGCCCAAGTGGCGTGAACGAGACCGATGTCGGTTCCACGGCGCGATAGCGGATTGGATACGAGAAGAGGTCGGATCGGTACACGCCCATGGCTACGGCGCGTCTCTTCTGGCCAAAGTTCCAGGTGAGTTTTTCTTGAGCCTGGATGATATCCTCAAGGGTTTCTTCCGTCACCGCCGGGCCGTGGAACTCGAAGCCAACTACGTAGGGCCGCACGCCCTGCACGGACTTCTCAACCTCGATCACACGGTCACCGGCGTCTCGCTCTTCACCCTTTCGGGAGACAAAGTCGTAGATCGGGGCGGCACCACCGCGGTACATCCGGAGCTGCCGGGCAAGCCCAGGAGTGGACCAGAGATCGGGGCGATTGGTGTCGTTCAACTCGAACTTGATTACTCCGTCGGCGTTGACCGGCTCGTCGAGCTCCGCTTTTGCCGTTGTCAGGAGGTCTTCCAACTCCTCTTCGGGCAAATCAGTGCCCAGGAGACGTGCAAACTCGTCTTTGCGAGATTCTATCTTCGGCATGACTACTTCCTTCTCCGCAGACGTACGCGTTCGATATCCGTTGAGAAGAGCTCGCGCAGGTCGTCCAAGCCCAGATGCATGAGGGCCATTCGATCTATTCCAAGGCCCCAGGCGAGAACCGGGACGTGCACCCCCATCGGCTCGGTGACTTCCGGCCGGAAAATCCCGGAGCCGCCGAGCTCAAACCATCCCAATACCGGGTGCTTGATGTGCACCTCAACGGAAGGCTCGGTGAAGGGGAAATACCCGGGGACATACTTAATGTCGGTGGCACCGGCCAGCTCCTCGGCGAACATCTCCAGGAAACCCAACAGAGTGCGGAGGTTGACATCCTCTCCGAGGACAATTCCCTCGGTCTGGTAGAACTCGGCGAGGTGCGTCGCATCCACCTGGTCGTGGCGGAAGCAGCGCACAATGCCGAAGTACTTGCCCGGGACCTTCGCCCGCGGCAGCGTCTTTGCCGAGAGCACCGTCCCCTGACTACGCAGGATCAGGCGACGCGTGAAGTCGCGGTCAAAGCCGTAGTCCCAGCCGCGACTGCCGGTTTCCCAGCCGTCCTCGTGGACCGCGGCAACCCGGGAGAGATAGGGCTCCTCGATCTCCTTGGCGTGACTCGGGTTGTCAATGTGAAACACGTCGTGTATATCGCGCGCCGCGTGAAATTGCGGCATGAAGAGGGCGTCGGAGTTCCAGAACTCCGTCTCCACCAGGGGTCCGTCGAACTCCTCGAAGCCGAGGGTGGTGAGCTTGTCCTTTACGCTGTCCAGGTACTCGGTGTAGGGGTTGCGACGGCCCAACATCACTCGGCTCGAGGGGGAGTTGACGTTGTAGGGCCTGAAGGTGGCGTCCCGCCAGCTCCCGTCCTGGAGCATCTCCGGAGTGAGGCGGCCAAGCTCGTCGCCGGTGACTCCGGAGGCTTCGAGCTTCTCGGCAGCGTCCACTCCGGCATCCGTGAGCCGGTGGCTTACCTCCTCCCGGTCACTCACCTTGAAGACCGTGGAGGCCGCGCCGCGCTTTTTACTGACCGATGAGATCACATCGGTCTCTTCCCGGCTGAGATCCTCTGCCGAGATTGCGCCTTGTGACTTTGCCCGGTCCAGGATAGCTCGGAGGGCACGGATCGAGGGAGATGCTCCATCGCGAAAGGCGACGCGCTTCCCCTCTTCCATGCCGAGGACGCCCTCCTTGGAGAGGCGCCCGAAGGCGGAACCAATGTCCTTCTGCTGCAGTCCGAGCTCTTCGGCAATCTCAGGCATGGTCTTTGGCCCCGCACGCTGAACCAGCTCGACCATGCGCTCCTCGGGGGTGCCATTTTCGGCGTACTCCGCCCCGAGCTCCGTGAGCTCATAAACGGTCTCCTGGGTACGGGACTCCTCCCGGAGAAAATCTTTCGCCGTGAGCCAGCTGATGGCCTGATTCGCTTGGCCGAGATTCAAACCCAGATCGTCCTGAATGGCCTGTACCGTGATGGGACTCCCATCCTTGAAGTGGCGAAGGACCTTGACCTCGAGCGGATGGAGGTGGCGTTGTAACTCCTGCTCCTGCATGCACTGTACTCCTAAGCAATGGACACTGGGGGGAGACTGAAAGCCCCGGGCTGTTCACCCAGGGCATCAGTCAGGCGGGATGTGGAGGATAGGGGAGTCGAACCCCTGACCTATTGATTGCGAACCAATCGCTCTACCACCTGAGCTAATCCCCCACAGGCAAGCTCTCGCGCTCGCAGACGTAGAATACAATGATGCGCCCCTACCTGGCAACACGACCCGTCCCATCTCAGTATATTGAGAACGATGTCTGAATCCACCGAGCGAAGGCACATTTCCACCGTTCCGCGGCCTCACCGCCGCTACTTCGAGGAGAATCCACAAGAGAAGCGACAGGTCACCGCCCGGGTGAGCTTCTTCCATGGAACCGGGGCCCACTTCCACGTCGAGCTCACGGAGGAGCCAAACTACGTCTACGCTGCAGATCTCGGCACATGGATTCACCCCCAAGGGGACTCCGGCGGTGAAGGCCGTCACCGCTTCATGAAGTTTCGCAAGGAGGATACGGCCCGCCGGTGGATTCACCAGGTCTTCAATGAAGAGTTCTCTGAGGAGACGCACCGGCTGGTCCTCGAGGGAGATGTTTCACAGCGTTGGTTCTATCCCGAAGGCGACTGACTCGCAGGGAGCCGCAGCTACTGCCGTCCGTTACCCTGCAAGCGCTCGAGTAGACGCCCCACCCGCTCGCGCAACGCGCTGCTAATTGTCTTGTCCGGGTGGTATCGCGCCATCTGCGCCACGAATGAGAAGGTATCTGCCAAGCGTTTCTTCGTAACCGGGGCCCGTTGTGCCCGACCGGCCATGTCGTAGCGGGCTACGTCTCGACGCAGCCCGTGCTGCCCGAGCAGCTTTGACTGCAACGCCGCAATTCGAAGGGGAACGTCGCTATTGGAGAAGCTCGTCCGTTGCTCCTCGGGCAAGTCGCCGGTGAGTGTCATGAGGTATGAGAGCATCCGGGCTTGGGCAATACGGTCGTCGCCACGGGATTCCTCCCTCGACTCCGGCGAAGCGCCGTTTGCGACCGCGCCCGGCCCGTCTGGGCCGAGACCGGACTCGGCGGCGGTTCCGCCCTCCTCGGCCCCTTCCTCTCCAGGCCCTTCCTCGTCCAGGCTGTCCTCTTGGGGACTCTCGTCCTCGGGGCTCTCCTCGCGCGAGCCCTCCTCTCCCAGGCCTTCCTCTTGCGGACTCTCCTCACGCGGGCCTTCCTCTTCCAGGCCTTCCTCTCCGGCCTCGGGCTCACCCACCCCGGAGGATTCCTCGGAGGGCTCCTCGATCGGCGCCTCGGCAGCCTCCTCCATAGCGTCTTCGTGAATCGGTTCCTCCGCGCCCTCCGGGTCGCGACCGGGCACTTCTTCCGCCGGAGGCGGCGATGGGGTCGATCCGTCGGGGGCGGGGTAGGAGCCGCTGTACACCGGGTACTCCGGGTACGCCGGGTACGCCGGGTAGGAAATGGGCTGCTGCGGGGGCGCGGGGGCCTGCGACGGAGGCGGGGACGGCTGCAGATCGGAAGAGCACACGTCTGAACTCCAGTCACGTGAAACGATCTC
>CAYPTH010000149.1:0-6702 GCA_964413635.1 uncultured Spirochaetaceae bacterium
CGCACCGAGTCGATGCCCTTACTCATGAGTTTCTTCTTCGAGGGACTGAGGTAATCGATCAAACGCCCGAGATCGGCGTTGATGAGGAGCGTACCGTGGTGGAACGAACGGTCTTTTCGGTGCTTGAAGGCGCTTCCCGAGACCTTTCGGCCGTCCACCAGGATGTCGTTCCGCCCGGAACGCTCGGCGGTAATGCCAAAGTCCGCCAGCGCCGCAATGATGATCGAGAAGTTCTCCTCTTGGTCGTACTGGTCGGTGCTGGTCATGAAGGTGAAGTTGGTGTTTCCGAGGTCCTGGTAGACCGCGCCGCCACCGCTCTGACGCCGCGCCAGGTAGACGCCGTCGGCCTCCATCTTCTCGAGGTTGCACTCCTTCCACGGATTCTGGTGACGGCCGATAACGACGGTGTCACTGTTGCGCCAGAGAAACATGATGCGATATGAAGGGTCCATGTCGCGGAAGATCCAATCCTCGGTCGCGAGGTTGAACCAGGGATTATTGCTATCGGAAGTGAAGAGGCGGACACGTGCTGCCATGGGTAATCCTCCGAATTGGGCCAGGTTGGCGTGCGATCCGGCGATCCCGGCGGGCCCGCGCCGAACCGTCGACTCAAGAGTCGGCACCACTATAGCCAAAGCGACGCGCTCTTTCAAACTCCCGCCTGCGCGATTAGGGGGGAATCGTTGAACATCTCACACATGGTCGCGTTCCTGGGCAATCCGGGAACGCAATACGAGCGGACTCGACACAACGTTGCGCGGCGCCTCCTCGGCGAGCTGGAGGCGCGGTGGCATCCGAGTTGGCAGGGAAAGTTCAATGGCCGCTACGCCCAGGTGGACGTGGCGCCGGCGAGTGCGGCGGGTGCGGCGGGTGCGGCGGGCGCGAGGCGCGTCGTGCTTTTGGTTCCCGAAACCTACATGAACCGAAGCGGCGAAAGCATTCAACCCTGCGCTCGCTTCTTTCGTATTGAGCCGGAGTCGATCGTCGTTGTGCACGATGACACGGAGCTCGCCTTTGGGTCCATCGCTGTGAAGCTCGGTGGTGGGCTCGGCGGCAACAATGGCTTGAAGTCCACAGCGGAGCGTCTTGGCACGCGCGACTTCTTCCGCCTTCGCATCGGCATCTCCCGACCGCGCCACGGCTCGCTATCGAGCCACGTTCTCGGCAAGTTCACTGCCGAGGAGGAGAGTGAATTGCCGGCCATCCTGGAGGAAGCCGCAGGGCTCTTGGAATCCAGTTTGACCGCCGGACCGAAGCCCGTGGAGCCGTACCGGGTCCTTCGCTCATGAAACGCTAACAGCAGACCGTTATCCGTCACCCGGGAGCGTATATGGGTGACACCTTTGCAATTCGTGAAGAAGAGAACATCTTACGGTACTACCACCAATCGAAAGTTCGCAATCAGGCCATCAGCAAGCTCGCCTCAGATTTTTCCTTCGTCAGAGAGAGCGAGATGATTCAGATCCTCGCGGACAACCTGCGAAAGAGCAAGGACGTCCAAGCCGTCGGAGTCGTAGACGAACAGGATCGCGTAGTCGGAATGGTAGTGAAGGACGACTTCTTCAATACCATGGTCCGCCCCTACGCCCGGGACGTCTTCAGGAATCGGCCGATTCGCGAGGTCATGACCCGCGCCCGCACGTTCGACGCCGACATGAACCTGTTCACGATTGCCGAAGACATCACCCAGGAGATGAAATCTCACGGGATCCACTACTTCATCCTGACCGACGGAAAGCAGCAGTTCCGCGGTATCTTTTCCACCCAGGACATGCTGGTCTACCTATCGGAAATGACTCAGAATGACATTGCGCTGGCACGCAAGCTGCAAAGCCGCATTGTCCGGGAGCGCGAGTTACAGGTCGGCGAGTCTTTCGAGTTCATTGCCTCGTCCCACAAGGCCAAAGGCGTCGGCGGAGACTTTTACAACATTCGCAAGTACGATGACAGCAATTGGGTCCTGGCCTTCTGCGATGTTTCGGGCAAAGGTGTGTCGGCCTCCATTATCACTTCAGTAATCTGGGGCATGATGAGCATCTTCGACTTCACCCAAGGGCTCGCAACCTTCGTGCGACAGCTAAACGAGTACATTGTGCGCACATTCGAATCGGAGAAGTTCGTTACGGCCGTGTTCCTCCACTACAGCGAAAAAAGTGGGGAACTTCAGATCTGTGACATGGGCCACTCCCACCTCTACCTCTTACGAAAGGGGAGACTGATTCGACTCAAGAGCTCTCGCAACAATCTACCCATCGGCGTCTCACCGGAGATCGAACCGGGATTCGATTCCATTCGGCCGTGGAAAGACGACATGCTCTTCTTGCTCACCGACGGCATGATTGAACAGGACAACAACGCCGGGGAGGTCTATACGATCTCGCAGATCGGAAAGGTCTTGCGCAAGAACATGTCCCGTCCGGTGGAAGCAACGGGAGACGCGCTCCTCGCGGACTTCAACACATTCCGCGGGCAGCACCACCTCAATGATGACGTCACCTTCGCCCTCATGAAGTTTGCACGCCAAGAGGTAACGCTCTAGGCGACTACACGGGCCAAGTGCTCGGAGACGCGTTCATCCCTCGTGGAAGACCCGGCGCACGGCAACAGCGTTGCGCTCGTTGTTGAACACCAAACCACCGTTCCAGTACTCGATGGCGGCAAACATTGCGTTGCCGCCGTCGGCGTCGGTGCTGCGTTCGGTCCGGAAGGCGAGGTAGTTCATCATCTCGTCAAAGTCCTTGTTTCGGTAGCACTCGATTTTCTTCTGATAGAACTCGTTCCACTGCTCGATCTCCTGGAATCCCGAGCCCTCGTCCTGAACGATCAGCCGCGCTTCTTGATCGTTGAAGCTGAACCAGATGTGAAGCGCCTTATTCTTTTCATTCTTGTTTCCATGGCGTACACCGTTCTTGAGGATCTCAGACACTTGTTGTTCGAGCATGTTGATTTCTTGAACGTGCCGAGGCGCCTTCTGTGCAATCAGATTGCTCAGTCGCCGCACGTGTGACATATCAATGAAGAAGGTTTTGTAATACATCCCGGTGGTATCGAAAAGTGCATCGTTGCTGTCTACGCGGATTTGCTTGATCGCGTCGTCGGCCGTCGGCGCCTGCTCGGCCGCGTTGAGGCGACGAATGGCGGATTCCACGGAAGCAACAATGGGGAGGAACCCGTCGAGCTTCGTCAGTGAGATAACCTTGGCGACCGGTCCTTTGAGGTGGGTGAAGAAAACATGGAGTCCGCGCTTCTGACAACTCGTATAGATGTAAAGCAGAATACCTATGCCGCTGGAATCCAGATAGGGCACCGCGTCCAAATCGACGACGAATCTCGTCTCGCCCTCACTGAAGAGGCGCACAATTTCCTTCTTCACCTTGGGTGTGCTGTAGAGATCCAGATCGCCCTCGAGGACCATGACGGTAATTTCCCGCTGTACTTTCCGGATGCTGACGTTCATTGAGGCCCCTCACGATAGATTGCGTACCGCTTCATCGAAGGAGCTTGCAATTGGAAAGAAACCGAGGAGACTCGTCAATTCGATGACCTTGCGCACAGAGCCGTGAACGTTCACGAAACACAGACCCACGTTCTTCTTCTTGGACTGGGTAAAGATGTACAGCAGCACACTAATACCGCTTGAGTCTATGTACGCCAGGTCCTGAAAATCGAGAATAACGGCGTGAGGATCAGTCTCGTACATCTCCGTGACGAGCTCTTTGAGCTTGTGCGAGTTGTACAGGTCCATCTCCCCTTCGATCGCGATGCTCGTAATGTCGGGATTGACCTTCGTGACCTCGAGTTCCATTGCACGTATCCTTCAGAAACTGCTACGGGACTGGTGGTACAAGACTCAGATTATGATTGCGTTAACTACCGGTGATTTCTGGATCCCCGGCGTGCGGATTACGCCGTCAGATCGGTGCGCCCCTTGAGGGCGCGGGCAATCGTGAGCCGGTCGGCGTACTCCAGATCGCCCCCCACGGGCAAGCCGAGCGCCAGTCGCGTCGCGCGGATTCCGTCCTTCTCGAGGAGCTTGACCAGGTAGAGCGCCGTAGTGTCTCCCTCCACCGTCGGATTGGTGGCAAGGATCACCTCTTCAATGCCTTCATTGTGTACGCGGCGCCTGAGAGAGGCGATGTTCAGATCCTCGGCTCCTATGCCGTCGATCGGCGAGATCGTGCCGTTCAAGACGTGATAGAGACCGTGATACTCCTTGGTCGACTCGAGCACCGCCACGTCTTGTGGCTGCTCAACCACGCATACAATCCGGCGTTCGCGGTTGGGATCTCGGCAGATTCCACAGGGGTCCTCCTCGGTATAGTTGCCGCAGATCGAGCACGGCCGTATGCGCTCGCGCATCTCTGAAATGTGTCGTACCAAGTCGTCGGTGTAGGTGCGCTCACTCTGCAGGAGAAAGTAGGCCATTCTCACGGCGCTCTTCTTGCCGACGCCGGGGAGCCGGGAAAGATCCTGAATCAAGCGCTCGAGAACGGTCATGCGCCGAACATACCAGGGGGGAGATCCATGTCTCCCGTCATGGATGAAACCTGTTCACGGATCTTGTCTCTCACCTTAGCCGAGGCGTCCGCGAAGGCCGCGTGGATCAAGTCCTGCAGCATTCCGACGTCGTTCGGGTCGACCACTTCCTTGTCGATCTGAATGGAGAGCAACTCGAACTGCCCGTTCAATTCGACGCGAACCATGTCGCCGCCGGCCGAACCGGTGGCAGTGACGGTACGAAGCCGCTCCTGCGCTTCTGAGAGCTTACTTTGCATATTTTGGAAGTTTTTAAGAAAATCCATAGGGTTCATTTGGTCTTATTCCTCCACGATTTGCCCGCGAAATACATCTCGGACCATCTGTACGGTTTCGTCTTCCGTGTTGCGTTGTTCTGTGCTTTCTTGCGTTTCCGTTCCGTTCGCCTTGGCGGCTACCGACACAGACACGCTTCTGCCCAGGGCCTGTTCCGCCGCTTCGGCGACAGTCTTTGCCTCCTGCCGCACCGTTCGAGCCGCGAAGCTATCTCCAAAGCTGATCCGGATGGTCCCCGGTGGCTCCTCCACCCACTCTTCCGCCTTCTTGAGCGCAGCGGCGAGGGTGGGCTTTCGTTCCTCGAGAATCGACGAGACCGCCCCGACGCTCTCCGCATCCAGGGCACGCGCGGTGGGCTTCGGCGCCGCGGCGTCCGGAGCGCGGAGCTCCCCGCCGCCGGCTAGAACCTGCTGCTTCAGCTCTCGGAGCTGGGCAACCAAGTCGCGGGGGTGGACGTGATCTCGCAAGAAGGCCAACTCCTGGAGTAACACTTCGAGCTCGAAACGGGGCCGCAGGGAGTAGCGGAGCTTCCGGTAGGTCTCGAGCACCCGGTCGAGACCGTGCAGCAACTGGCTCCGGGTAAAGGCGGATGCCACGTCCTCGGGGAACTGCTCCGCCGTCGTACCGAGGACTGAAGGGTTTGTGACACCGCTTCGTAGCAGGAGGAGCGTGCGAATATAGTCGCCGAGCTCGGAGAGAAATCGATCGGGGGAGACGCCGGAGTGTAGGAGATCGTCCATTGATTGCACGGCGCCGCCGGAGTCCCCGGCGGCAAGAAGCTTTGTGAGCGCGTGCATCTGCTCCAGGCCACCGACACCGAGAATTTCTCGGATTCGCTCCATGGTGATCCGGTCCGTGGAGAAGGAGGCAATCTGGTCGAAGAGCGTGTACGCGTCACGCAGACTGCCGCGCGCCTCTTTGGCAATCCAAAGGAGCGCCTCCTCTTCGGCCTCTAGCCCCGCGTCCTCGGTGACGCGCCGCAACGCAGCCATGATGTTCTCTAGCGGTATGAGGCGGAAATTGAATTGTTGGCAGCGGGAGCGAATGGTTGCCGGGACCTTGTGGATTTCGGTGGTCGCAAATATGAAAACGATGTAGGGCGGAGGCTCCTCGATAGTCTTCAACAGCGCATTGAAAGCGCTGTTTGACAGCATGTGAACCTCATCGATTATGTAGATCTTGTAACGCAGGCGGGTGGGCCCGAAGAGTACCTCGTCCTTGATCTGGCGAACGTCGTTGACCGACGTGTTGGAGGCACCATCGATCTCAATGACATCGATGGCGTTGCCCCGGGTGATGTGCTCCGCCTCTTCGCTGTCCGGGCACGCGTCGGCGGAGGGTCCGTCGGGACAATTCAAGGCCTTGGCAAGGATACGCGCGGCAGAGGTCTTTCCGACACCGCGAGGACCGGCAAAGAGGTAGGCGTGAGCAATGTGCCCCTTGTCGATGCCGTTCTTCAGGGATTCGACAACGAACTCCTGCCCGGAGAGCTCGTCGAAGGTTCGCGGCCGTTTCCGCGTTGCGGTAACTTCGTAGTTCATCCCCTGCCCCAGAAGCAAAGAAAAAACCCCTTCAGGGACGCCGAGCCGGTTACGTCACACCCGCCAGTCGCTTACCGCTGCTCCCTTCCGGGCCTGACGGATTTGGGCGGTGGCGGATAGCGTAGAGCCCGACGAAGGGCTGAAGGGGCAGGAACCGGAGAGAGAGGGATTCGAACCCTCGGTACCCGTAAGGGTACACACGCTTTCCAAGCGTGCACCTTAAGCCGCTCGGTCATCTCTCCAGATTGCCGTCAGGCGGAGAGAGAGGGATTCGAACCCTCGGTACAGCAGAACTGTACAACGGATTTCGAGTCCGCCCGATTCAACCACTCTCGCATCTCTCCGCGAC
>CAYPTH010000150.1:0-2180 GCA_964413635.1 uncultured Spirochaetaceae bacterium
TTCTCTGCCTCTTTGCTAATTTCAGGTCCGACCAATAGAGAGGCACACCTGGTCAACCCGGTTATGCACACCTAGCGGTGGTGCCGCCAGCGGAAGAGCTTGACCACGCCGGCAAAGAGAAATCCCAGCCCCATTGCCAAGCCAATCCCGAAGCCGATGATACCGAACACCGGAATGCCCTGAATCTTCGGTTCAATGTCCGCCAATACGACCAGTGAAGAGCTGATCAGGAGCGCCGACAGGACTAGGCCGAAAACTGTTCGAAAGCCTACCTTGTCATAGGTTTCGCGCACGGCGTCCAGCTCGGGGGCGTGGACCTCGAATTTGCGATCACGGAGCACTCGCTGGAGGTCGCGAACGAGCTCGGGCGCATCGAGGATAACCTCCGACCAGTTCAGCCCGGATAGGAGGATTCGGTTCCCAGTGCGATCCGAGCCAAGCTGGTTTGCCCAGATCTTCGGAGAGAATTTCTGCAAGTAATCGAGAAGCTGAAATTCCGGATCCAGGCCGGAGCCAATTGACTGCAAGCTGCCCATGACTTTGGCGACGTAGATCAAGCGCGCAGGGAGCTTCACGCCAAATGAAATGACCATCTGCAGCAACTCCATGAGAGCGGCAGCGACATCGATATACTCAACGGGACGGTTGAGGTGAGATTCAATGTAGTCGTGGACATGCGCCTGGAAGATCTGCTTGTTGACCTTGCCCTCGGCGCCACCGAGGCGCAGAAGGGAACGAGAGACCAAGGCTGCGTCTAGACGGGCGAGGCCGAGCATCATGTAGTTCAGGTTCTCTACCTCGTATGGCCTGAGCGAATAGACCATGCCGAAGTCGAGAAAACAGATGACATCGCCCTCGAGAACAAAGAAATTGCCGGGGTGCGGATCCGCGTGAAAGTACCCGTTGATAAAGAGCTGCGCCATGATGAAGTCCGCGGTACGCAGATTCACCACGGACTTGTCAAAGCGCCCGTCGCCCCCTTGGATTACGTCCGATACCTTCTGCCCGTGGATGAACTCGAGCACCAAGATGTCGCGGGTGTTGTACTCGGGGTAGGCACTGGGGACGTAGACGGTACGGTCGTTCTCGTAGTCCGCCCGGAACTTCTTGATGCTCAAGAACTCCTCGACGAAGTTCAGCTCGCGCAACATCTGGTACTCGAACTCTTCAACGATCTCTTCAGCCTTGATGACCTTGAAGTAGTCCGTGTTTCGATCTACGAAGTTTGCAAGCTGATGCATGATCTGCAGATCTGCTTCAACCTGCGCGTCAATGCCGGGCCGCTTGACTTTCACGGCCACCGTCTGACCGGTCGGCAAGATGGCGCGGTGTACCTGAGCCAGGGAAGCGGCCGCCTCCGGTTCCGCGTTGAAGTAGATGAAAGCATCTTCGAGGCTCTTGCCGATCTCACGCTCGACAATGGCCTTCGCCTGCTCCGCGGGAAAGGGCGGGACCTTGTCCTGGAGCTTCTCCATCTCCCGAATGACATTCAGGGGGAGAATATCTTTGCGGTCACTGAGAATTTGTCCGAATTTGATGAAGGTAGGCCCGAGCTCAACGAGCGCCAGTCTAAGGCGCTCGCCAAAGCTCTGGCGATAGAGACGAGCGGTCGCACGACGTTTTGGGGTTACACGCCGCACGGCGCGACGTAATAGGGGCCTGTGGCTTACGAACTCAGCGAAGCCATACTTGACCAGAACCGAGAAAATCTCGAGGTAGCGCGCGGCAACGCCGCGCCGTCTGCGTCGTCTCAGTGCGATGATAGGTATCCTGTGTACTCAGTCTACTGCTTGTCAAGCTTCTTCTCTAGCTCGTTGATCTTCTTTGTAAGCTTGTCGATATCGTCCTTTTTCGGGATATTCATGTCTTCGAGATAGCTGTTGAGGCGCGTCTGAATCATCTTGTCCAGCTCCGTTCGCGTCTCAGCGGTTTGCTTTGAGAGGTCTTCGGCGAACCGCTTCCCCTCTTCCTCAGTCATTTCATACTGGCTCGATATCTGCTTCGCGAAATCTTGAATCTTTTCCTGAGTGCGAAGGGCCAAACCCAAACCGACGTGAAGACCCTCTTGAAAAAAATTTCTTTCCTGTGCCATGAGAACACTCCTTTCTTGGCTTTTCTATGTTAGTCCTAACATAGCGATACGGGACCCATGACGTCCAATAACCTAAACGGTCTAATCT
>CAYPTH010000150.1:2280-6585 GCA_964413635.1 uncultured Spirochaetaceae bacterium
ACCAGCGCCACGACGAAGTCAGCCACGTTTGTGTTGGTTGGTCCCGTTTTGACGTGGGCGCCGAGGGTGTCGAGCACGCGGTATGAGTCGTTCGCGTCGAGGAAGTGCGAGAGGTCGAGATTGCGTTCCCGTGCCGTCTGTGCGAGCTCCCACGAAGCGTAGCCACCGGCCGCATCCGTAGGGCCGTCGTTTCCATCGCTCGCAGCGAAGAGGAGGTAGATACCGGCATCCCGCTCGGTCATGCTAGCCAATGCGGCGAGGGCCATCTCCTGGTTGCGGCCGCCTGCCCCCTCACCTCGAATTGTAACGGTGGTCTCCCCGCCGAAAAGAATACACCCGGGCGGGTCCACCAGAAGACCGAGATTGCGGCTGTCCCGGGCAATGCCGAGTATCAGTCGCGCAAGCTCCCGCGCCTCCCCCTCGAGCCGGCTCGTCACGACGGCGCTGTCATAGCCGAGCTCCTGTGCCGCCTCCTTGGCGGCAAGGAGGCCGAGATAATTCGATCCGATAATGATGTTTGAAGCCCTGGAAAACGCGACATCCCCCGGTTTTGGAGTCTCCACACCGGTATCAAGGTAGGAACGAAGCGAGGATGGAAGCCGGTCACCGAGTCCGTATCGCTCTACCGTGGCGAGGGCGTCGGCCACGGTAGTCGGGTCGGGAACCGTCGGACCGGAGGCAATGACCTCCAGCGGGTCGCCAACTACGTCCGAGAGAATGAGGTTCAAGGAGCGCGCCGGCGCAATTGCCGCGGCCAACCGGCCGCCCTTGACCCGGCTGGTGTGCTTCCGAAGGGTGTTCATCTCGCCAATGGTCGCCCCGCTTGCAAGGAGGAGTTGCGTGACCTCCTGCTGCTCACCCAAGGTGATTTCACCGGCGGGAGCGGAGAGAATGGCCGACCCGCCCCCGGAGATGAGCGTGATCACCAGGGTGTCTGCATCCGCCCTTTCCGCCCAAGAGAGAATGGCTTTCCCGGCGCGGATCGAGGCCTCGTCCGGCACGGGGTGCCCCGCTTCGAGAAGCTCGACTCGAGATAAGTGCTCCGTGTGACCGTATTTCACGGCGACGACGCCGCCGATGACTCTGTCACCCAACAGGTCCTCAACAGCCTTGGCCATACCGGCGGAGGCCTTTCCGAAGCCCAGGACAATGATTCTTGGGTACGCACTGAGATCCACCCGCTCTTCGTGCGTCTCGGTGCGCAGCTGCAGGACCTGCCCGCTTAGCTGAAGACAGGAGCGGATCATGGCTTCCGGGTTGACGCGTTGAAGGGCCGCCCGATAGATGGTGTCCAGGTGGGATCGGGAGGTGTTCTCCCGCGTGTTTGACATGGAGGCATGGTACCACGCGCCGAAAGCAGGGCCAATGTCGACCCAAAAGCCTCTTCGTGAACTCAACAATACCGTGCTATCATAATGCGGTGATTGCATCGGTCGTTCTATCCTACTGGCCGATCTTCGCCGTCCTCCCATTGGCGTTCGTCCAATGGATCGCCGCCGGTCTCAGCCTCCGCCGCCTCGAATACGTGTTCAAGCCCTTGACCATGCTTGTCCTCATTGCCGCTGTTGTGTACTTCTTTCCGCAAGTCGAAAGTCCGTGGCAGCGTGCCTGGTTCGTCGGTGCCTTCGTGCTCTCCCTCGCCGGGGATGTCTTTCTCATGTTCAAGCGGGATGGATCGTTCCGGGCCGGTCTGTTCAGCTTCTTGCTTGCACAGATCAGCTTCATCATCGGCTTCAACGAGAATCTGCCGCCTGCGGGAAGCTATGTGCTTCTGGTACCGGTCGGTGCGGTAGGACTGGTGCTGTACGTCGTGCTCGTCGTGCGCCTAGCACAAGACGGGCGCAAAGGCATGATATTCCCCGTCACGTTGTACAGCGTGGCGCTCTCCGTCATGGCCTTCTCCGCCCTGTCCACAACGGTTCGTGCCGATTGGGCAACTCTCCGCGCCGGAATTGCCGCCGCCGGGGGAGTTCTCTTCTTCGTCTCAGACGGCGTGCTTGCCCTCAACAAGTTCGCCTTCCCCCTCCCGGGAAGCGCGGTGGTCGTCCACCTCAGCTACCACCTGGCCCAGGTACTGCTGGCACTGTCCCTGTTTCCGGTCTGACGTTCCTGGCGAGACCAGTCGAGACGCAGGTGGTGCTTGCCGGCGCGTACCGCCACCTCTTCCGGGGGAAATTCTGCCGTGACAAAGGGATTCTCGTAGCGCGGATACCCGCGCGTTTGGATCGGCTCCCCGTTTCGCCGGGGCGTACCGCGCCAGGCCACCTGAAGTCGGCCGACCGTGGGATGGGTATAGTCCACGCCCAGACCGCGGTGTCTGATCCTCGCCGACAGGCGCGCCCGGATGAACTGATCGAACTCGCCGTCTGCGCCACGGCTGCCGACCTCGAGGATCCACACGTTCGTCCGACCCGGCGCAATAAGCTCCGCGCCGGCGTCCGGCCCCTCCGCTTGCCGGCGGTACCCATTGCGGGAGTAGAGAGCGACGTAGCCCTCACCGAGGCGGCCGAAGATCCAGGCGCCCGCAGCCCGCTGTCGGGCGGACGCCGCCGCTTCGGGCAGCGCTTCCCGGACCTCATCGAAGGCGGCGTCGGGAAACCAGGCGTGGGTAAAGAAGAGTTCGTTCGTCATGTAGAGGCCGGGAACGCGGGAGGCGCGGTACACCGCAATGGCTACCGGGCCAACCTGCACGGCCCGGGGGAGCGTCCCCGAGCCCACCCAGTACCCGCCGCTGGTGTTTTCGGCGTGGCCGGGATGGGTGGGAAAGACAATGGCTCTCGGAGAGAGCGTCGCCTGCAGAATGTGCTGTTGGTCTCCCCCGTAGCCCGACTTCCAGTCTTGCGCGGTGGAGAGCATGGCCTCGGGACTCCGGTAGGTGAGTATGTTGACCTCCTCTCGGACGTTGCGGGTAATGTCTTTCTCAATAAGACGAGCCAGGAGTGGGAGCAGCCGCGCCTTCCGCAGGGTGGTGAGCAGCCCCTTGTAGCGCGCAAAGGGTCCGAAGAATGCGTTGCCCCACCACCGGAAGCGGTCGAAGAGCTCCATGGTCTGCATGATGGTGCGTGGGTGAGTGTAGGCCTCCAGTGTCAAAAGCGCCATGGCGCTCTCCACGTCACCCGGCCGCGTTGTGAGGCCCCAGCGCTGCGCTTCCGCAATCCGAATGCCGGCGCGCTGCCGGTTCTCGAAGGTGGTCTCCCGGTCGGTGGCGATCGCATAAATCGACTCCGGCAAGCGGTAGCCCGAGAGGGCAAGGGAGATGGCGCTCATGTTGTCGCGGCCGGAAAAGAGCCCCATGCCGAACATGAGCTTGGACGTGTCCGCGGTCGATTCGAGGTGGCCGTCCCGCTTTTCCTCGGCGTAACTCCTGCCGTGGGTCGAGCCGAAGGTGCCGCGGAAACTGTTGAGCGCCATATCGAGGAAGATCAAGTCCAGAACCATGGTGCTCTTCCGCGCAATCTCCGGGTCCTCGGAGAAGTCGACAAGGTTCGTGAGAGCGGTAATGTCCTCATCGTAGTAGATGTGGGAGAGCCACTCGCTGAAGCCCGTCTTGTAGCGCAGTTCGAGCCACCGCAGGATTCGCGGCCGGGCGCGTTGCGCCTTCTCCCGGCCGCGCTCCCCGGTGTTCGCGAAGATCTCTTCCGGATAGAGCGCACCGGCCAGGAAGGCGTTGGCGGCGAACATGATCTGGTGGTTTTCCGTCCAGGTGCACAGCGAATCCAGACCCGGCTCTTCCGGGTGGTACTTGAAGTCGAGGATGCTCCGCTTCATACGGTCGTGGATCTCGGCGCTGAGCAGGGGGGAGTCCGGGAATTGCCGGCGGGCGCGAATTATGCCGAGCATGACGAAGTCCGAGCAGTCGATGCGCCGGTCGATGTAGTCGAGGGCACTCGCAAAGAGCCCCTCGTAAACCGGGCCCTGGCCGAGCTCGAGGCGCACCAGCTCGACGAAGTGCCCTTTGATTCCCGCCCCGGCAGGGTTCCGGCGCCAGAACTCCAAGAGCGCCTTTCGGCGGTCCTCGTAGCGTGGCGCGAAGGGCTCCGTTGCGTAGGCATCGTGGTGGAACTCCGCCGGGTAGCCGGCGGGAGGCGGTCCGGCGGAGTGGAGACGAAAGTCCGTCACACTTGCGGTTTGGTCACTGCCCGGCTCGAAGTCACTCATGGTCGCCATGACGCTTCCGGCGGGCCACGCCCAAAATGGCCTTGAGCTCCCGCTCGGTTTCTTCATCGGCACGGATCCGAGGCAGGTCACCTTCAAGCTCGTCGACGTCGGTGCCGCGCCGAGCGGCCAAGAAGGCCTTGAGACGAT
>CAYPTH010000151.1:0-1152 GCA_964413635.1 uncultured Spirochaetaceae bacterium
ACCGGATGCTCAGCTCTGCCTGGCGTGCAAGTCGCGTCTTGAAGGGGAGAATCGGTAGTGTAGAGGTCGCCGGGCTGGTATGATCGCACATCATGAGCGATGTGCTGATCGTCCTCCTGTACTCGTCCATCACCGCAGTGGCTACCGGTCTCGGCGTCGTTCCGTTCTTCTTCTTTCGCGAGATTCCCAAGGTCTGGCTCGGCCGGGCCGGCGGCTTGGCGGCCGGCATCATGGCGGCGGCGAGTTTTAATCTCATCTTCGAAGGCCTTGATCACAGCATGCCTCGGGTTGTGGCGGGTGTTCTCCTTGGAACCTTTCTCATTTGGCTCGCCCAAACGCGCCTCAGCGGTAGAGAAGAGCTGGATGTCGGGGCCCTGTCGGGAGCCGACGCGCTCAAGGCGCTCCTGATTGTCGGCGTCATGACCGCGCACTCCTTTGCCGAAGGCGTTGGCGTCGGCGTCTCCTTCGGCGGAGGGCAGAACTTCGGTGCCTTCATCTCTATCGCAATTGCAATTCACAACATCCCGGAAGGCTTGGCCATCAGCCTGGTGCTGATCCCCAAGGGGGTCAAGCCGTGGAAGGTTGTCCTCTGGGCCATCTTCACGAGCCTACCGCAGCCCCTTATTGCTGTCCCCGCGTATTTATTCGTCGAAGTATTCCGTCCATTCTTGCCCATTGGACTGGGGCTGGCGGCCGGAGCCATGGTGTGGATGATTACCTCGGAGCTCATCCCGGACGCCCTGGAAGATACGCCAAAGGAGCAGGTAGCCACCATAACCACTGTTGGCGTGGCGGCCATGATCGCGTTCCAGGTCTTGGTCGGGGGGTGAGGCGACTCAGATGTCCACTGTGACCGTGGCGCTACTTGTGGTTTTGGGCGGAACGGTCGCTGCTGCGGCGAGCATCATGGTATCCACGCTGCGAACCGGTACACCACCAATGCCGGTTTCGCCGCTTGTACTTCCCGTCCTTACCGAGGCGGTTCGCCGCGCCCTTCCGCACTCCGAGCAGCCGGTGATCATGGAAGCGGGGTGTGGATGGGGCACCATTGTGTTCACGCTACACGACGCCTTTCCCCAAGCGGAGCTCCACGGCATCGAGCTCTCGCCCGTACCGTGGTTGTACGCTCGCTTTCGAGCGTGTCTTCGCCGA
>CAYPTH010000151.1:1252-6527 GCA_964413635.1 uncultured Spirochaetaceae bacterium
GCGCCGCGCGGCGTCGTCGCAGTCGGTTGGCCCTGTGATCATCCATCGTGGTGATCTCTTTCGTCACTCGTTTCGCCACGTCGATATCTTGGTAACCTACCTCTCGACGGAGCACATGGCGCGACTGCAGGATCGGGAGGAAGAGCTCCCACCGGTCGTGGTGAGTGTTGCCTTTGCCCTTCCGGGCCGCCGGCCGGACACTACCTTGTTGGTCCCTGACATCTACCGCACACCGGTCTACATCTACCGTCTCTGACCGGAGACGGAGGCGAATAGGCCGAGCAGTCTATCTTGTTGTGTCGCGGTAGATTGATCAGCCGCTCTTCGGTAGAGTGGCAGTGACTATGAGCAGCACCTCGGACCGTCCAAACGGGGCTCCCCGCGGCTCCTTTGGCCGCACCTTCTTCATTGTCTTCCTCCTCGCCGTTACCGCCCTCGTTGTGGTAATCGTCTGGCGCTTCATCATGCCGGCGCTCTTGGCGGCCATCACCGCGGCGCTCTTCTACCCCCTCTACCGTTACCTGCACGGTCGTATCCGCAAAGATGGGATGAGCGCCCTCTTGGCGGTGGTTGTGGTCGTGGCTGTCTTCGTCGTGCCCCTCGCTGCTTTCGGTTATCTGGCCGCCGACACGGTGTTGATGTTCTTCCAGAGTATCCGGGACGGTGCCGGCAACGTACGCACGGAGATTCAGGGGGTGGTGGAAACGGTTGCGGCCCTTCCCGTCTTCCGGCGCTTCGACATTAAACCCGTCGAGGTGGTGGAATCCATTATCTCGGGACTCGGCCTCGGTGACACGGGGATCCTCTCGGGTGTCAGCTCCGCGGTGCAGACGGTGGGCAGAACGGCCCTCAACATCTTCATCTACGTCTACAGCCTGTTCTTCTTCTTCCGCGACGGTCCCTCGCTGTTGGCCAAGATCTTTGACCGTATACCCATGCGGCAGCAGGACAAAGACGTGCTCCTCGACAAGTTCGTGACGGTTACGCGGGCGACCATCAAGGGCACGATCGTCATCGGCATCTTTCAGGGCGCAATCGGCGGCTTGGTCATGTTCATTCTCGGTTTCCCAGGTGCGGTGGTCTGGGGCGTCTTCCTCTTTTTCCTCGCGGCCATTCCCAATTTCGGCGCCATTCTGGTGTGGTTGCCGGCGGCGGTTTACCTCTTTGCCACCGGAGCCGTGGTGCGTGGTATCCTCATGATCGCCTTGGCGGGCGGACTCCTCGCCGCGGTGGACTATCTCCTGCGGCCTCGCCTCATTCAAGCAGACATCCGCGTTCATCAGCTCCTGGTACTCTTTGGCGTCTTTGGCGGGCTCATTCTCTTCGGCGTCTTCGGCCTCATCCTCGGCCCCATTGTCATGGCCGTCTTCGTGAAAATGTGGGAAATCTACAGCGACCTCTTTCACCGGGAGATCGAGGTGGCGGAGCACGGAGACGGATCGTGAGTCGCCAGGGCGATGCAGCCACGCCGGGCGACGTGGAGGCGCGCCTCGCGGCGCTCAGGCGAGCCTACGCGGTCAAGGCGACTGCTCGCGCCGGGTGGTCCCGGGTCGGCATTTCCGATCCGGAGTCGGTCGGTGATCACTCCTGGGGAACCGCGCTCCTGGCCCTGGAGTTCGCCGCCGCCGAAGGGGTGGACGGAAACCGCGCCGCCGCCATGGCCACGGTGCACGATCTGGCGGAGGCCCTCACCGGCGACGTGCCCTATGACGCGGCGGAGCGCGCCCGGGAAGAGAAGCGCCGTCGCGAGCGTGCCGCCATCGATGAGCTGACCCATGACGCCAAGCACCTACGCGACCTCTGGGAAGAGTACGAGGGCAACACCACGCCGACGGCGCGCTTCGTCCGGGACATGAATCTCATCGACATGTGTCTGCAGGCCCTCATCTACGCAGACGCCGCGGACGACGGCGGCGACAACTTGGCTGAGTTTTTGTCGTCTTCGGAGGGGCGGCTCCAGACGTCCGTCGGCAGAGCGCTGTACGCCCGTCTCTCCCGGGACTTCCGGCGCGGCCGTCGACGCGACGATAGAATGTGACCACAAGCCTGCGGGAGAGGAGTACCGAAAATGCCATACCTGCATCTACTGGGAACGGGCGCGGCCATGAGCGACCCGCATCGTACCGTCACCATGCTCGCCGTGGAGGATGAAAACCACCTCTACCTCATAGACTGCGGTGGGGACGCGGTCCAGCGAATGCTCGCCCTGGGAATACCCCTGGAGAAGCTCCGCGGCGTAATTGTCACCCACGAGCACCCGGACCACGTCACCGCCTTCCCCCTGCTCATGGAGAAGCTCTGGCTCAGCGGGCGTTCGGAGAAGCTCCCGGTCTACGGGATAGCTCCGGCCATTGAGACGGCGCGGCGGCTCCTGGACACCTTCGACACCTCCGGGTGGGAGGGCATGCCGGAGGTAGAATGGCGAGAAGTGGCACACGCCCCGGGCGCCGAGGTTCTCTCCTCCGGTCCATGGCGAATCACCGCGACGCCGGGAACTCACGCCGTCCCCGTCGTGGGCCTGCGAATCGAGTATTCCGTACAAGGCGCCGCGGTGTCCCCGACCGCGGACGCCGGGGGTGATACCCGCGCCGTCGCCTACTCCTGCGACACTGAGCTCTCGGAGCGCATCATCGACCTCTCACGTGGCGCGAGCATTCTGATCCACGAGGCAACCGGCCACGCCCCGGTCCACAGTAGCGTTGAGGACGCCGCCACCGCCGGCGCACGGGCCGGCGCGGAGCGCGTGATCCTGTGTCACCTGCCGCCGAAGGCGCAGCTCACCGACGCCATGATTGGTGCGGCGCGGAAGATCCATGCGAATCTGGACAGGGGAATCGAAGGCGGGAGCTACGAGTGGTAGCCCGCCCGACGCGGCGCGGAAACCGCCCCGGGCCCGCCCCAGCCCCCGACGCGCGCTCAGCTCCGCAGCCGTAGCAGGGCGTCTCGAAGACGGTCGGGAAGGGGCGCTATAAGTCGCGCCGCAAGCTTGGCGTCCGCGCCGACGAGGTAGCGCGTTCGGGGCCGTTGCACCTCCGTGGCACGGGCAATGACCGCCGCAACTCGCTCCGCCGGCACGCCGCGATCGGGCGCGCGACGGGCGTGTCGCTCAGCCTGGTCAAGCAATTGCCCGTAGAGCCGCAGTGCCTCGGCCGGCATCTTGTCTCGCATGGTTATTCCAATCTCCAATGCGCGGTCCCAGAGTGGGGTAGTGACCGTACCGGGCTCTATCGCAATTACGCGGATTCCCTGCGGCTCGACCTCCAGCCGGAGCGAGTCGGTTATTGCCTCCAGGGCAAACTTACTGGCCGTGTATGGCCCGCTGGGACTGAAGGCAATGCGGCCGCCAATTGAGCTGATGTTGATCACCCGAGGGGCGCGGCGCCGGGGCGCGCGGCGCTGCGCTTCGCGGCCGCCGCGGCGGTGTTCCCCCTGGTTACCGGCCGGTACGTTCGCCGCTGCCTGGCGCCGAAGCAGCGGGAGGCAGCCCTGCGTCACGGCGACCAGGCCGAAGAGGTTCACCCGAAACTGTAGCTCCAGATCCTCTATCGGCACGAACTCAATCGGCGCCGCGACGGCTATTCCCGCATTGTTCACCAGGGCGTAGAGGCCCTCGTCTCCGACCGTCGAGGTCACGGTCGCCAGAGCCGCCTCCCGATCGCCACGCTTCGTGACATCCAACATGAGGGGCGTGATTCGCTCCGGTGCTTCCCGGCTGAGCGCCTCGGCGTCTTCCGTGCTGCGAACGCCGGCAAAGACGGAATAGCCCCGCCGCGCCAGCAGAATCGTGGTGGCCCGGCCGATCCCCTTCGAGGAGCCGGTTACCAGTACGTGTTTTGTCATGGCCAGGTCCAAAAAAAACCGGGCACCACAGTGCCCGGTTGATTCGACGTGTTGGAAGGCGACCGACTCAGGATCGCCACTCTGTGCCGGCTACCAGAGCAGCCCAATGTTCATGCCGGCGCTCAAGCCGTTGCCCTTGAATTCGGCTGCACCGCCAACGGGAATGTACCAGGCAAAGGGGAAGTCGATCTTCAAGGGACCGAGGTTGATTGCGGTGCCAAAGGTGATCCGCGGGTTGATGAAGGCCGGCTTACCGTCGCCGGTCTTTTCCAAGACCAGCGATCCACCGTTGGTGGTGAGGTACTTGCTTTCGCCGTCAATGTAGCCGCTAATCGCCGCGTCTCCTTGCCCGCCGAGGACTACCTCGGAGTTGCCGCCGAAGGTCAGATCCACGCCCGCGCCGAGTGAGAAGTCGAAAAACCACAACAGCCGCAGTGCGGTTGCAACCTCAATGGGTACGGTAAAGGCTTGGTTGGAAATGCCGAGCCGCGCCGTCGGCTCGAGAAACACCGTACCGAGGCTGTCGGCGTTGACGTAGTTCTCGTCGTAGGCTCCGGTACCCTTGGTTGAAAGCGCGGCGTCAATTTCATCCGGCAGAATACCGCCGTCGCTTTGGCCGCCCGTTGGAAGGTCCGTCTTGAATCCATCATCTACGAAGTCGCCCAGAGGAATGTCCAAGCCGACGGAGCTGGTGTGCCGAATAGCGCCGGCCCCAATGCTGACTCCGCGGAAGCGGATCGGGCTGCGTGGCCAGAAGCCACCGATAATCTGATAATTCACAAATGCACCGATAGAGCTCGATTGTACGTCGACGGTGCCCGTTTCCGTTTCGAGCCCCTGGACATCAATACTTCCGTACTTGGCGGAGGCGTAGAGCCCGTCGACGAGGAAGTCCAGGTTGAGGCCGAGGGCCAGCGCCCAAGTCTGCCACGCTACGCCAACGCCCGCGTTCCCGGAAGCGAACTCTTCCCCGAGGAGTTCGACCGGGTCGGTTTCCCCGCCGCCGCTCAAGTCAACCTTCGGAAACTGGACGCCCACATCCGTTCCCGCGGCAAGATAAAAGCTCCGATAGTCGGTGTAGGAGCGCAAGGTCGCGACGTTTGACGCGTACACCCCCGAATCCGCGAAGGCGTTCGCCAAGGGATCCAAGTTGCCGAGACCACTGAGCTCCCCGTTCGCCTCGTCTGCGACTGCGTCAACCTGACCTCGGATTCGCGAGTTTATGTCGGACTCGTAGCCGTCGATGTCACTTTGGTTAATGGCACCGCCGGAATCCGTGGCGAGATCGTCGCTGATGTTGACGCTCGGATACTCGTCAACTTCCACCTGCGCGCTTGCAAGCGTTGCACCGGCGATCACCAGTATCGTGATAAAGAATAGAACTCGTTTCACTTAAATACTCCTCGTGCCCCGGCACGGTTCTAGTGGGGCGATT
>CAYPTH010000152.1:0-6291 GCA_964413635.1 uncultured Spirochaetaceae bacterium
CACATCCTTGACCACCACTCCTGAAATACCTACGCTCATGGAATCCTAATCCCGGCCCAAAGAGGCTCGGATTGATAAGGGGGTTCTCATGACGCGACGTATTCTGGTATCGGCGTTCGTGCTGTTCGCCGTTTTGACGTTTTCCGTTTTCGCCACAGGTCAGGCGGAGACACCCGCTGCGCAAGACGAAGCGCAGGACGAGGCGCTGCGGCGCACACCGCAGGATCCACGGCTCCACGAGCCCGGCAAGCTCACGGTCGCAACGGGCGATCCGGTCTACCCGCCGTGGATGTTGAACAACGACCCGGCCGCCGGGGAGGGCTTTGAAAACGGGCTGGTCTACGCCCTCGCAAAGGAGATGGGCTTCGATCGAGAGGATGTCGAGTGGGTGAACGCGACCTTTGACCAAGGCATTGCCCCCGGCGACAAACCCTACGACTTCGTCATCCAGCAGTACTCCGTGACGGAAGACCGGGAAGAGTTCGTTGACTTCTCCATGGTGTACTACCAGCCCAAGAAGGCGGTCGTCGCCCTGGAGGACAGCCCGGTTGCCAATGCGGACAGCATGTCGGAGCTCCGTGACGCCAAGTGGGGCGCAACCATTGGAACTACCGATCTCGACTACATTGAGAATCGGATTGGTGCCGAAAATGTTGCGGTCTTCGACGATCAGGTGGGCACCTTTCAGGCGCTCCTCGGTGGGCAGATCGATGCGACCACCCAATCGGTGCCGACGGCGCTCTACGCAACGGCGGTACAGGTGCCCGAGGCGAAAATCGTGGCTACGCTCCCTGCGGACCCGAACGACAAGGGCCACGGCTTGGTGTTTGAAGAGGGCAGCTCCCTCGTACCGTGGGTCAATGATGCGCTGCAAGCCATCATTGACGACGGCGTGGTCGAAGAGCTCCGCCAACAGTACCTCGTCGGTGACGAGACAATCCGGGAGATCACCGGTTGAGCTCTGAGCGTCCCGCCCCGTCCGCGCGGCCGGGGCGAACGCTCCGCCCTCGCGACAAGTATCTGCCCGGCGTCATCAGCGTGACCAGCGTCATTGTGGTGGTTGCGCTGGTGCGTCAGGCCGTTGTCTCCGCGGAGCAGTGGCCGCGCGTAAAGAAGCAATTCTTCGACATCGATGCAATCGTGGAAGTCTTTCCCGATGTTCTTGGTGGCTTTGCCATCAACATGTCGGTGTGGGCGATCTCCTTGGTTGCAATCGCGGTCTGGGCCCTCATGTTGGCGGTGTTCCGCTCCCTGCACGGACCGTGGTTTGCTCCCCTCAAGGTCTTCACGGTTCTCTACATCGATCTGCTACGTGGATTGCCCTCGCTGCTCATGGTTCTGCTCTTTGGTTTCGGCATACCGGCGCTGCAGATTCGGGGGCTGCCCCAGAGCAGTCTCTTCTGGGGCGGCGTGGCGCTGATCCTCACGTACTCCGCCTACGCCGCGGAGGTGTACCGTTCCGGCATGGAGGCGGTCCACGATGGGCAGCGTGCCGCCGCGAAAGCGCTCGGCCTCTCACAGTGGCAGACACTGCGCCACGCAATCGTTCCACAAGCCATTCGCAATGTTGTACCATCGCTGTTGAATCTTGCGGTGGCGCTGCAAAAAGACGTGGCGCTGTTGAGCGTGATCGGTGTTCGCGACGCTGTCCGTGAAGCGCAGATCTACACCGCCCGTACCTTCAACTACTCATCATTGATTGCCGCCGCGGTGCTCTTCCTGCTGGCAACCATACCTATGGCGCGCCTCACGGATTACGTGACGAAGAAGGACCGAGAGCGGAGGCTACAGAAAACCTTATGAGCAGCGAGAACGGGGAGCGCGTCCGCATTCACAAGCTCACCAAGTACTTCGGGGACAAGATGGTCCTCGATAACGTGAGCCTGAGCGTCAGCCGGCACGAGGTGGTATGTCTGATCGGCGCCTCGGGCTCCGGGAAGTCGACGCTCCTTCGTTGCGTCAGTGACCTCGTGGAGTACGAGGGGGGAGAGATTCGCTTGGACGGTGTGCCGATCCACGATCCCTCCTTCGGCAAAAACGGGCTGCACAAGCGCGTTGGTATCGTCTTTCAGGCCTACAATCTCTTTCCCCACATCAACGTCTTGGACAACATCACCCTGGCACCGCGCAAGGTGCACGGCAGGTCGCGGACGGAGAGCGAGACGCGCGCGTACGAGCTCCTTTCGCTCTTCGGCCTGGACGGCTTCGCCAAGTCCTATCCGGAGCAGCTCTCCGGCGGTCAGCAGCAACGTGTAGCTATTGTCCGCGCCATGGCGAACGACCCGGACGTCCTTCTGCTGGATGAGATCACCGCGGCGTTGGACCCGGAGCTCATCGGCGGTGTGCTGCAGATCATCAAGGACCTCAAAGAGCGCGGCATGACCATGATCGTCGTGACCCATGAGATGGGCTTTGCCCGGGACATTGCCGACAACGTCTGCTTCCTCGACGAGGGCAAGATCTGCGAGGAGGCGCCGCCGGAGCGTCTCTTCTCGGAACCCGAGCACCCGCGGACGCGGCAGTTTCTGCAGCGCATTATCGAGGCCGGACGGATGTAGGCAGTGCCGGCGCCCAGCCACGGCGCGCCACTCGGCAGTCGCACCGGCATTCCTTACCGAACTTCTTCTTTTCAAGCCTCACATCGCTGCGCTATCTTCTAGCACATGGCAGGTAAGACAGTCCTCGTAATCGGAGCCGGCTTCGGCGGCTTGTCGGCAGCGGCGTATCTGGCCAAGGCCGGGTACGATGTTACGGTAGTGGAGAAGAACTCCTGGCCTGGAGGCCGCGCCCAGGCCATGGACATGGACGGCTATCGCTTCGACATGGGGCCGAGCTGGTACTGGATGCCGGAGGAGCACGATAAGTGGTTTTCCGACCTGGGCTTCGATCGGAAGGAGCTCTACGGCCTCACGAGGGTAGACCCGAGCTACACGGTGTTCTACGGCGACGCCCACTCACCTGAGGAGAAGCGGCGTCTGGACGTGCCGGCCGACCTCGGCGGTGCGTGCCGCGTCTTCGACTCCGTCGAGCCGGGAGCCGGCGACAAACTCCGCGCCTTTCTTGCTCAGAGCGAGGCGAAGTACGAGTTCGCCATGGCTAACTTCATCTACAAGAACTTCTACAGCCTCTTCGACTTCCTGAACTGGACCTCCCTGACCAAGCTCGGAACGCTCAACATCCTGAAGAACTATCGCAGCATGATTCGGCGCTATATTCAGCATCCGGATCTGCAGAGGATCCTCGAATTTCCCGTCGTATTCCTTGGCTCGAGCGCCAAGAATACCCCCGCCATGTATACCTTGATGAACCACATCGACTTTGACCTGGGAACCTGGTATCCCGATGGTGGGTTCTCCCGGGTCGGCACGGCCATGCAGGAGGTGTGCGAGCGCCTCGGAGTGACCTTTCGCTTTGATACGGAGGTCACCGAGCTGGTGACCGACGGCGGCAGGGTGAGCCGGGCCAAGATTCGCTGCGACTGCGACGAGGACGAGCTCGCCGCGGATATCGTAGTCGCCAACGCCGACTACCCTCACGTCGAGCTCAACCTGCTCCCAAAGTCGGCCCGCTCGATCCCGGCGCGCCGATGGAACCGCGCCGCCCTCGCGCCCGCGGTGGTGAACTACTACATTGGCCTGAACAGAAAGCTCGACGGCTTGGCGCATCACACCTTCTTCTTCGACGCCGATTGGGACGAGCACTTCTCGGCGGTCTACGAGAAGCCGCGGTGGATCGACAACCCGCTCTTCTACATTCACATCCCGTCCAAAACCGACCCCAACGTCGCGCCGGAAGGCGGTGAGGCGCTGTTCATTCTGGTACCGGCAGCCCCCGGTCTGTCGGCGGGAGACCTCCTGCGAAAGCGCTACTTCGATAAGGTCATCGACCGAATGGAGGCGCACACCGGCATGTCCATCCGGGACTCCATTGTCACCTACCGGGACTACTCGATCGAGGAGTTCAGCCGGGACTACAACGCCTATAAGGGCAACGCCTTCGGTTTGGGGCAGACGCTGTTCCAGACCGCGTACTTCAGGCCGCCCAACAAGTCAAAGAAGCTCTCCAACCTCTACTACGCGGGCCAATTCACCGTGCCCGGCACCGGTACCACCATGAGTACCATCTCCGGCCGCGTGGTGACCGACCGGATTCGGAAGGAGCAGGGATAGGGCTGAGCCTGGGGGGCCAGGGGGCGGGCCGGTCGGAGAGGACGGGGGCGGCCCCAGGCCCGCCGGTTCACGACTACTCCACTTCCACCACGCGCAGGTAGCCGCCGGCAGCGTAGGAGAGCAGACCTGAGTCCGCGGTAAGCAATGCGGCGTCTCGGGCGCGCGCCGTGGCAATAAGCATCTGGTCGGCAATATCGGCGGGGGGAGTGCCGGGCAGGGAGCCGGCTTCCAAAGCGAGGTCGGGCTCGATCGGGGTGACGACAAGGCCCGGCGTCTCCAGAGCGCGCTCGGTCCAGGCCGCAATGGGCAGGGAGCTGCGAATGCGACCGGTTCGTGACCAGCGCGCAATCTCCCAGATCGAGACCGCCGAGAGAAGGAGCTCCGTGCGCTCCCCCGCCTCTTCGATTCTGCCTTGAATGGTGGGATCCGACAGCCGGGGGTCGCCGTTCATCAGCCACAAAAAGATGTGCGTGTCGAGGAGGAGCCGCCGGTTATCCGTCTGCGTCACCTGACAAGTTCATGTCCGGCGGCCCCACGATGTCGCTCTCGATGCGCAAAAGCCCCTCGAGCCGGCCAAACAGCGGTGCAGCTTTCTCCTCGCCCACGGCGACCATCTGCGCGACCGGACGGCCGTGCTTGGTAATGACCACCCGCTCGTGGCTGTCGTGAACGTGGTCCATCAGGCTCAGACACTGAGCCTTGAATCTACCCGCTGCAATCTCCATAGAGCAGCCCCCCAGTTAGACTCTCTGCTCTTCTGGTTTTGACTATGGTCATATTACTATAGTCACAACTTCCGCGCAAGTGAAATCTGTAAGAATCTGTTGCAGATCGATGATAGCGTTTGGCCGTGGCACCGGGGTTCGCCCGCCTACAGCAGCGCCGCCCCACCCTCAGCGTCTAAACGCGAGCTCCTCGTCCACCGCGTCCATGACGTCCGGCCCCGTGCGCAAGCCCGAGGCGCGGGCGTTTTCGGCGAGCTGCTCAGGAGTGCGCGCACCGATGATTGCGGTGTCCACCTCCCGGCGGCGGAGTACGAAGGCCAAGGCGAGCTGCGCCGGGGTCACGCCGGCGCGCCGGGCAACCTCAACGAAGCGGCGGATGCGCTCCATGCTCTCAGGGTCCTCCAGATAGTCCCGCATGAACACATTCAAGCTCGAGAGAGTCCCGCGGGAGCCCTCGGAAGCATCGCCATCGACGTATTTTCCGGTCAGAAGGCCCTCACCGAGCGGCGAAAAGGCCGCCACACCCAAACCGTGGTGCTCGCAGACCGACAAGAGCCGCTCCTCCGGCCCGCGATGGAGGGCGGAGTAGCGCGGCTGGTTGACTGCCGGCGGGATCCAGCCGTTCGCCTTGCACTTGGAGGAGGCCTCCGCAATCTGGTCCGGAGTCCACTCACTCACCCCCCAGTGGAGGATCTTGCCCGCGCGAATGAGGTCCTGCATGGCCTGGATGGTCTCCACGAGGGGCACGTGCTCATCGTAGCGGTGGCAGTAGTAGAGATCGATGTAATCGAGCTGCAGGCGTCTCAAGCTGTCGTGGATCGAGTCAAAGATGTGCTTGCGAGACAGCCCACGATTGTTCACGCCCTCGCCCATGGGGAAAAAGAGTTTCGTAGCGACGACGAAGTCCTGACGAATGGCCAGTTTCGATATTACGTTTCCGAGTAGGGTTTCTGCACGGCCAACGCCGTGGACATCGGCGGTGTCGAAGAAGTTGATCCCGTGATCCAGCGCGCTCGATACCATGCGGCGGACGCCGCTCTCATCCAACTGATGGGAGAAGGTTCGCCAGGTGCCGTAGGAAATCTCGCTGACAAGAATCCCCGTGTTGCCAAGACGTCGATAGTTCATGCTGCGCTTAAGTATAGCGCATGTATAACGGCAACGAAAAACCGTCGGGGTGGTCGGTTTGCGGATTCCGACAGGGCAGGTATAATCCCGGCAGAGAACCCTTGTGGTGGTGGTGAGACCTCATGACAATCGCGATCTTCACCGACACATATGCACCTGAGATCAACGGCGTGACCACCTCGGTGAGGCTCGTCCGGGAGGAGCTGCAGAACCGCGGGCACACGGTCTACCTTTTCTGTCCCGAATACGGAGGCCGCATGTTCTCCGAC
>CAYPTH010000153.1:0-6271 GCA_964413635.1 uncultured Spirochaetaceae bacterium
ACGCGAGGCGCAGCGAGTTCCCGAGCCGGCTCAGGACGAGGGCCCGAACGGGTGGATTGCCGGCGGTGAACGATCTGCCCCAGTCGGCGGTGATGAAGCCACCGAACCAGTCCACGTGGAAATGCTCGCAAAAAAAACACCGGCCGATTGAAGCCGGTGTTTCAATGGCTATGTCGTGTCCTTGTCACGAGCCCGGCAGGGGATATGTGAAGCGTCGCAGATAGCTGCCCTCGTCGGTGACGGTGACAACCGTAAAGCCGGGGTTCGGCGTGCTTTCGTGAGCACGGGCACGGTCGTCCGCGAAGGGCCACAGATTGGGTTGCGCCTGCGGATTCTGCACGGTCGTGTACATGATGCCGTCACGGAGGACATCCAGGCCTTGATGGATGTGCCCGGAAAACACGCCTTGCAGGCGCGGGCCGGCGCCGCGAAGGACTTCGTGAAGGGCGTCTCCGTCGGCGAAGCCCACGGTGTCCATGAGCGGTATGCCGTATACAACCGGGGGATGATGGATTGCAATGACAAGTGGTCGGGAGTCATCTGGGTCGCAGCGAGAACTGAGCCAGGCCATCTGATCCGCGCTCAGAGCGCCGCCGTGGTCGACGCCGTTGGTCGCACTGTCGAGGCAGACAACCTGCACACCGTTTACATCGAAATCGTAGTCTCTGCTTCCGTTCCCGTACTCCCCGAAGTGGAGGGAGACGCCGTCCGCAAGATCGTGGTTCCCGAGAAGCACATGCAGCGGCGCTTCCAGGTCGCCGAGGATATCGTGTGCCCAGTCGTATTCTCCGGCGTCGTTTGGATCCGTCATCATGTCGCCGGTGTGAAGCACAAAGTCAATGTCCAACGGCAAGGCGTTGATTTGCGCTACCAGCGCTCGGGCGGCGCTTGACGCCGGGACTGGGCGCTCGAGGATGTCTGGGTTACGGGCAATCTCCTCCTTGATTATGGAGAGAAGCTTCTCTGAATAGTGTGCCGGATTGAAACGCTGTTCATCCTGTGGTGTCAGATGCGTATCACTCATGTGAACGAAGCGGGCAAGGACGCGCGGCATGATGGTCTCCTTTTTCTCTTCTCAGGTGACGTTTGTGACGCGCACAGGACTAGTGCAGCCCTGAGCGCACGAAGGCGTCGACAACGCGACGCTGTAATACAAGATACAAGACGAGCATCGGTAGGCTCGACAGACTTGCCGCAGCCATGAGAGGTCCCCACCGGGTCCCCTCCTGGGAGAAGAACATCTGCAGGCCCACCTGAAGTACGGACTGGTCAATGCGATTCGTGACGAGAACCGGCCAGAAGTAGTCGTTCCAAGCCGTGATGAACAGCAGTATCGACAGCGCGGAGAGTGTGGACGTGAGATTTGGCGCAACCACTCGCCAGAGCAGTGTCCAACTCCCGGCCCCATCGATCTCAGCGGAATCTATCAGTTGACGCGGAAAGCTCTTGACCCCCTGGTAGAGCAGGAATACGGCAAAGGGGGACACGATGTGCGGTACGACGAGTGCAAGTTGGCTGTTCAGCCAACCGAGCCTCGAAAGCAGGACGTAGTTTGGTATCATGGTGACTTGCAGCGGCACCAGCCACGTAAAGGCGAGAACGGCCAACAGCGCCCTGGCCCCAAAGAACCGCCAACGCACGAAGGCGTACGCCGCCAGGAGGGCAGTGAAAAGCTGAAACACGGTACGCAATCCGGACATCAGTGCGGTGTTGTGCAGGAGCCGCAGGATGGGCAGTGACTCCCAGGCGGCGCGATAATTCTCCAGCGTCGGTCTCAGTGGTATCGGTAGGGCCGAATAGAGATCCGACAAAGGGCGAAGAGAAGTTACCAGCATCCAGTAGATGGGAAACGCTACCAGGAGGGACAGGCCCATGAGGAGCACGTGCGCAAGCACTCGCGCTCCTGGGCGGCTCATTCCGTAGCTTGTCGGTGTCTGGACCTTCGTTTGCTGCATCTCGGTATCTCCAGCCCTAGTTGTCGTAGAAGGAAAAGCGCTCGGAGAGCCGCAGAAAAACCACGGCTATGATGGAAAAGGCAATGAAGCTGACAACCGCGGCAGCGGAGCTCCAGCCGATATTGAAGGATTGAAATCCGAACTCATACAGCAAGTGGTAGATGTTGGTGATGTAGAGAAACGACGTATATTGGGTTAGCACATTGATATGGACGAAGGTCCACTGAGATGCGAACAGGACGGTGAGCATGGTCATGAACAGCATTGCAGGGGAGAGCAAGGGGAGGATAATGTGCCGTACGATCTGGCCGAATCGCGCCCCTTCAATGGCCGCCGCCTCGATATACCCGTGGTCGATCCTCGTGATTGCGGCGGAAAAGACCAAGGTGCTGAAGCCGATGAGACCCCAGCCCGTAATGAAGGTTATCGTGAAAATGGCCAGAGACTGACCGAAGAAGCTCACCGACTCCAGGCCCAACGCTCCAATGATGTAGGTGTTCACGAAACCGTCGTATGGGTTGAGCAGCCAGCGCCACAGGACGGTGACCACGACGGGCGCAATGACCACGGGTGTAAAGACGACCGTCCGGTAGACCCGTTTGCGCCGCTCCGGGAGGCTGGAGGTGACAACGGCCAGTATGACCGGAAGCACGATCGCTAGTGGTATCAGACCGCCGGTGTAGATGACGGTATTCAATACCGCGGTGCCCAACTCCGGCAGCGTCAAGATCTGCCGATAGTTCTCCAGCCCGACGTACACCTTCGGTGACGTCGGAAGGAGATTCCACTGAAAGAAACTCAGATGAAAGACCTGGACAAGCGGCCGGTATATCCAGACCGCGATTGTTATGAGGGCGGGGGAGAGATACAGGTAGGGCTGGAGGCGCCGCACAATGCGACGCCTCCGTAGCCGGGATTGAAGGAGCGACGTCGACGATGACCGCGCGGCCGCACCTTCTCGACGAACGGCATTCTCCCGCCCGCTGTTCCGTTCCGTGATCGTGGAGGTGGACATATCACCACCCTAACGGGGCATCAAGCTCTGGGCTCGCTCTTGTGCCGCCTGCAAGGTTTCTTGCGGATCGGCTCCCGCAAAGACAACTCGTTCCTGCGCCTCCGTAATGATGGACTCGATCTGGCGATAGTTCGGCCCCGGATAGGAGACCCACGGGGTGAGCCGGTCCAGTTGGGCAAGATTGGGCTCCACCAAGGGGTTCTCTTCAACCCAGCCGGCTAGATAGTCCTCATTGTTCACGATAGCTGGTCGCAGAGGCAGATAGCCGATTTCGCTCGCAATGATCGTATACCCGCGCTTACTCGTCACCGACTTGACGAACTCCCAGGCCGCCCGCTGCTTCACCGGATCCGGGGCAAGAATGAACAGCGCGCTCCCGGAGTTGACCGGTTTTGTCGGCTTGTCTCCGTAGGAGGGCATGGTAGTGTTCTGAAGCTCCCAGCCACCAGCCTCCGCGCTCTGAATCATGGTGTTCTGAAACGCACTGGTAATAAGCCACATCCCCAGGTTTCCACTGACGAACATTTCCGCCGGGTTGACTTCCTGCTGATTGATATGTGCCCCGCTTTCAACCAAATCCTGCAGCACCGTCATGGCTTCCACCGCCTCCGCTTCCCCGAACATGAGTCTGCGGCGATCTTCGGAGAGCATCCGGCCACCGTTGCTCATGACGAGACTCTGGGCGATCCAGCTCGGGGAGTAGAGGGCCGCGCCACCCTTCCCAGTCCGCTCGACGATCTGCAGCGCCGCTTCTTCGACCTCAGCCATGGTGGCCGGCGGATCGTCGGGATCAAGTCCCGCCTCCTCGAACAGCGTGGCGTTGTAGTAGAGGACAGGCGTGCTGAAGGTGAAGGTGGCGCCGTAGGTCAGATCCCCGATCTGCGTAAGCGCGAGTCCGCGAGGATGGAAGCCCTCCTGGTACTCCGCCCACTCCTGGTCGCTGACGATCCTCTCGAGGGGAACCGCATTGAGGTTGTCGGCAATGAACGAGAGATCGTTGAAGACAAGCTGAGCTACATCCGGCGGATTGCCGGCCACAATGTCGGCCTGCGTGCGGGAGAGGATCTCCGTCCAAGGGATACCCACGGCGTCGATCGTGACATTCGGGTGTTGCTCCTCGAACTCGCGTATGAGCTTTCCAGTTCCGCTCGCCCCGATGTCCGTCGTTGCGAGGTTGTAGCTATAGAACGTGATCTCGACATCCTGTTGTGGATCCAGAGGGGGGATCCCGTTGGAATCTTCGGCGTTGCCGGCACTCTCTCCGTCGGTCCGCGTGCTCGCGCCGCCTTGCTCCCCCTGTCCACCGGCAAAGGCTCCGGCCGGTCCAACAAACACCAAGACAATGACGATGATCAGCGGAAACAGGTATTTCGGTATGTGTCTCACTGCACTCCTCCTTTGTGTAATTCCGTGCGGCGCGTTCCCGGTTCGCTCGGATGCGCCGGCACCGTTTGGAGGATCCTGGTGATGTGTAAGAACGGAATGAAAACGCTGTTACCGTCGCGTGAGAAAGATGAGTTTTCCGCTAGTAAATCGCGTGGAGTCGGCGGCGAGCTAGCGTGTCGAGGACTCCACCCTGGGGTACAACGCCGCCTCTGCCGAGGCGTTCACGAATATCTCTATTGTACCGGTCGCCGATTTGTGATATTCTTAAAACACCCAAAAAATCAATTCTACGCCCCGCTGATGGCAGTCTGGATCGAGGAGGCGACAATGACCAGCGAAACGTCCAATGAAACGTTCGAACCCAGACGAATCCTCCTGGTTGAGGACGATGCCATCATCGCGCTCGGTCAGCGAAAAACGATCGAGAAGCACGGCTTTGAGGTGACCTCCGCGCACTCCGGAGAGGCGGCCGTTCGGCACGTGGACAGCGACACGCCGGTCGACCTGGTGCTCATGGACATCGATTTAGGTTCGGGAATCGGCGGCGTGACCGCAGCCGCGCGGATTCTCGAGCTTCGGGACCTGCCGATTGTCTTTCTGACCAGCCACACCGAGCAGTCCTACGTCGAGCGTGCGAGACAAATCACGAACTACGGGTATGTCATAAAATCCTCGGGTGAATTCGTCCTTCTCGAATCGATCCGGATGGCCTTCGAGCTCTTCGAGGCGAACCGGAAGGCCGTGCAGCGGGAGGAAGAGCTCCGAAAGAGCGAGGCGCGCTACCGCGACCTCTTCGATAACGCCCCCGTGGGGATCTTTCAGACCGACTCTCAGGGGCGGGCGCTCTCGGCGAACCCCACCATGGCTCGCATGCTCGGTGCCGCTTCACCGGAGGAAGCGGTTGAGCACTTTACCAATCTGGCGCGCCAGATATACGCAAACGAGGACACGCGCACGGAGTTTTTGAGGCTGCTGCGGGAACGCGGCCACGTGGAGGGCTTTGAGTTCGAGGCCCGCACTCTTCAGGGGGACCGTCGGTTCATCAGTATGAACGCGCGCGTCCACTCGGCGCGCCCCGACGGCAGTTTCTTCATTGACGGTTTCGCCACAGACGTGACGCAAAGAAAACTGGCGGAGCAGGCGCTGGCGGAGCGCGAGGAACATCTCGATACGACCCTGCACTCCATAGGTGACGGCGTCATTGTCACCGACCTCCAGGGTCGAATCACCCGCATGAACCCGGTGGCTGAGGAGCTCACCGGATTCCCGTTTCCGGAGGCAAGGGGGCGAGCCCTCAACGAGGTCCTCCGTATCATACACGCGGTAACGGGCGAGCCCGCGGACAACCCCGTCGAGAAGGCCATTCGAACCGGGAGCGCCGTGGAGATGGCGAACCACACGAAGCTCATCTCCCGCGGTGGGCGCGAGTATCAGCTTGCCGACTCCGCCGCGCCTATCCGAGACCGCCGGAAAGAAATGACCGGGGTGGTGATGGTATTCCGCGACTTCACCGAGGAGTACGAGAAGACCCGCCGACTCTCCGAGTCACGGCGCTTCCTTCAAGAGGTTTTCGACGCCCTTCAAGACGGCATTAGCGTGGTAGACAGCGGAATGACGATAAGCTCGGCGAATCATTGGATGGCCGAGCGATTTGGGATCTCCGGCGCAGACGCGCTGCAGGGCAGAAAGTGCTACGAAGCCTACCGACACAAAACCTCGGTTTGTCTTGAATGCCCCGTGGCAAAGGCACTGGAAAACGGCACGGCACAAGAGCAGACCATGAAGATCGAGGAGTCGTCCGACGGCCGATCCTGGTGGGCACATATTGCCGCATATCCAATGCATGACGAGAACGGCAACGTGACCGGCGTCATTGAGTCGGTGCGTGACGTCACGGAGCAGAGAGAGGCCGAGC
>CAYPTH010000154.1:0-3499 GCA_964413635.1 uncultured Spirochaetaceae bacterium
CTCCACGAAGGCCGCAATCTGGCGGTCGTGGCCGTCCGGCACGAAGTGCTCGGTGGTCTGCTTCACCCCGTCGCCGCGGTAGTACTCTACAGTCTCGCCAAAGTCACCGATTGCCGCAATCACGCCGCCGGGGCCCAGGAAGACGCGGCGGATCCAGTAGGCGTCGTGATCCGGCAGGCCCCAGCTGTAGAAGATCTCCGCCGTCGCCCCGCTTTGGAAACGCAGGACAACCGACCCCGTATCCACGGCAATCCGCTGTGAGGGAAAGCCGGTCCGCTCTGAGGTGGCAAAGGTGTGGCCGGTTGCGTACACGCTCTCAGCGGGTCCGAGGAGCTCGAGGAGCAGGTCGAAGTCGTGGCAGGCGCAGTCAATGAAGGGTCCGCCGTTTTGCTCCACGTCGTGCATGGCGCGCTTGGGGCGGATTTTGCGCAGGTCGTCTGTGCGATAGACCAGCGGTGAGCCGAGCGCGGAAAGTCGGCTGCGCACCTCGTCGAAGCCGCTCGAGAAGCGTCGGTTGAAGACCACGGAGAGCGTCCGGTCCGCGAGCCGGGCGGCGTCGGTCATGCGCCGTGCGTCCTCGAGGTCGAGGGCAATGGGCTTTTCCGTGAGGACGTGGACCCCGGCCTGGAGCAACTCAATTGCAAGGGGCGGGTGGAGCTTGGTCGGCAGGCAGACCGAGGCGACATCTACGCGCTCGGCCGCCAGGGCCTCACCCACCGTGGCGTAGGTTGCCGGCACGCCGTACTCCGCGGCCACGGCGCGCGCCCGCTCAGGGCTCCGGCCGACCACGGCGGCAGTCTCCACCGAGTCCGGAAGGGAGTAGCCGTGGAGGTGGCGGCGCGCCATGTCGCCGGTGCCGACGACCAGCGCGCGGAGCTTCGCAGCGCTCATCGGCGGCCCCCTGGGGCCGAAGGCTCGCCGGCGCCGCGGTGACCCGCCGCACCGCCGTCACCACCGGTCCAATCAAAGGTCGCCCCAATGGCCGTGTCACGGGCATCCATGAGGTCGCTGTAGGCCTGCTGACACTCCGCCGGCCGGAAGGTGTGGGTGTGAAGCGGTGCGACATGCAGAGTGCCCGCCGCCATGAGCCGCAGAATCTCGCCGAGGTCGCGCTCTACCGAGCGGCGGCTCAGGCGGCTCTCGTGGAGGGGATAAAAGAGGCAGCGAAGCGCCCCCTTCATGGTGATCCCCTTCATGTGTGCCTGCCAGAGATCCGGTGTCGGGTTGAGCTCGTGCGCCTTCCGCGGCGTACCCAAGATAATGATATCTCCGAGCCGCCGCGTGTAGTGGACCGACTGTAGCAGCAGCCGCGAGTTCCCCGCACTCTCCACGGTCACATCCGCCCCCAGGCCCTTTGTCCAACCATTCACCTCCTGCTGCAGGTCGGTAACGGAGGGATTTACCGTGCGCCGGATTCCGCAGGCGCGAGCCTTTTCTAAGCGGAAGTCGGAGAGGTCGGCGGCCAGAACATCCGCCCCGGCAAGTTGGAAGAGCTGTGCCGTTAGGTTGCCGACCATGCCGAGACCGAGAACCAGCACCTTCTCGCCCAGGGAGAAGTCGGCAATGCGCACCGCGGTGGCGGCAATCTCGCCGATCTTGGCGAAAGGTGCGAGCTCGGCCGGCACCTCCGCTGGGACAGTGCCGATTGGGCGCCGCAGATCGCCGTGGTCCACCTGCAGCTCCCGGGTCGTGGCGACCCTCACGTGGGAGACGTGTCCCGCTCCGGTGACAACGCGGTCGCCTTCGGCGAAGGCTTCTACGCCCCGGCCGCAGGCAACGACGGTGCCGCTGTGGCAGTAGCCGGTGTAAACGGGGTAGGTGAAGGCGTCTCCCGCCACCTCCCGCTGCATGGCGGAGAACCAGGCGAGCTCCGTGCCGGGGCTGATGAGGGTGTGATCGGTGCGGATCACAATCTCGCCGGCCTCCGGCGGCGCCTGCGCCGGCGCATTCCCACCGGGCGCCGGTTTTTCCGTGCCGACTCGTTCCAGCCCGGCCGCGTCCAAGCATTCAGCCCGGCTCGGCCCGGTGAAAACGATCTGCGAGATTTCGGTTCTGCTCATTGGGTGTGCCCACCTTTGGTCCACCGGAAACAACCGTGGCCGACATGAGTCGGCCACGGGAGTCAGATTGCTGAAGGGAAGAGATCCGCCCGGAAGCGGGCGGTCCCTCGTTCCTCTGTCCTAGTCGGACAGGATGTCGTTCACCTGTCGCTCCGCAGCGGAAAGTGCCTCGGAGGCCGAGGTCTCTCCAAAGAGCGCGCGCTCCAGGTTGGTGTAGACCGCTTCCTTGATCTGCGCGTCCTCCGCCACGTTCGTGGTACCGGTGAGCCGGAGCTCGTCGGAGAGTTGCGTCTCGAACATCTCGACGAGCAGCGGATTCTCGGCGCGGAACTCGTCGTCGTTGAGAACCGCTTGGTCCGCGGCGGCGTTGCCGCTCAGCGTGCCAAGCGTCCGTACCAGGGTCTCCGCCCACATGTCGTTGGTGGCAATCTCAATGAAACGCCACGCCAGATCGGGGTGCTCCGTGGTGGAGGTAATGCCGAATCCGTGGTAGTTCGGGACCGACCAGCCTCCCGGAAAAAGGTCGATGCCGACGGTCTCCGTGTTGGCCCAATCGCTCTGGGACATGAAGGAGCGCAACAGGGGCGTGTGACCGTGGTGCATGCCAATTCCGCCTGCGCCGAATGCGCCGTTGGGTTCGGCCCATCTGCCCGTCCAGGCAACTTCGGGGATCGCGCCGGACTGTGTGAGGGCCGCCAGCTGCTCGAGGACCTCTACAGCCGCCGGCGTGTTAAAGGCAGCCGCGGTCTTGTCCTCGTTCAGAATCTCCACTCCCGCTGCGCGGAAGAGCGGCCAGTACAGCCAGTCGAAGTTCAGGGTAATGAAACCGGCATCGCCCCCTTCATGGATGGTCTGTGTGTACTGCAGCAACTCCTCGAGGGTCTCCGGCGGACCGGAGAGGCCGTGCTCCTCGAAGACGGGCTTGTTGTAGAACAGCAGGCTCGACGGCGTGTAGGTGGGAAGCATGTAGTAGTCGCCCTGATAGAGCGATGCCGCATCAAAGAAGGCCGGCGTGAAGCGCTCCTTCACCTCAGGTTCTTCTTCCAGGTAGGGCGTAATGGGCATGAAGATCCCTTCCGCCGCGTACTCGTACCAGAGCACGCTCTGGATCTCGACAATGTCCGGGGCGGTCCCCGCGGCGAGCTGCGTCTGGTAGTAGGTCGGAAGCTCGCTTCCCTTTCGGTCTATCCAGACCGCCTTGGCGCCGGTCTCCTCCTCAAAGTCCTCGATCCATCCCATGATGGCATCTTCATAGTGCGGCAGGTTCCAGGTCAGGAAGGTGATAGTCGGTTGCTCCTCCTCCATCTCCTCCTGTCCGCCGCCTGCCCATACTGCCTGCACCCCTGCAAAGAGCAGGGCGACAAGCACCAACACGAATAGTCGCGACATGTTACGCGTCATGGTAACCTCCTTAGCGCGAGACCATAGCCAAATGTCCA
>CAYPTH010000154.1:3599-6079 GCA_964413635.1 uncultured Spirochaetaceae bacterium
TGCAACTCCACCGGTAGCCAGTTTCGGCGGCGCCGAGACGGATTGCATCTACACGCGTCCGTTTGCGCGGCGCGCGCTTCCGTGAAGCGCCCGGTGCGAATGGGCGAGCTGTGTTCAGCGCCCACCACCTTCAATGAACGGTTTTTCATGACCTTTATCTGCCTGGCCGCCGGAAAGGGCACCCGCTTCGGACGCCTGGGGACCTACCTGCAGAAGTGCATGTACCCCATCGGCCTCAAGCCCTTCCTGGAGTACTCCCTGGAAAGCCTCATGGAGTCCGGCGCCTTCCACCGCGAGCGCGACCGGCTGGTCTTTGTCGTGGGGCACAGGCAGGAGCAGATCCGGGAGTACTTCGGCGACGCCTACGACGGGATTCCAATTCGCTATGTGGAGCAGGGAGAGGCGCTCGGGACCGGTCACGCGGTTCACACGGGGTTCCAAGCAGTGGACGCGGACAGCCCGGCGGTAATCGCGTGGCTTGCCGACTCCTACATTGCGCCGCGGGTCTTCAATGCCATGCGGGAGATAGAGCGGGCAAACGCAATCACGATTGCCCGGCACGACGACGGTGAGCCCTACGGTCACCGGGTGGACCTGGACGCTCAACACGGGCTGGTTACGCGCAGCTGGAAGGGTTCGAGCCCGTATCTGGAAGTGGGCTGCTGGAAGCTCTCGCAGCAAAGCGTCCGGCAGTTGACCGCGCCCATTGACGGAGCTCAATCGGGGGACGGCGAGTTCCGCGCCCTCGAAACGCTTCAGCATTTGATTGCGGGCGGCCTCTCCGTGGGCTTTGTAGAGAGCGACGGCTGGATCCATCTGGGCGGAACCAAGCCGACCCCCGAATACCATCTGCGCCGCGTCTTCGAGACGCTGGCACCTGATATTATCGTCGACAGCGGTCAACAGAGAGCGACGCAATGATTCTTTCCAAAACGCCTTTTCGCGTACCCTTTGCCGGCGGACTCACCGACCTCAAGCCCTACGCACACCCCTACGGCGGCGTTACGGTGAGCGTGACCATTAACAAGTACATCTACGTGGGCGTGAAGCCGAACGTCGACGGCTACTTCAACCTGAAGTACATGGATGTCCACGAAAAGGTCAACAGTCTCGACGACATCCGCCACGATCTGGCGCGGGAAGCGCTCCGGCTTCTTGAGCTCCGGGACTCGCCCTTGGATATCTACATCATGACCGACCTCAATAGTGAGAGCGGCCTTGGGTCCTCCGGCGCCCTGACGGTCGGGCTTCTGCACGCAATGCACGCGTACCGGCGGGAGATCGTGACGCGGGAACAGCTCCTCGAGGAAGCCGGACACATTGAGGTAGATATCCTCGACGGCGCCTCCGGCTATCACGATCCCTCCATCTGCGCCCTCGGGGGCTTGCGGGTGATCGAGTACAACCAGACGGGAGTGACGCACCGCGCCATTACCCTGGACAACGGCTTTCGCGAACGCTTCCAGGACGCGCTGCTCTTCTTCTACGGTGGCGTCCACCACAAGAGCAAGCCCTCGCTGGATCTCCTGCGGGAGGGGATCGAGGAAGCGCGCCCCGTCCTGGACGACATGAAAGTGACCGCCCACGAGCTGGAGAGCGCGTTCCGAAGCGAAGATCTCTCCGAGATCGGAAGGCTTATACATCGACAACAGGAATTGAAACAGCAGCTCCCCGGCAAGTTCGAGGATGACTACGTCCTCGACATTGTCTCCCGGGTCCGCAAGCACGGCGCCTACTGCCAGCTTCCCGGCGGCAAGATTGGAGCCTTTGTCATGGCCGTCTGCCCCGACGGGCAGCAAGACGCAATTCGCAATGAGCTGTCGGATATGCGGGAAGTGAGCTTTGGCTTTGACTTCATTGGCACCCAGCTCCACGAGATATAGTTGAGCACCTCCGAATCACAGAGCGCTACCTTCTCCGACGTCGCCCGGGCCGACCTGGAGCTCGAGGTCCTGAAGGCGGTGCACGCCCGGGAGGACGTGAAGCAGCGCGACATTGCCGACATTGTCGGCGTCTCTCTGGGTATGACCAACGCCATTCTCAAGCGCCTGAGTCACAAGGGGCTTGTGACCATAAAGCGGGTCAACAACCGCAACCTGCGCTACGCCGTCTCCCCCGACGGCATGGACGCAATTGCGCGCCGCAGCTACCGCTACTTCAAGCGCACCATCAAGAACGTCGTCTACTACCGGGATGCAATCGAGACCCTGGTGCGCCAGGCGTCCCGGGATGGCTACGAGCACCTGGTCCTGGTCGGTCAAAGTGACCTGGCCTTTATCCTGGAGCACTTCTGCGAGAAGTACGGGTTGGATTTTCGCGCCGTCGCGGAGGGTGAGTCGCCGGCGGCCGGCGCCGCCGACGCCACCGCCGGCGCAGACGGCTCCCGCGCCTTCACCGTCTACGGCGAAGAGTGCGATATTTCGGACGGCGAGACCGAAGAAACCGACTTTATTCACCTTCAGCATCTGCTGGAGGGGTGA
>CAYPTH010000155.1:0-5994 GCA_964413635.1 uncultured Spirochaetaceae bacterium
GTAGGCGGAAAGCGACTCCCGAGCGTGCTCAACCAGGAACTCGGCGTTGTCCTCGCCGTATTGCTCTTCGTAACGCCGGCGGAGCGTCTCCTTCCCCACACCGCAGGGAAAGGTCGACTGCTCAACCCAGCCCGGGGAGAACCAGTAGGTACCGGGATTATCATTGAACTCTTGCTCATAGCGCCGGTGGGAGCCGAGGAGCACGGCAATGCAGTCGTGCGACCGCGGCAGCACAAGCGGGTACTTCCGACTGCGCACGCCGCAGAGCGCCCGAGAACAAAGCCCGAAGGCCAACACAATGCCGCTAAAAGACTCCGGCGGCTCGGTGAGTGCCTCAGGGCCCTCCGGTTCCGCCTCGGCTTCATCGATTTCCTTCTGGATCTCGGAGCGAAGCAGATCGGGGTAGTTGTGCAGCCCCTGAGGAATGTAGCTAATGTCGAGCGTGGTCTCGGAACGGGCAGCAAGGAGGCTGATCTCCCGGAGAAACACGTTGCACGCAATGACCTTCAATCTCATATCTAATTGAGATGATAGTATGGCGCTCACCGATCGGCTTTCTTTTTCTTGCTGTCCATTGTAAAATCTTGCACTTGCGTATGCCTACAGGACGTATTGAGTTAGCGGATGCGGCGCAGGCCGCCGAGCACTATGCAGCCGCGACCGGTATTGATTGCGTGGTGATTGATGCAGCGGGTCGGCTCGTCCATCCGCGCAGCCTCGACCACTACCCGTGCCGGCTGTGCCGCATGATCCACGCCCGGGGACTCACCGAGGAAAACGCCGCCGCCCCTCACCTGCCCCACGTGGCGGACGCGGACCGCTTCGGTGGCCACTACGTATTCATGTGCGAGAGCTCCTTCACCCACTGGGCCTCCCCCATTCGAGTGGATGATGAGATTGCCGGCGCCTTCATTGCGGGACCCGTCCTGACGGTAGATGATGCAGCCTTCTTCGAGGAGGAAATTCTCGGATCCCTCGATCCAGCTTCCCCTCCTGCGGACCGTGCCCACCTGCGCCGGCTCTTCGATCAAGTCCCCCGGATCGATCCGGCGCGCGTGACAAGCATGGCTCAACTTCTGTCCATGGTTGCCGCGCAGATGTCCAACACCGATGATAGTCCCTTCGCGGAGTCGGCGCAGCGCCTTGCGCGGGAGTCGCGCCTGAACGAGTACATACAAGAGCTCAAGGAACAGCGTCTCACGGTGGGACGCGACCCCGACACTCCATCGTATCCCATGGAAAAGGAAGCGGAGCTCTTGCGTGCCATAGATGCGGGAGAGGTAGAGAGCGCTCAGGCTGTTCTGAACGAGCTCCTCGGCCACGCCTTCTTTACCTCCGGCGCGGACATTGAAGTGCTCAAGCACCGAAGCCGTGAGTTGGTTGTGCTTCTCTCGCGTACAACAATTGCTCGCGGCGCGGAGACCGACCGCGTCTTCGGTCTCAACTACCAGTTTCTCGACGGGCTTGAGAGCAAGAACGATGTCAACGAGATTGCCCACTGGATGTCGCGCATCGTGCGGCGTTTCGCCGATTTCGTCTTCGCCGTCCCCCGGGAGGCTGCGCATTTTGCCGCGCTACGGAAGGTTGTCGACTACATTCGCCGCAACTACCGCGACCACGTAAGCCTCGAGCACCTGGCGCAGGTGGCGAATCTCTCCCCGACCTACCTCAGCCGACTCTTTCACCGGGAAATGGGAGAGCGCCTCTCGCATTTCCTCGTGCGAACGCGGGTCGAAAAGGCGCAAGAGCTGCTTGCAGGGACACAGATTGCCATTGCAGATGTCGCCGAGTACGTCGGATTCACCGACCAGAGCCACTTTACCACCGCCTTCCGCCGGATAACCGGGACCACACCCGGGGCCTTTCGGGCGCAGACGCGCCGGGTCGGGTGAGGGGCGCAATCCGACGTCACGAAAGCTCCAAGCTGGTGAAGATCCTCCTAACGGAAGGCCCTCGCGCCGGTCTACCCTAACTCCCGAAGCGAGCGGCGCCGGAACGGGCCGCCATGAGGAGGAGCGAGCATGCAGTACGATGCCCTATCAATCACGGACGCCAAGGGGCTGATCTTCGGCCGATCCCCGAACCCGGTCACAACGTCAACGGGAGTTGAAATTGGCACCGGTTCGCCTGCTTTGACAGCCCCGGGAAAGGGGTATATCCTCGAGAACAAACGCACATGGTTCCGGCGGCTCAACGGCCGTCGGCGAAGAGGGAACCGGGTGAGAATCCCGGACGGTCCCGCCACTGTGACAGGCTTCGCCCGCTCGGTGTGCCACTGGCAGATGTCTCCCCGACACTGCTGGGAAGGCGAGCGCGGTTAGCCTGGAGTCAGGAGACCTGCCCTGTGCGCTATACCTAGGACCCACGGTGTATGGGTCGGGTATGGATCGACACCCTGCAAAGCTGTTGACCCATATCCACACAACTCTCTCTGAAAGGTGTGGAATCATGCGCACACGACACGTTTTTCGCGGACCGGCACATCGGTTCGTCGCCGCCGTCCTGGCGGTGTTGGCAGTTGGACTCCTGGCGGTGGCCGGCCTGGGGGCGGAAACCAATTACCCATTGGAGATCACCGACTATCGCGATCGCTCGGTGACCATTCCGGCGGCACCCTCGCGAATCATCTCGCTCGCCCCGAGTGTGACGGAGACCGTCTTCGCTCTCGGCCGCAGTGACCGGCTGGTGGGGCGCACCGACTATGACACCTACCCTGCGGAAGTGACGGAGATCGAGTCGGTCGGAACTCTGCAAACGCCGAACATTGAGAAGATCGTCTCCTTACGCCCCGACCTGGTGATCGCGGCAACGCACTTCACCCAGGAGGCCCTTCGAGCACTCGAACAGGCGGGCGTCAACGTGGCGATCATTCAGGGTGGCGGGTCTTTCGAGTCCGTGTACGAGTCGATCCGCGACATAGGCTTGATTCTCAATGCGTCACGGCGGGCGGAGGGCATTGTCGCCGATATGAGGCAGACCGTACGAGAGGTACAACGCGCCGTTAGAGGCGAGCCCCGCCCCCGCGTCTACTACGTGATCGGCTTCGGTGAGAGCGGCGACTACACGGCCGGAGGCACCACCTTTATTGGACAGCTGATCGAGACGGCCGGCGGCAACAACATTGCCTCCGACTTGGAGGGATGGTCCTACAGCTTGGAGAAGATCGTTGCCGGCGATCCCGAGGTGATCCTCTGTTCGCAGTACTACGGCATTCCCGAGCAGATCCGCAACGCCCACGGCTATCAGGACCTCGACGCAATCGAGAACGGGAACCTCGTGCCGATCGACAACAACAAGATCGACCGGCCCGGACCTCGCCTTGCGGAGGGTTTGAAGGAGCTCGCCGCGGCCATCCATCCGGAGTTGTTCTGACGTGGAGTCAGAGATACGCGACAGGACACCGGCGGCCGCAAACCGCGTGCTTCCGGTACTCCTGCCGCTTCTATTGCTTTTCGGCGCCGGCATTGCCGTTAGCATGGGCAGCGCCGGCATACCTCTTCACGAGCTCATTGCGGTTTTTCTCGGTGAGGGCGAGGGTCCGAACGCGGTAATCGTGTACCGTATCCGACTGCCCCGCGTCATTCTGGCAATCCTGGTCGGAATGGGCCTGGCAATGAGCGGTGCCGTGTTCCAGGGCGCTTTTCGCAACCCCTTGGCGGAGCCCTACATTCTCGGCGTCTCATCAGGGGCCGCCCTGGGGGTAACCATCTACACGGTTGTCGGCGGCCTCGACATCCTCGGGCCCGCGGGCTTGCCGATCGCGGCCTTCATTGGCGCGCTCGTTGCGTCCGCTATTGTTCTCTTCATAGGCGGCGTAGGCCGCACATCCACCGTCACGCTCCTGTTGGCGGGGATTGCGGTGGGCTTCTTCATGTCCGCTACGATCTCCTTCCTCATGTACCTCCACCGCGACGCCTTGGAGCGAATCGTCCTGTGGACGCTCGGCAGCTTCGCGGCGGCCGGCTACAGCGACGTCCTGGTGCTCCTCCCGGTGGTGGCGGTCGGAACCTCCCTGCTTATGGCTTTTGCGCGCGATCTCAACGTCATGGCCCTCGGGGACGAGACCGCCAAGGGCCTCGGCGTCCCGAGCGGTCGAATGCGCGTCCTGCTCCTGGCCGTTGCCACCCTCATGACGGCATCTTGCGTCGCGGTGAGCGGAATCATCGGCTTCGTCGGGCTGGTGATTCCGCACATCCTGCGTATCCTTAACGGCCCCGATAACCGCAGCCTCCTGCCGCTCACGATCTTTGGCGGAGGGATATTCATGCTCTTCGCCGACACCGTAGCACGCACGGTGCTGGCGCCCTCGGAGATTCCGGTCGGAATCATTACGTCCATCTTCGGCGCACCCTACTTTCTCTACCTCCTGCGCAGCAGGAAAGGACGGTCGTATGGAATCTGAACCACGTTATACCGCAAACTCCACGGAGAGCCCACTTCGAGTCGACTCGCTCTCGTGGTCCTTCGGAAACACCGAGGTCCTTCGCGACCTCTCCTTTGCGGTGCAACCCGGGGAGGTCTTGGGCGTCGCCGGACCGAACGGGTGCGGAAAGACCACTCTGGTTCGCCTGGCAATGGGGCTGCTGCCGACGCCACGCAATCGCGTCTTCGTCTACGGTCGGGACGTTACCCATTGGGATCGCCGCGGTCTGGCGCAGCAGATAGCCTACGTGCCTCAGTTCTTCGACCGAACCTTTGCGTTTACCGCCTACGACAGCGTCCTCATGGGCCGCCATCCGCACGTGCGGCGCCTCCAACGCGAGACAGCAAAGGATCACCAGATCACCAAGGAGGCCATGCTGCAGGCATCGATCTGGGACTTCAAGGCGAGGCTCATGCCGGAGCTCAGCGGCGGCGAGGCGCAGCGCGTCGTCGTGGCGCGGAGCATTGCCCAGCAGCCGCGACTGCTGTTCACCGACGAGCCTACCGCGCATCTCGACATTCAGTATCAGCTACAAGTCCTCTCACTCCTCCATTCGATCAACCGGAATGAGGGAACCGCGATTGTCGCCGTCCTTCACGATCTCAACCACGTGCTGGCGCTTTGTGACCGCGTGTTGATTCTCAACGAGGGCCGCCTACACCGGCTCGGTCCACCCGAGGAGGTCCTCACCGCGGAGACCATCCGCGAGGTCTTTGGGATCGAGGCGGAGATCATTCGTAGTCGCTTCACCGGCCAGGCAACGATTATTCCGCGCATTGATGTCGCCTAAGCACGGGGGCAACCTGGAAGACTTGGCCCGGCGCGCCGGAGTTCGCCGGGACGAGCTCCTCGATTTCAGTGCCAACATCAACCCGTGTGGTTACCCGGAGTGGCTCCGCCGGCTGGTTGCCCGCCATCTCCACGAGCTTGCGGCCTATCCCGACCCCGGGAGCACCAGACTGCGCGGCCTCATTGCCGCGCACCACCGAGTCGCGCCGGAGCAGGTGCTCGTGACAAGCGGCGCCGGAGAGTTCCTCTCCCTCCTGCCCGCCGCGCGCGCCACCGGCGGATACGATCGCGCCGTCATCGCGTCTCCCGGCTATACGGAGTACGCCGCGGCGTGCCGCGCCTGGAGTTACGCCGCCCACGAGCCGCCGGTGTTCACCCCTGGAGCCGCGGCGGATCCGGGGGCGCTGGCCACGGCGCTTGCCGGCGCCACCGGGATACAATCGGCGGAGCGCGGCTCGGATGCGGGCGACACGCTCTGCTTCATTGGTCGTCCCAACAACCCGACCGGCCACACCGTCTCGCCGGCAGACCTCCGGCGGCTCATGGACGGTGCGCCGGAGGCCTTCTTCTGCATCGACGAGTCCTTCTGGTGGTGCATTGAGGACTTCGATAGCGCCGATTCCCTGGTCGACACCGGGCGGGTCGCCGTGGTGCGCTCCCTCACCAAGGCCTACGCCATACCGGGTCTGCGCCTCGGCTACGCGATCTGTCCACCCTCGGTGGCCGCCGCCGTCGGACGCTTGATCCCGCCGTGGTCGGTGAATCGACTCGCTCAACTCGTT
>CAYPTH010000156.1:0-2213 GCA_964413635.1 uncultured Spirochaetaceae bacterium
GGTCCGGATAAGCTCCGAAGAGAGCGGAGCGGGAACAAAGGCTCGCACATCCTCACCCGCAACCCTCGTGACGACGTACCTACCCGACTGAGACCCATCGTTGGATAATGAACCTTAATTTGGTCCCTTATTCTTAATTAGTGAAGTGCGGCCATGCCTATCCGAGACAGGGGCCCGGCAGCATGCTGGGGGCTCACATCTGTGCCATTCCGCGACCATTGCTTCCGCGGTCGGCCATCACCGGGTCTTGACGGTGGCCGCTGTGTGTTGGGCCCCTATATAACGACGGATAGCAGAAGGAGATGCAACATATGAGCGTATCGCGAACACTGGGCACACCTGTCACAGGACATCGTCATAGAGGACTCCGTCTGGGAGCGCTGCTTCTTGCCGCAGTCCTCGTTTTCGCCGGTTGTGGCCTTCTCGGTGGCAACGACGACAACCAGAATTCCGAAGGTACCGTGGACAACCCGGTTGATCTTGGCACCATGGGAATCGGCGGCTCCACAAGGCACGAGGCATCGCTCTCCTCCTCCAGCATCGGCTACTACAAGGTAGAAGTGACTGAGGACCAGGAATACGCCGTTACCGTGACGGGGTATGCGGAAGACGCCGGCGTCGAGGTGTTCTCAGACGCCGCCTTCGATCAACGCCTTGTGGCCGCGGTCAGCGACGGCGCTAGCGAGGTGACGGTGAGCGTTGCGACGACCGGCCTTTCCACGTTGTATATCCAGGTGAGCACAACGAAGATTGGAGACGATTTCACGCTTGAAGTCACCCATACCGGCTCGGCGTCGAGCTCGTAAGCTCGAACCAGTAGCGAGCTTGTAATGCCGGGGACGTCCCGCCCTGAAGGAAGGACGGCCGGAAACGGGCGTGTTGGAATGGGCTGCTGCAGACCGCCAGGAAGATGCTGGCGCTTCAATACCCCGACGCTCCGTTTGGTTTTGTCCGCGGACGGAGGGCTGCGACGTCGAACCTTGGTCTGCAAGTTCTGCACGTTGATCCCGGCTTCCCGGGCGGCCGCGTGGGCGGAGCGTCGGCATCGACCTCAATCCTGCCTCGCTGCGCTATGTCTGCTCGGTCCCTAGCACCAGCAATCCCGGCACCGCCACGAAGTGGGCATCTCGGGTGTAGACGGCCAGACCGCATTCGAGGGCGCTCGCGGCAATCCACATGTCGTTTGTCGGAATGGGCGTACCCTCGGATCTGAGCTGTTGATAGACGAAGGAGTAGTACTCGGCGGTTTGGAGGGTCAGCGGATCCACCCGGAGTCGGGGAGAGGAGAGGAACGCGTCCAGCTCACGCCGATTCTCCTGCTCTTTCGTGCCCAGCCTGAACCCGCTCAAAATCTCACCGAGAACGACCGCGTTGAGATGGAGCTCCTCGAAGCGACGCATTCGATTCACCACCTCGGGCTCACCCCGCTTAAAGGCGCTGTAGATACTTGTGTCGATGAGAACGGCCGTCACCTCCACAGTTCATCGTCCACGTGTGCAAAATCCTCGACGGCTCGGTCGAACTGCGCGGCCTCCGCGGTGCTCCAGGTCCCGGCCAGATGGTCCAGATCGTCATAGCTCTTGTGGATGGGTGGAACAGTCAGCCCGAGGGTCTCGCGCAACAGCGAGATGGCCGTTGCATTCAGGCTCTGGTTCCGCTCCTGTGCCGTCCGCTCGAGGCGTTTTCGAAGCTCGTCGTCGAGTCCACGGAGCGTCAGGTTTGCCATGATTCCTCCTCGGGTCATGTTTGGTCCAGTGACACCATCCAATGACCCTAATACGCACGCACAAAGTTACCGCAAACTCCGTGCAGCATCAATCATGCGCCGGCGCAGATGGGGCGGTGACCTCCGTGACAATCATCGAAATCCTGTGACCAATGAAGCCTGCAAGCCACAAGTGGGAGTTCCGCCGCTACTTTCGCGCGATCGCGTACGGATGGAGTGCCTCGAAACTGGCATCTAAGCGACTGAAAGAGGCGCGCTTGGCACGGCGGTCGACAAGACGGTGCACGTACTCATCGACATATTTCTCTCGGCCCCGGTTGATCAGGAACAGCGGGAACGGTGGCTGGAACTACTGTGGCAGGCGGTTGTAGATGACGGCGTAGACTATCTTCGGGAGGTGCGCGAGCGCTGGGGAGAGCTGTGCGGATCGCCGGAGGAAGCATCTCGAGGGGCCGATGAGTTTCTCCCGGTGGTGCACATGAGCTGG
>CAYPTH010000156.1:2313-5956 GCA_964413635.1 uncultured Spirochaetaceae bacterium
GGAGGAAGCATCTCGAGGGGCCGATGAGTTTCTCCCGGTGGTGCACATGAGCTGGAGCGGCGACGGCAGCTGATACTACAACGGCACGCCGGCGTGTCTCTCCTGCCTGCTTGTTGCCGGGCGATATCAGGAGCTCATGGATCTGATTGAAAACGCTCCGTTCCTCTGGTGGCACTTTCGCTGCTACGGCGTGGAGGCTCTCCGGGCGCAGGGAAAGACGGACGAGGCGGTCGAATACGCCATGGCTTCTCAGGGGCGCAACGACAGTGCGGCGGCGATCGTCAACACGTGTGAAGAGATCCTCCTGGAAGCAGGCCGGGGCGATGAAGCCTACCGCCGCTTCGCCTTCGACGCAAACCAGGCCGGCACACACCTTGCCACGTTCCGGGCTCTGGTCAAAAAGTATCCCTGGAAGGAGCCGCGGAGCATCCTGCACGACCTGATCAAGAGCACCCCCTTTGATCCGGGGCGTTGGTTTGCCGCAGCAAAGACGTTTGGGTTTCTCGAGCTAGCTGCAGATCTCGCGTCGCGGTCGCCGGTGAATATCCGCACGCTGCTGCGCGCCGCCGAGGACCACGCCTCGGAAGACCCCTCCTTCGCACTGGCATCCGCGGAGGCGGCGTTGAAGTGGATGGCCCAGGGCCGCTTCTACGAGATCACGAACGCCGATGTCCGACAGGCCAAGCGTTTGGCCCTCGAGTGCGCGGTCAGCCTGCATGAACGGAAATGACGTATAATAGTGAGTGAAATGCGCGTAGTAAGCGCGAGGCCGACCGGCCCGCTCAGCACGTACGTCTACTGGTTCGCCTACTACGATGGTTTCGCCGCGGAGGATAGTGGTTTCAGGATGATCCCCGAGGGCACCGTCGATATCCTTTTTCCGCTCGAAGGCCGGACCACGATCACCTCCGGGGCAGTGAAGGACCGCGGCGTGACGGTCTCCGAGCCCGGGCTCGTTGGACCTCAACAGAGCTACAGCATCTACGATACGTCGCAGAGCGCTCGGGCATTCGGGATCGTGTTCACGCCGGGTGGAGCGGCGCGCTTCCTCGGACCGCGGGTCGGAGAGCTCACGAACGCGATCATCCCTGCTCGAGATGTCTTTGGACCGGCTTTCGGGGTCCTGCACGAACAGCTCCTGGAAACTCAGATCCCGAGCCGAATATTCAGTATAGCCGAAACGTTCCTCCGAGAGCGCTTTGACCCCGAGCTGAGATACGCCGAAGAGATCGACTTCGCGACCGCGGCCATTCGGCGCGGCGACACCGCGAACATCTCCCTCGCCAACTTTGCAGAGGAGACCATCGGCTTTTCTCCCAAGCACTTCGTGGACCTTTTTAAGCGCCACGTCGGCCTTACTCCGAAGCGCTACCAGCAGATCATCCGCTTTAACCGAATGCTCGAACGCTGCCGCCTCTACCCTCCAGTCACCTGGAGCCGGCTCGCCCCCACCTTCGGATACGTCGACCAATCGCACCTTGCAAAGGACTTCGACCGACTCGCCGGAATAACTCCCGGAGACTACCTGAAAGCAACGTGGACGCATCGCCAGGTGTTTTCCGAGACGGCCGAGTGATAGCAAATCACCGGCGGGCAAGAAGGCTCGATTGTACTTTTCTTACCTACTCCTGAGTTAATTGATAAGCGTTAGTATCATCTACTCCTGTCACCCCTACGTGGTGGTATAGCGGCGCGGCAGCGTGCGCCGCATGGAGAAAAGAATGCCGAGACGAATAATGCAAAGAATATGGGTGCTTCTGGGAGCGACGGCGGTGCTGGCCATCACTGCGTGCGACGGCATCATCGCCGGGGACGGTTTCCAGACACAGGCGCAGGAGGAGTTCAGCCTCGACCTCTTCGAACAGAACGTGCGCGATGCCTTCGCAGGCAGTGTAGGGTTCACCTACGCGATCGCTCAGAACGGTTCGCTGGCGCGAGCCGGTGAGGTGGGGTTCGGTCGGACACAGTTCGAACCGGCGGGAGAGCTCGCGATGAACCGCAATCAGCGGATGCACATTGCGAGTATCAGTAAGGCCATCACCACTGCGGCGGTGCTGCGGCTGCTGCAGGATACCCCCGGCGTCGGACTAGACAGCGGCGTGGAGCCCTACCTGCCACCATCCTGGACGCGTGGCCCGGGCGTTAGCAACGACGCGCTGACATTCCGGCACTTACTGGCGCACAAGAGCGGCTTGTTCTACGGCGGCGTGGCGCAGGGGGAAAGCGACGCGCGGCTGGCGGAGCACATCGAGATTGGCAACATACTGCTGCAGGAGCCCGCGGACTACGACAACGTGAACCACGCTATGTTCCGGGTCATCGTGCCTTACCTCCTTGGCGCGGCGCACACCGATTCAACCGAGACCGAGGCGCAATTCCACGCCCGGGTATTCGGACAGTACGTGCAGGCCGTTGTGTTTACCCCGGCGGGAGTAACCGCAGAACGGGCTACCACCGTTCCGCCTGCCGACGGAAACCGCTACTACCCGTGGCCCTACGACAATCAACCTGGCGTTGAAGGCACCGACTTCTCTCTCAATTACGGTGCCTACGGCTGGTACCTGTCCGCCGTAGATCTGGCCGCGGTTCTCGCCCATCTGCGCTTCACCGAGGACATCATTTCCAACGAGTCGCGGGAAATCATGAACAACGAGAGGCTCGGCTGGTGGAACACGCAGACCGGTGATCAGGGTACCTACAACATGAAGCAGGGCGGCTGGTTCTGGACCGACACCCCGGTGGAAAAGGGAATGCAGTCGATCGCAGCCAATTTCCCGGCGGGCGTCCAGACGGTCGTGATCGTCAACAGCCGTCCGGAGCCATCGATCAATATTTCGTTTGCCATGAGAAACGCCTTCGACAATGGGTTCGTCTCACCATAAACCTGTCTCGAGGAGTATTCTATGAATAGATTTCTGACTATTGGATTGACCGTTCTCGCGGTCGTTGTGGTTGCCTCCTGCGACCTGTTCGGCGGCAACTTTCCGGGACTCGATGGCCCCGAGCTCCAGGTCATCGTGGAGGCAAGGAACGGAAACCCGGCGGCCGACATGGCATCCGGCAGCGAGATAGACTTCGGCAAGCCCGGCTTTGGACTCACCGAAGACATTGACTTCACGATCAAGAACGTCGGAACTGCAAACCTGATCCTCGAAGGACCGGGCCCCGACTACGTCATGGTTACTGATCAGAATGAAGCCATTCAGCCGTTCTCCTTGCTCAGCGGTGCCGCCGTCATGACCATCGTTCCCGGAGAACAGGTTACGGTGACCATCCGCTTCGCCGGCCAGAGCGACAGCACGCGCTACGCGGCCAAGCTGGTGATCCCCAGTAATGACGAGGAGCACCCCGACTACTTCCTCAACCTGATTGGCGATGGAGACGGCTTTAACTAGAAGGAGGGCGGCGCCCGCACCAGTCCGATACGACTCCTGGCCGGCCTGGCCGGCTACGATATCCCGCCGGAGATCGGGACATTGACGCCGGTGACGTAGCTGGAATCTTTGCCCATCAGGTAGACCACGGTGCCGGGAATCTAACGATAGGAAAACCTATCGGCGCGGTTGGGGCATTTCGCGGGCGGATGGACCTCGCGGCGTCATTTCCGCCCCTGGGTCAGGGTCGGGTCGCGTCGCGGACGGGC